>CAZUMH010000004.1:23116-71519 GCA_964621645.1 uncultured bacterium
CACCGGAAGAGCTGCTGCATCACACGGAGAGAAAGGATCTGTTGAAGAAGGCGATACAGGAACTGCCTGAAGAACAGCGTTCGGTGGTTCTCATGCGGCTTGAAGAAGAAATACCATTCAAGGAAATAGCGGAAATCATGAATTGTTCCTTGAATACCGTGTTGGGCAGAATGCACTACGCGGTGCGTAATCTGCGCAAGATTTTTCAGGATACCTTTGGGGAGGAAATTCAGCATGTCCTGTCCTGAGTTTAAAAAAAGAGGGCTGCTCTATCTGAGCGGAGAGCTCAGCCCCCGCCGGATGGAAGCCTATCGGCTCCATCTGGAAGAGTGCCGGGAGTGCCGGGAAGAAGTGGAATTTCTCAGCGGTCTTACCGCAGCGGCAAAGAATCTGAAAAGGGTTGCTCCGTCGCGATCCGTGCGCCGAACCATTCTGAAATCGGCCGCCGGGAACCGTGCCGGGGAAGGGCTGGTCCGGCAGCTGCGCTATCGGATTCAGTCTTTTCAGGTTTCCAGATATTGGCTCTGGGGCTTTCCTACCGCGGCAACGGCGGTCTGTCTTGCCCTGCTGATCTTCAATCCCTTCAAAGGAGACAGACAGCAGCTTCTGGCCTGGAACGATGATTTCATTTCCCAGTCGATGGCGATCGATGATCATATCGATGATATCAGCCTCAATGCAACGGTAGCATTGAACGGATTGACGGAGAGTGATATCTCAACCATATCAATCTCTTCGGAACATATGCAGGAGATTGATGAAAGCATGGATCGTATCCAACAAGAGATAACAGAATTAAAATAGAAGGAGGGTTCCGATGAACATGAAAAAAGGGCTGATCATAATCCTGGCCCTCTCTCTTAGTTCCGCTGCCGCGGGCCAGGTTCGCCAGCCAAACCGGGGCGGACAGGCAGAACAGCAGCTGACCAGAGAGATGGAACGGCAGGTGCTGGAGTATGTGTCCAAGTACCATCCTGAACGGCTGAAGCAGCTGGAGCAGCTGCGCACAGACCGGCCCGTTTTTTACCGCAGGGCCCTGGTCAGATTCAGCAGAGAAATGAACACCATGAACCGGCTGAAACAGGAAGATCCGGAGCGCTACCAGGAACTCCTGGAAGAAAACAAGCTGGACGCGGAAAGTTTGGACTTGGCCCAGCAGTACAAGGATGCAAGTAATGAAGCGGAAAAGGAAGCGATCAGGAAAAAACTGGAAGATCTGCTGAACAGGATATTTGAGCTCCGGCAGAAGAACAGACAGCAGGAGATCGAACGTCTGGAAAAGAGAATCGCGGGTCTGCGGGAACAGAACGCCAAGCGATTGGATATGAAGGATGAAATAGTACAGCGGCGCCTGCTGCAGCTGCTGGGGGAGAAGAATGTGTTAGAGTGGTAACAGTTCCTGGCCGTGACGGGGCCCATCTCTTACGGGGTCCGATGCAATAAGCCGAAACCCGCGGTGTATTTGAACAGCCGTCTGTTTCGGCTTTTCCTCTTTTTCGATTCAGGATGAACCTCTGCCGCCCATTCCTGGAACTGCAACGATCAGGATATCCCGCGTTTCTTCAATCTTGACTTTCCTGCCAGGTTTACGTATATTTATCCAATCCTTTAATCTTTTGTCAATTTATAAGTTAGAGACATTTTTTTGGATATTCTTCCTTTGCATGAAAAACTCGTCTCCATTCCCTCTCCCAGCGGCAGGGAAGGAGATCTCTGCCGTTTTCTGCGGGATTATCTTCAGGAGCAGGGATGGGAAATACATATCCAGCCGCTGGATTCGGAACGTTTCAATATCTTCGCCGTTGTCAGGGATCCGGTTTTGGTCTTTTCCACGCATCTCGACACGGTCGAGCCGTTCGTCCCGTACAGCCAGGATGAACGATATATCTACGGGCGCGGCAGCTGCGACGCCAAGGGATCCCTGGCGGCTCAAATCACCGCCGCGGAAAAACTGCGCCGCGCTGAAGCACCGGTGGCTCTGCTGCTGGTGGTGGGCGAGGAACGGGGCAGCGACGGGGCCCGGCTGGCCAATGATATATCACCAGGAAGCACGTTCATCGTCAACGGGGAACCCACCCGGAACCGGTTCGCGGCGGGAAGTCTCGGCGTGCTGCGAGTGCGTCTCTATACGGAAGGCAGGACGGCCCATTCCGCCTGCCCGGAGGAGGGCAGATCGGCGATCCTTGTCCTGCTGGATCTGCTGCATGATATCCGCTCTCAGACTTGGCCATCCTCCGGTATTTTCGGAGAGACGACGTGTAATATCGGCACCATCAGAGGAGGAATTTCAGGAAATGTCGTCCCGGATGAGGCCGAGGCGGAACTGATGTTCCGCTGCAGTGTTCCATCCGCCCGGATTCTGAAACAGATCAACACGCTGGCGCGGGACCGGGCCGGCGTAGACGTCCTTTTTCGATGTGAGCCCCTGCGCACGATCGTTCCCGGCGGAGAGGAGGCGGAAATCGTCTCCTTTGCCACCGATCTGTCGATCCTTACCAATTGGGGCAAGGCGCTGCTTTTGGGTCCGGGTTCGATACGCGAGGCCCATACTCCTGATGAAAAAATCTTGAAATCGGAATTGCTGGAAGCGGTGCGGATCTACGAAACCGCCGCCGGAAAACTGATCAGTGGAGAGTGGCCGTGAGTCTGCTGGTGATGAAATTCGGTGGTTCCTGCCTGAGGGAAGCGGGATCCATCCAGCAGTTGTGCCGTATCATCGAGTGTCATAAAAAGAATCGGCTGGTTCTGGTGATCTCGGCATTGGGCAAGACAACCAGAAGCCTGCTTGATGCGGGTGAAACGGCCGCAGCCGGAGATTCCGCCCGGGCCCTGAAGAAAATAGATGAAATTTTCTCCGCTCACCTGAAACTCTGGAGAGAAAGCGGTGCGGATGAGGAGGTGCCATCCTCTGATCCCTGGGACACCTACCGCAGGGAAATGGAAAGACTGGTCAGCGGGATCGGCGATCTGGGGGAATTTTCACCCCGCAGCCGGGACCATCTGCTGGGATATGGTGAACGGCTGGCAACCCTGCTTCTTAATGATGTTCTGCGGCATAGGGGCTGCCTTACCCGGCTGTTCGATTCCGGAGAGATGATCATTACCGACGAGAATTTCACTTCGGCTTCTCCGCTGCAGCCGCATACCAGGGACGGGATCAGACGACATCTTGAACCGGTTCTGAAATTGAACGAGATGCCGCTGCTGCAGGGATTCATCGGAAGCAGTCTGAACGGTCACCCCACCACTCTGGGATTCGAAGGATCGGACTTCACGGCCGCCCTGGTGGGGGCGGCGCTGGAAGCAGAAGAGATCCAGATATGGAAGGATGTGCCCGGTGTCATGACCGCGGACCCCGGTCTCTGCCCCCGGGCCCGCAGGATAGATGAACTCTCCTATCAGGATGCGGCCCTGCTCAGCGGACTGGGGGCCCAGGTGCTCCATCCGGCGACGCTGGAACCTGCCAGGCAGACGGGGATCCCGGTAAGGGTACGACCATTTCATGATCCTGATGAGCAGGGAACACGTATCCATGCCGATCCGGCGCCGCGACCGGAAAGATTTTTATCCATCACCTTCCGTCCCGCTATCGTGGGACTGCGCTTTGAGCTCGCTCCCGGAAAGGACCGGGAGCAGCTGCTTCGGGAAGTGATGCGGATCTGCCGGGAGGCCGCTCTGCCGCTGCGCGCCCTTGCCCTGGAAGGGAGCCAGCTGCTAACGGCAGTGGAATCAGTCTCGGTTCCGCGTCTCCACGACGATGAGGTGATGTCAGTAGGCCGGCTGCTGGAGGCGGAAGAGATGTCTTTTATCAGTATTTTGGGGACGGATATCGAACCCGGGAGTATTTTCGGCGAGATCCTGACCCCGGACCTGCTCGCGCATTGCATCCTCTGCCAGCAGGGAGCTTCGAGGAACTTTATTACTCTGGGGATTAGACGAGATCAGCTTAAGCGGATGCTGCCGGTGCTCCATGACAGACTATTTGTGACGGGGGGTAAGAAAAAATGAAAGTTGCCCTTATCGGATACGGAAAGATGGGCAGTATGGTGGAGCGGCTGGCCGGGGAAGAGGGGATCGAGATTGCTGCCCGCTATGATATAGATACACCCCTGGACAGTGATGACAATGCCAAAGGGACCCTGGAGGATGTATCGATCCTGATTGATTTTACCCAGCCTGAAGCCGTGCCGGACACCATCCGGGCGGCGGCTCTGCTTGGGAAGAATCTGGTGATCGGCACCACCGGCTGGCATGATTTTCTGCCGGAAGCGAAGAAAATCGTCCGGAATGCCGGAACCGGATTGGTGTACGGAGCCAATTTTTCCCTGGGAGTGAGAATCTTCTACCGGCTGGTGGAAAGAGCCGGATCTCTTTTTAAGCATTTCCCGGAGTATGATCCGTATATAACGGAGGCGCACCACCGGTTCAAGAAGGACGCCCCATCCGGTACGGCACTTACTCTCAAATCAATTCTGGAAAGGCACACGAACCGGAAAGGACCGGAGATCAGCAGCGTACGGGCTGGACACATCCCCGGCACACACCGGGTCGGTTTCGATTCCACCGTGGATACGGTGGAACTGGTGCACCGGGCCCGCTCCAGAGAGGGTTTCGCCAGGGGCGCCCTGCTGGCGGCCCGCTGGATCGAGGGACGCAAAGGATTTTTCGAATTCGGAGAAGTGGTCGATTCTCTGATAGACTGAACCAGGATTTTTTCCGGTCAGTATACCATACTATGAGAAAGGCGGCGGTTATGAGCACATTACATAATCTGAGAGGATGCGGTACGGCGCTGGTGACGCCGTTTACGGACTCTGGAGAAGTGGATTATAAAGCCGTTACGCGATTGGTGGAGTTTCAGATAAGCAAAGGGATCGATTTCCTGGTCCCCTGCGGCACCACCGGCGAAGTGGCCACCCTGAGCACCGAGGAACACCTGAAGGTGGTGGAAACGGTGGTGTCCGCCGCGAACGGCAGAGTGCCGGTTATCGCAGGCGCCGGCGGATATAACACGGCCAAGGTGGCGGAAACGGCCCGCCAAATAGCCGGGCTGGGTGCGGACGGCATCCTCTCGGTCACTCCCTACTACAACAAACCCACCCAGGAAGGGCTGGTGCAGCACTATCTGAGTATCGCCGACAGTATTGATCTACCCATCATTCTCTATAACGTTCCCGGCCGCACTCAGTGCAATATGCTGCCGGATACCGTGGTTCGGCTCAGCGGCCATGTCAATATCATCGGTATCAAGGAGGCTTCCGGGAATATCGGTCAGATCGGGGAGCTGGCCGTTAAGAAACCCGCCGATTTTCTTCTCCTTTCCGGGGACGATCCCAACACGCTGCCGATGATCGCCCTGGGCGGCGTCGGTGTGATTTCGGTAGTCTCCAACCAGGCTCCGGAGGACGTGATCAAATTGACCCATCTCTGTCTGGAAAACAAGTTTAAGGAAGCGCTTACGGTGCAGGCCCGCCTGTTTAATCTGATGCGACTGGATTTTATCGAGACAAATCCCATCCCGGTGAAGGCCGGGCTGGCCATGATGGGGTTCATGGAGGAAATATACCGGCTGCCCCTGGTGCCCATGAGTGCGGAAAACAGAGAAAAGCTGCGCCGGGAATTGAAAAACCTGGGACTCATCACCTGATGGAGGAGAACAGCTCAGTGAATCTACCTGAGGAAATCACCCGGCTCTTCAATCTGCCGCCCAAAGAGCTCGAGCGGGAGAAAGCGACGGCGGTTTTTGAGGAATTCAAAACACTGTTGAACCGGGGTGAAGCGAGAGCCGCCGAACCGGACAAAGATTCCTGGAGGGTGAACCTGTGGGTCAAGGAGGGGATCCTGCTGGGATTCAGGCTGGGAGTGCTGCGGGATATTTCCATCAATGCCGATTTTGTTTTCTATGACAAGGACACCTTTCCTCTTCGGAAAATCGGGATAGGTGACGGGGTCCGTATCGTGCCGGGCGGGTCATCCATCCGAGACGGCTGTTACCTGGGGCGACACGTCACCTGCATGCCTCCCATGTACATCAACGTGGGCGCCTATGTCGATGACGAGAGTATGATCGACTCGCACGCTTTGGTGGGATCCTGCGCGCAGATAGGGAAACGGGTGCACCTCTCGGCCGCGGCCCAGATCGGCGGGGTTCTGGAGCCGGTGGGAGCGCTGCCGGTCATCATCGAGGATGATGTCCTGGTCGGCGGGAATTGCGGCGTCTACGAGGGGACGATCGTACGCAGGGGTGCCATTCTGGGAGCCGGAACCATCATCACCGGATCGACTCCCGTCTACGATCTGGTACGTGACATCGTTTACCGCAAGGAAAAGGATGGACCACTGGAAATCCCGGCGGGGGCGGTGGTCATCCCCGGGAGTCGTCCCATCACCCGGGGAAGAGGAGCGGAACTGGGTCTCAGTGTGGCCACCCCGCTGATCATCAAGTACCGTGACGAAAAAACGGAACAGGGTACGGAGCTGGAGGACTTGCTGCGCTAGGATGGATATCCCCCGGATTTTACAGTCCGATTTTACGATATTATGGTAACATCCTGACACAGAAGAATATGAAGAATATAAAGAACATCGGTACTCTTTGTCTTTACTCCCTCCTGCTGCCCACCGTGCTGGCGGCTCAGAATCTGACCAAATACGGGGGCAGTTTTCTGGAGACAGGCGTGGGAGCCCGTTCTCTGTCACTGGGAGGAGCCTGTACCGCCATGCAGGGAGATGTAGCATCAGTCTACTGGAACCCGGCGGGACTGGCCGCCATAGAAGGACTCCAGATGCAGGGAATGCACAGTGAACGCTTCGCCGGGATGGTAAACTGGGATTTTCTGGGGGTCGCCATACAAAAGAATTCTTCCACCTGTCTGGCCGTGGCATTCTACCGTCTCGGCGTAGACGGGATTCCCCTCACCAGACTGCAGAATCCTGACCTGCCTCTGGGCGAGATCTATGTAGACGAAGATGGGAAAAAACAGATAAACGATCCGTATGTCTTCAAGCGAATCGACGACAGCGAAAATGCTTTTGTCATTTCGCTTTCCCGAAAACAGTCCCGGCAGCTGTCCCTGGGAGGAAGTGCCAGAATCATCCGCAAGGCGGCGGGTGAATATTCCGCCTGGGGCCTGGGATTCGATTTCGGCGCCGTTTATTCCATTAAAGAAACCTTCACCGCCGGTGTCATAGTGAGGGATTTTACCTCTACTCTTATTGCCTGGAACGGAGGAAGACGGGAACTGATACCGCCGTCTCTGCAATTGGGGGCCGCTTATTTCCTGCGCCTTGCCGGTTTTACGGTGCAAACTCTGGCTGATATTCGGGCCGGCTTTGAAAACAGAGAATCCGACACGGGGCTGCACCTGGGCCGGACTAATCTGGAACCCCGCCTCGGCTGTGAGGTGGACTACCACGGAAAAGTCGCCCTGCGGGCCGGTCTCATGGGAACGACGTTCACCGCCGGAGCTGGATTTCATCTTTCTATTATCTCAATTGATTACGGTTTTTATCCCCATCCTGAACTGGGAACCACTCATCAGATTTCTGCAACGGTACAGCTTCTGGACAAGTAGCTCTAACTCACATAAAAACATGGCAAAAAGTAAAAATTCCTGTTGACTATCATTATTTTATTTCGTAAAATATAAACTCTGTATTCTATTAAAGTTATTGTGATTAGATCGGGCATATATGGCATACAGCATGACAGGCATAGGAATCGGTGAGGAACGGGTTCGGAATCACAGCATTCGGGTAGAGATAAAATCGGTAAACAACCGGTTTCTGGAAATCTCCTGCCGTCTCCCTGCCGGACTATCCAGGCGAGAGAACGAAGTCCGTGATCTGGTAAAGGAAAAGATATCACGGGGCAAGCTCTATATTCAGGTATCCGTACAGAACAATGAAACGGACGGGCTCGATATCACCGTTAACCGTGAGTCGGCCCGGGCTATAAAAAAACTTCTTGATGATCTGCGGGACGCGGCCGAACTGGAGGGTCCGGTCACCCTGAAACATCTCCTCCAGTTTTCTGAGATTTTCCAGTCGGGCGGCGGAAGCGATGAAGACGAGGAAATCTGGGTTGAATTTCAGCGGGCCTTAAAAACGGCTCTGAAGGAACTGAAAGCGGCCCGGGCCCGGGAAGGTGAAACCCTGCTGGAGGATATCAGGAAAAGGATCGAAGTTCTGGAAGATGATCTGAAGCAGATAGAGAAAATTTCCAGGAATAGCGCCGCGACACTTTTTACACAACTAAGCGGCAGAATCGCAAAGCTTCTAAAAGACCAGGATTTGGAACCCGAACGCATCAACCAGGAGATCGCCGTCCTGGCCGATAGAGTTGATGTGACGGAAGAGTGTGTCCGGCTGCGCAGTCATTTTGATCTCTTTCACGACGTCATCCGAAATGCGGACGTGGTGGGCAAGAAATTGAATTTTCTGGTCCAGGAACTGAATCGGGAAGTAAACACCATCAGTTCCAAGACTAATTTGGCTGAAATAAATCATCTCTGTGTCAATATGAAGAGCGAAATCGAAAAGATACGTGAACAAGTGCAGAATCTGGAGTAAGGGGTGAGACGAGGAAGACTTTTCGTTATTTCTTCACCCTCGGGGGGTGGCAAGACCACGGTGATCAAATCGCTGTTGAATGATGATCCTGAGCTCGTCTATTCCATATCCATGACAACGAGAGCGCCGCGGGACGGGGAGATCGATGGAAAGGATTATTATTTTACCGGCACAGAGGAGTTCCGCAGGGGTATCGAAACAGGGAGGTTTCTGGAATGGGCTGTGGTCCATGGGGATTACTACGGTACGCCCCGGGAACAAATTGAAAAAATGCTGGAAGAGGGCCGGAAAATACTGCTTGATATCGACGTCCAGGGAGGCCGGAGTGTAAAGGCAAGCCTGCCGGATTCGATCCTGATTTTTCTGCTACCTCCTTCCCTTGACGTGTTGAGACGGAGACTGGAAGCAAGAGGAACCGAATCAGAAGAAAGACTTAAACGCAGACTGCAGACAGCTTCGGAAGAGATTACCGAATCGGAGGTTTATGATCATCGCATTATAAACGATACCCTTGATGAAACCATTGAATCAGTGCGGACCATCATTTACGGGTCCGATAAAAAAACAGAGGAGAAAAGAAGAGCATGACTGAAATATCATTCGAAGACCTTTCCCGCCAGAGCGGGAGTATTTATGAAGCCGTCGTGGCTATGTCGAGGCGGGCCCGTCAGATCACCGATATTCAGAAGAGGCAGATCGAAAAAGATATGGATTACATACCTCAAAATGACAATCGCGATCTGACGGATGAATTTGACGAGGTGGAGATAGACCGTGAAGCTCTGAAACGGGAGAGCCCAAAATATCCCAAACCGACTACCCTCGCCATGCAGGAGATGGCAAACGGGCAGATCACATTTTACTTCCGTGATGAGAATGAAGAGGCCCAGGAGGAGGAAGCCTAATTAACGCTGATCCAGAACAATCGTTGGCCCAAAAGCACATTATTCTGGGAGTGACCGGCAGCATCGCCGCCTATAAAGCCTGCTCTCTGTTGCGGCTTTTTCAAAAAGAGGGAGCGGAGGTTCGGGTGGTCATGACTAATGCCGCCACCAAATTCGTGGCGCCGCTTACTTTCGAAACCCTGAGCGGTGAGGACGTCGTGACCGAAATGTTCCCCGAACTGCGGGTGGTTAAGACCCGGCATGTACGCTGGGCCGAGTGGGCCGATTGCATCCTGATCTGTCCCGCGACCGCCAATATTATCGGCAAGGCGGCTTCGGGAATAGCGGACGATTTCCTTTCCACGTTTATCGTTGCTTCCCGCAAGCCGGTCCTCTTCGCTCCTGCCATGGATTACCAGATGGTGCAGAATCCCATCTATCTGGCCAACAGGGAGAAGCTTATCTCCTATGGCTGCGGTTTTATCGATCCTGAAGAGGGATATCTTGCCAGCGGAGCCGTGGGACCGGGACGGCTGGCCTGTGAAGAAACGATACTGCTTGCCGTGCAGCGCTTCTTGTATGACAACACTGATCTTCATGGCAGGAAAGTACTGGTTACCGCGGGCCCAACCCGGGAATCACTGGATCCGGTCCGTTTTATTTCCAACCGTTCCACAGGAAAGATGGGCTACATGCTGGCTGAAGCGGCATATCTGCGGGGGGCGGAAGTGACGCTGATCAGCGGCCCGACCGAGCTGAGACCGCCTCCCGTATCAGTGCTCATAGTGGAAACGGCGGAAGAAATGAAGCATGAAGTAATACGGAATCTGGAAAAGAGCGAAATCCTCATCATGGCGGCTGCAGTGGCCGATTATCAACCCGAGAAACCGGTTCAATCCAAGATAAAAAAATCCGGTAAAAGTATTTCCCTCCCGCTGGTGCAAACCACTGATATCCTGGCCGAAGTTGGTTCCACATCCTGGAGCGGCATTAAGGTCGGATTCGCCCTGGAGACGGAAAATGCTGAAGAGGAAGGAGCCCGCAAGCTGCAGCAAAAAAATCTTGATCTGATTTGCGTGAATAACTGTCTGGAGGAGGGCGCCGGATTCGGCGTAGAAACAAATCGCGTTACTATTATCGATAAACAGGGGGAGAAGGAGCGGCTTCCCCTGATGACCAAACGTGCTGTAGCGGAACGTATTCTGGACCGGATTGCATCCCTGTTGAGCGCATAATGAAAGAAGAAACACAGGCAATTGCGAGAGAGCAGGCCCTGGCCTATCTGCGGCAGCAGGAACATCTGTACGGACCTGTTCTGTACGGGATCGATGAAAAGCGGGCCTTCGCGGCGCTTGAGAACCGAGGCGGTCTGGAAGATCTGGAGAAACGGGTGCAGACCTGCCAAACCTGTGGATTGGCCCGTTCCCGCTGCAACACTGTGTTCGGTGAAGGAGATCGGAAGGCAAAAATAATGCTCGTTGGTGAAGCGCCTGGCGCAGAAGAGGATCGCAGCGGACGTCCCTTTGTGGGTGAAGCGGGCCAGCTGCTGACGAAAATTCTGGCTGCCATCGGTTTCAAAAGGGATGAGGTGTTTATCGCGAACATTCTCAAGTGCCGGCCGCCGCAGAACCGGGATCCATCTCCTGAAGAAATACAAAACTGCCTGCCTTTTCTCAAGCGGCAGATCGAACTGATACATCCGGCCCTGATTCTGGCCCTGGGAAGATTCGCGGCTCGCACGCTCTTGGGGATGGAAGGAGGGTTGCAGGATTTCCGCAAAAAAGTGCAGACGTATGATTCCATTCCCGTGATCGTTACCTATCATCCGGCGGCGCTTCTGAGGCATCCGCAGTGGAAACGGGCCGTTTGGGAAGACGTGCAGGAACTGCGGCGCCTGTATGATGAACTGGTGGGGGAGAAGCCGGCATGGCCGACGGACTAAAAATAAAAAAAGAACGGAATGATTCCAATCTTTTTGACCGGGTGCCGCCGCAGTCCATCGATGCCGAGATGGCCGTACTGGGCTCGGTGATGATCGACAATGATTCCATGGGAAAAGTCGTTGAGATGCTGGAGCCTTCCAGTTTCTACCGCAGTGCCCACCAGAAAATATTCAATGCCGCAATAGCGCTTTACGAGAAAAACGAGCCGATCGATCTTATCACTCTCTCGGAAGAATTGAAACGCCGCAAAGAGCTGGATGAAATTGGCGGTACCTATTACCTTACCGAAATGGCCGAGATCGTACCTTCGGCGGCAAATGTTGAGCATCATGCCTCAATCGTTCATTCCCATGCCCTGCTGCGCCGGATGATTCAGGAGGCGGCTAATATCGCCAGAGACTGTTACGACGCCCAGGAAGATGTGTATGATATCATCGACCGGTCCGAACAAAGAATATTCGGATTATCCGAGAAAAGGCTGCGCGGCAGTTATCAGCATATATCTCCCATCATGCACGACACCTTCGAGAAGATAGAAAAGTTCCACGACCGGCACGGTACTGTTACTGGGGTAACTACCGGGTTTTTCAAGCTCGATGAACTGACTTCCGGGTTGCAGTCCTCGGAACTGATTGTAGTGGCCGGCCGTCCTTCCATGGGAAAAACCGCTTTCTGCCTGAACGTGGCCCGCAACGCGGCCGTGGACGGTAAAACGCCGATCGGTTTCTTCAGCCTGGAGATGTCCAATCAGCAGCTGGCTATGCGGTTGCTTTGCGCCGAAGCCCGGGTGGACGCCCATTCGCTGCGAACCGGGAGACTGGCGGATGATGAATGGCAAAAATTGAGTATGAGGGCCGGTGATCTGGCGACCGCTCCCATCTATATCGACGATTCCCCGGGAATGACAGTGCTGGAGCTGCGGGCCAAAGCCAGGCGCATGAAGAAAGAGCATGACATCGGTCTCGTCATCATTGACTATATGCAGCTGATGCAGGGGCCCCGAAATATGGAGAGCAGACAGCAGGAGATATCAACCATTTCCCGCTCCCTCAAGGCGCTGGCAAAGGAACTGGATGTTCCGGTCCTGGCTCTCTCACAGCTTTCACGGGCCGTGGAAATGCGTGGTGGGGATAAACGTCCCATGCTCTCTGATTTACGGGAATCGGGTGCCATTGAACAGGACGCAGATGTTGTCCTGTTTATCTACCGTCCCGAATTCTATCTCCGCCCGGAAGAAGCGGAATCCAAGGATCTGGTGGGAAAATCTGAACTGATCATCGGGAAACAGCGAAACGGGCCGGTAGGCACTGTGTATCTGAATTTCATCAAAAGATGGGCCCGTTTTGAAAACCCGGCCGGTGAAGAAGCAAGCGACTGAATAAAAGAGATTGATGATGGCCTTGATATCGTCAAAATCAGTGATCACCGCCAAAAAAGAGAACAAGTCGGATCATCCGCTTTCTCTCGAAACGGATGTCAGGCTGCATTATCGCCGGGTCTTCAACTCCATACTGCATAATATCAAAAAATACATCCCCAATCCGGATTTACCGCTTCTGCGCCGTGCCTATAATTTTTCCTACAGAGCCCACCGTGACCAGCTGCGGCTATCAGGGGTTCCCTATATCGACCATTGTCTGGAGACTGTGCGAATTCTGGTGGATCTGCGTATGGACATTACCACTATCGTCGCGGGTCTGCTGCACGATGTAGTGGAAGATACCGGCATCTCTATCGAGGAGGTCAGTGAAAAATTCGGTGAAGAAGTCGGCCAGTTGGTTGATGGAGTGACCAAGATCAGCGAGCTTAAATTTCAAAGCCAGGAGGAACAACAGGCGGAGAACTTCCGCAAAATGATCTTCTCCATGGCAAAGGATCTGCGTGTCATTATCATCAAACTGTCTGACCGGCTTCACAATATGCGGACACTGGAGCATCTTCCCAAGAAAAAAGCGTACCGGATCGCCCTTGAGACCAAGGAGGTCTATGCTCCGCTGGCTCATCGATTCGGTATCGCCCGCATCAAATGGGAGCTTGATGATCTGGCGTTCAAGGCTCTGGAACCGGCCGAATATACTTCCATCGCCCGCCAGATCAATGAACGCAGGGAGGCCCGGGAGGCGTATATCAGGCGGGTGGTGGAACCTATCCAGAATGCCCTGGACAAGCATGGGGTGGAGGCAAAGGTGATGGGAAGGGCGAAGACACTCTCTTCCATCCATAAAAAGATGGTCAACAGGGACAAACCCATAGAGGAAATCTATGATATACTGGCCATACGGGTGATCGTCTCGAAGGTGGATGATTGTTATTACGCTCTCGGGATTCTCCATACGCTTTTCACTCCTGTTCAGGAGAGGTTCAAGGACTATATAGCCACACCCAAATCCAACATGTATCAGTCTTTGCATACCACGGTTATCGGGCCGGAAGGAAGAATGGTGGAAATTCAGGTCAGAACCGAGGAAATGCACCGGATCGCGGAAATCGGCATTGCGGCACATTGGAAATACAAGGAACAGAAAATCAAGGAAGACGAGCTGGACCGCTACAGCGCCTGGGTACGCGAGATGATTGACTGGCACCAGGAACAGCTTAATCCCGAAGAGTATCTTGATTTTCTCAAGACGGATCTTTTTACCAATGAAGTGTTCGTCTTTACCCCTCGCGGAGATCTGCTCAAGCTTCCGGCCGGATCGACGCCGGTTGATTTCGCCTTCGCGGTACATACCGACATCGGTATGCAATGTATCGGCGCCAAAATAAACGGCAGGATTGTGGGGCTCAATTACAAGCTCCATAACGGCGATTCGGTTGAAATTATCACTTCCCAGAGCCAGAGGCCCAGCCGTGACTGGCTCACTTTCGTGCGTACGTCCAAAGCCAAAAGCAAGATCAAGCACTGGATAAAAGAGACGCTTTCGCAAGAAGCGGAGAAACTCGGTGAAGAGATTCTCTCACGGGAACTGAAAAAATACCATGTCCGGTTGAATAAGACCAAACTGGAGGAAATCGCCAAGGAGTGGAAGGGGCTTTCTCTGGAACGCTTATATGTAGCCTTGGGACATGGAGAGATATCCTTTCAAAGGCTGCTGGAAAAAATCGATCCCGATAAATTTTCTGTTGAGAAGACCGGGAAGCAGAAAAGTCTCATCGATCGTTTCGTCACTCGGGCCCGCAGTTCGGCCAGAGGTGTCAGGGTTCAGGGAGAGGATAATCTGGTAATAGGATTCGCCAATTGCTGTCATCCCGTGCCGGGTGATCCCATAATCGGCTATATCAGCAAGGGAAGGGGCATAGTGGTGCATCGCCGGGATTGCCGCAACGCGCTTGCCCTTTTAAGCAATCAGGAACGTATGATAGACGTTTCCTGGGATCTGGCGGGAAACCACCACTATCTGGTACAGCTGAAAATACTATCCGACATCCGAAAAGATTTTCTGATGAATGTGGGAGAGATCATCTCTTCGCTGGATGCCAATATTATCAAAGCTGAGATGAATACCGAGAACGGAATTATTACGTCGTTCCTGATCATTGAAGTAAAAGACTTGACGCATCTGACCCGCATTATCAGACGGCTTCTGAATAATAAAGGAGTTCTTTCTGTCGAGCGACAGGAGAAGGCAACGTAATTATCTGCTTGAAGCGCATAGGTGTCCATAATTAACCAAAGGAGTAATCGATGAGCAACATGGTAACGATCACCAAGAAGGATGTAGCGAAGCGTACCGCGAAGCTGGTCGGTGAACGGATTTATCTGACCGAGAAGATCGTCGACGGTATTTTTACCGCTCTGCGCCAGTACATGTCTGAAGCTAATCCTGAGATCAGAATCGAGATCCGTGACTTCGGTGTCTTCGAAGTTAAAAAAACCAAACCCAAGCCCAAAGCCAGAAATCCCAAAACAGGCGAGATCATTTACGTTCCGGCTCGCAGAAAGACCCACTTCAAGGCAGGCAAGCTCCTTAAAGAAGTTTTGAAGCAGCCGCTGGAATAAATGGCGCGATTTCTTGGCCTGGACTATGGCAGACGCCGGATAGGAGTTGCCATCAGTGACGAACTCTTACTGACGGCTCAACCGGTTGACACCTGGGAAGGAGCTCCCCGGGAAGAGATAACGCGGAGAATAGAGGAACTAATCCGCACCAGGGAAGTAAAGAAAATAATACTGGGTCTTCCTCTGTCTCTTTCAGGGGAGAAAAGTTCCATGACCAGAGAAGTCGAGCGCTTTGCAGAGCATTTGAGGAAGAGCCTGGCTCTCCCTGTAATTCTATGGGACGAGCGGCTCTCATCGGTGCAATCAAAAAAAGTGTTACAGTCGATGGGGATTAAAACAGGTAAAAATAAATCGAAGGTGGATAGAATGGCTGCCGTGCTGCTTTTGCAGTGCTATCTTGACCACCTGGAAGAAGAGGAATCTGGAAGAATTAGGCGGGAGGATTGTTGAGCCGGCGGGACCTTCTATTACTAATGATAACGGCGGTATTGCTGGTGCTTGCTTTCCCGCCCTTTCCACTGGGGATTGCGGCTTTTGTGGCCCTGATCCCTCTTTTCATGTTCCTGCAGGGCAAGAGCCCAAGGGAAGCAGTGAAGGGCGGACTCCTTATGGGGTTGATCTGGAGCGGTGCTACCGTTTACTGGATCAGCTGGGCCACGATCCCCGGGTTCATCGGGAGCCTGCTGGTAATGCCGTTATACAGCGGTCTCTTCTGTCTGGTACTGGCCTGGCTCAGTAAGCAGTGGGGAGCGTCTGCTCTCTGGACGGCTCCTTTCCTCTGGGTTGGTGTCGAGCTGCTTTCCTCCTGGGGAGAGCTGGCGTTTCCCTGGAACCTGCTGGCAAATACCATGACATCCTTCCCTGCATTAATCCAGTTCGCCTCATTTACCGGCACTTTCGGAGTGAGCTTCTGGATCGTCATCGTCAACGTGCTTTTATACAAATTATTATATGAGAAACAATCCCTGCGCGCCAAACTGATTCTTGCTGCTTCGGCCCTGCTTTTCATTGTCGCTCCGTATCTCTATGGTGTGGGCGTCATGCCGTCTGAAGATGACGGTGAAGCGCCGTCGATTAAGGTTTCAATTGTGCAGGGCAACATCAATCCCTACATCAAGTGGACCCGCAGCTTTATCGATTCTAATTTTGCCGTGTATTACCGCATGTCACGTCAGGCGTCTGAATTCCAGCCGGATCTGATCGTCTGGCCCGAGACGGCGGCTCCCTGCTATATGCGCTATGAGGTGCAGCATTATCGGGGTACGCGGCACCTGGTTGATTCCTTGGGCATTACCTTGGTGTTTGGCACCGCGGATTATGATTACAAAACCAAAAATAAATACAACAGTTCATTTCAAATGAAGCCGGGGGAGGTCGGGGTTCATATTTACAATAAACGGCATATGGTTCCCTTCTCCGAAAAAGTGCCGTTCTCGGAAAAATACCCCTGGCTGTATACCTACACCAGGAAACTATTCCTGACGATTGGCAACTTTATGTCGGGGGATTCGGCTGTCGTATTCCATTCCATGGCACCCTCTATCGGTAAAGAGGTCGCCTATGCCCCTGCTATCTGTTATGATTCTGTTTTTCCGGAACTTATACGGGAATCAGTAAGTGCCGGGGCGGATTTTCTCATCATCCAGACAAATGACGGATGGTTCGGCCGTACCTCCGGTCCCTATCAGCACGAGCGTCTGGCCGTACTGCGGGCCATAGAGAACAGAACCCCTGTCGTACGCTGCGCCAATACCGGTATTTCAGCTTATATCGATGCCTGGGGCAGAATCCACCAAGAGACGCCTTTATATCGAACTGCGCTCCTGAATTGCACGGTGAAACTGGGACAATCCCGAACCTTCTATACCAGACACGGAAAGGTCTTCCCCTGGTTAATCTATCTGCCCACTGCTGTGATTATCCTGGGGACGCTGGGGATCACTTTGAAAAAACGTCGTCGGAGAAAAGAAGCGTGAAAACCAAGTTGATTATTATTGTTTTATTGTTAAGCGCTTCCTTGTATGCCGAAGATCCCCGGTATGTTACCATAAGCACGCTGCAGGCTGCTCCAATGGCTCTGGGGGGGGCCTATACCGCCTGGCGGGACGGCCTGCCGGCGCTGGCGTATAATCCAGCCGCCTTCATGCCATCGCCTGGGGTGCTGTCTGCCCGGTTCTCTATTTCCCTTAATCCTTTTGCTCCTCTTATCGTGGCGAAATCTCCGGGAATGCGGAATGACTGGCGGTTTTATACTGCTTCTCTTTTTCAGGGAATGTCACTTTCATTAGGGAGAGTGGCTGTTGGATTGGTTCTCTATAATGAGTCCCTCGTTCCGGAAGAGAGACTGATCCGGCCGCAGGTTTTTTCAGGGAAGGGATTATTTCAACGTGGTTCCACCATAGTGGGCATGTCCCTTGCTTTGGCACCTCGGGTAGCGATAGGAGCCTCGGCGGAATACCTGACCAAAGAAACCGAGAACGGTACCTCATGGGGTGTGGGGTATCGATACGGACTTTCCATTATGATGAAACATTCTCTGGATGTCGGCATCTGTTTTATGAATTTTCCTCCCGGATTTAAAGATGAACACCTGGTGATGGAGCGGTTTGCGGATGAGACGCTGAATATTGGTGTGCGCTACGCCCCAGTGACTTTTTTATGCCTTGCCGCCGATATCCGGAATGTCAGTGATGAGGATAAAGCCGCGGTAAGAGAACCGCATCTGGGGCTGGAACTGCTTCCTCTGCAAAAGTTAAAACTGCGGCTGGGATACACACGCTACCGCGGCGGCGAGAATTATATCAGCCTGGGGGCGGGCCTGTTCGACGGTCAAAGAGCCGGACCGGGAAGTCCGGACGGGATAATGGAACATCTGAGATTAGACGGCGCCATCCTCTGGAAGGGGAAAATCGGTGCCGATGACCGCTGGATATTTCTCACCGGGTCCATCGTGATTTGAGGAAAATGGATGCCCAATCGAGCGCTCATTTGTCTTTTTATGATGACTCTGTCCTGGCCTGATCTCCGGGCAGAACAGAACAGCATGGTAAATAAAAGAGCATCCACGAATATACAACGACTGGCGGCGGCGGCGGACAGTCTGGCAAGAATGATAACGGATACGTATTCCCTTGCTGGGGCCGAGCCTTTGCTTTTCAATAGGAAGACGACGGAGTCCGCTCTTGAAGCATATGTATATGATAGAATGGAACAGGAGTTAATGCTGGAGGGTGTTCATCTTCTCATCGCAGACAGTGAACCGCAGCCCTCTGTCCTCTCTGTCCGGCTTGAACAGGCCGCGGTTTATTATGACCGAATACATGAGGGAGGGCTGTTCCAGGACCGCGTTGTCGATCGTACCGTGGTTGTCAAGACAAGGGCCCTCCTGTCGACACAGGAAGAAACCGGGCGATTGTTCACTGTCAGCCTGAAAGATAGTTTCCCTCTTCTGGAGCGTGAAGAGGTGGAGAAGGATGGAGCCTTGCTGGGACGGATAGATCTTCCAGATAGTGGCTTGGACAGATGGGCGGAGGTCGTCATCTCAACCGCCACCTTCGGTCTTATCGCCTATCTGTTCTATAAGGCACGAAGCAGATAAACTGGGGAGTAGCTATGAGACAGGGAAAATTTTTCGTTTATATCTTCTTTTTCACCATGCTGGCCGGGATATCCGGTTGCAGACGGGAACTGGTAAACTTCCAGGAAATGGCCCCGGAGGAGCAGTTCCTCTATGCCAAAAAGTTCTTCGACAAGAAAGACTATTACAATGCCAAACTGCAATTTACCAGAGTCGTTATGAACAATTCAGGTAATCCGATCATTGAGAAGGCGCAGTTTTATCTGGGAGAATCCTATTTTTACAACGAAGAATACATTCTGGCCATTGAAGAATTCAAGAAACTGGTGTCGAGCATGCCGCAGAGCGAATTGGCCGATGATGCTGTTTTTAAAATAGCCCGGTCGTATGATGAACTCTCACCAAAATATGCACTCGATCAAGAGTATACCAACAAAGCGATCAGTCAGTACCAGTTATTTCTCGAAGAGTATCCGAACTCGGAATTCGCTGTCGAAGCCAGGAGAAGATTACATGCCTTGCGGAATAGACTGGGGATGAAGGAATTCAAGGTAGGAGAACTCTATCGCAAGATGGGCTATCAGCGGGCCGCTCTCATTTCCTATCAAACGGTTATCGATGAATTCTACGACACTGATATGATAGACGACGCCTTATATCGAAAAGGAGAATGTCATATAAGCATGGGAGACCTGGAGGACGCGGAGAAGACCTTTCAGGAACTGCTGACGAAATTCCCGGAAAGCAAATATAGAGAGAAAGCGGAAAGCCGACTGCGCAGCATACAAGAAGAATTGAGCAAGTATACCATCAAGGAAGAAAAGTAGATGCGAATAGGGCTTATGGGAGGGACCTTCGATCCGGTCCATCTGGGTCATTTGATTATGGCGGAATGGACGAAGAGTGAGTTGCTGCTGGATAGAATCGTCTTTATCCCATCCGGCCGTCCGCCACATAAGGAATCACATGAGCTGACTCCGGCACCTGTCAGGCGGGCCCTGCTGGAAGCGGCTCTGGCCCATGAAGAAGATTACGATATCTCTGAGGTGGAGCTGGGCCGGGAAGGAATTTCATATACGATAGATACGGTGCGGAGTTTACTGGATGATCATCACTACAAGAATGCCGAACTTTTCATGATCATCGGAGCGGATACCCTTCTGGAACTGCATACCTGGAAGCACCCGGAAACGGTGCTGTCATTGGTTCAGATGGTAGTATGCCTGCGGCCTGGTTTCCCGCTGGAAAAGGCCGATGGTGAATTCCTCTCAAAGGTCAACGTGATTCCCTTTCCGTTCATCGATATATCTTCGAGCCGTATTCGGGAAAGAGTACGACAGGGGAAATCCATACATTTTCTCGTCCCGGCCGCGGTGGAGGAATATATTCACAAAACAGGATTATATAGGCCGGAATGATCTGGGTGTTGAGAAAGACGGGCCGGCAGGTGCTGAACCTTCTTCAGGAGACGGGAAGAAGCGTGATGCTGCTGGCGGGAGTAGTGAGAAATGCCGGCTACCTCACAACCCATTCACGTCTTCTCTTTTCCCAAATGATGAAAATAGGGGTTACGTCGCTTCCCCTGGTGGCGGTGGTCAGTCTCTTCACCGGAGCGGTATCAGCCTGGCAGGCCGCTTACCAGTTTCAGGGAATCGTCAGTCGGGAAATGGCCCTTAATTTTCTGGGCGCGGCGGTGAGCGCGGCTATCCTTATCGAACTGGCGCCGGTGCTTACCGGTTTGGTGATCGCCGGCCGGGTGGGAGCTTCCCTGGCCGCAGAACTTGGTTCCATGAAGGTCACGGAGCAGGTGGATGCGCTGGAGGTTCTGGCCATCGACCCGTTACGTTTCTTGGCTACACCACGGATTTTCGCGGGTACTGTCATGCTGCCCGTACTGGTGATCTACGCCGATATCATTGCTCATATCGGAGCCGTGGCAGTGGCGGGATTTCTCCTTGACCTTTCACCTCGGGTATTCTTTGCCAGCATTCAGGAGCACTTTCTGGCCCATAATGTCACCGCCGGGATCATCAAGGCGTTGGTGTTCGGGGCCGGAACTGCGGTGATCGGCTGTTCTATCGGCCTGAATACGAAAGGAGGGGCGGAAGGAGTGGGACGTTCGACGATCAAAGCCTTTGTCTACTCTTCGGCGTTCATTTTGATTGCCGATTATCTTTTAGCAATGATTCTTTTTTAAATGATGCGGTTACCGGTGATTGAAATAAAACATCTGAAAAAATCATTCGACGACAAAGAGGTTTTAAAAGACGTTAATCTCCTCTGTGATGAAGGTAAGTCAACGGTCATCGTGGGACGGAGCGGCTGCGGCAAGAGTGTGCTGCTCAAATCTATTATCGGTTTGATTCGCCCGGAAGCGGGGGAAATACTGGTTGACGGCGAAAATATAATCGGGATGAAAAAAAATGATCTTTTCCGGGTACGCCGCAAATTCGGGATGCTGTTTCAGGGCGCGGCCCTGTTCGATTCCCTTACAGTGGCGGGAAACGTGGCCCTGCCGTTGGTAGAACATACCAGACTCAGCGAGGAAGAAATTCGCGGCCGGGTAAAGAGCAAGCTTTCCATGGTAGATCTGGCGGGAGCTGAGGACAAAATGACAAGCGAACTCTCGGGGGGCATGAGGAAACGGGTCGGTCTGGCCAGGGCCTTGATCATGGATCCTAAATTCATTCTCTACGACGAACCGACCACCGGACTTGATCCCATCACCTCCGCGGCTATCGATGCCCTGATAAGGGAGACACAGGCGCGTCTCGGTTTGACTTCCATAATTGTCACCCATAAAATGGACAGCGCCTTCCATGTGGGTGACAGTATTGCCATGCTGGAAGGAGGCAGGATCATTTTTTCCGGCAGTATCGATGAATTCAAAAAGAGTGAAAAAAAAGAGATCCGCGCTTTCTGCGGTAAAACAGAGCTGAAGGCGGGGGATGAGCGATGACGGCAAAACAGCGCAGTGTATATACATGCCAGCAGTGCGGGTACAGCGTTCCGCGCTGGCTGGGCCGTTGCCCAGAATGTGGGAATTGGAACAGTTTCGTGGAAGAAGTGGTGATCCGGGAAAGTTCCGGTTCCCGAGGGAAGAAATCCTCATTCGTTCCGCAGCCATTGCCGATAACCGAAGTCAAGCCCGCAGTGGAGATGCGTCTGGGTACCGGAATTGGAGAGCTGGACCGGGTGCTGGGAGGCGGTTTGGTTCCCGGAGGCGTCTTCCTGGTGGGCGGCGCGCCTGGAATAGGCAAATCCACTCTGCTTCTGCAAGCGGGGGAGGCCCTGGCCCGGCAGGGGCGCACAGTGCTGTACATCTCAGGAGAGGAATCACTTTCCCAGATCAAGATGCGCGCGGACAGACTGGGCCTTTCCAGCGATAATTTTTTACTTTTAGCTGAAACGGATGTCGAGGCCATCCTGAACTGCCTCAAGGAAACCAAGCCGCAGGTGGCAGTGGTTGATTCGGTGCAGACGATATTTTCTCCACTTCTGGAAAGTCTGCCGGGCAATGTCAGTCAGGTTCGGCAATCGGGGCACAGTCTGACGCTGGCCGCCAAAGAGTCCTCCATCGCCATGTTCCTGGTGGGGCATCTCACCAAAGACGGAAATATAGCCGGTCCCCGGGTGTTGGAACATCTGGTGGACGGACTGCTCATGCTGGAAGGAGACGATCAGCATCTCTATCGGCTTCTCCGGGCCGTAAAGAACCGTTTCGGATCAACCAATGAGGTTGGTATTTTCGAGATGTCCGACCGGGGCATTATTGAAGTAAGCAATCCCTCCCGGTATCTCATCGGTGAAAACCGGGAAGGAGTGTCGGGGACGGCGATCACCGTCAGTCTGGAAGGGTCGCGTCCCCTTCTCATAGAGGTACAGGCGCTGGTGTCCTCCACGAGTTATGGTATGCCGCAGCGTACAGCGACAGGGATCCCCCAGCGCCGGCTCGCTATTCTGCTGGCAGTTCTGGAAAAGCGTCTCGGTTTTAAATTCGGTACCCAGGACGTGTTCGTGAATACCGCGGGCGGATTGCAGCTCAACGAACCGGCCTCGGATCTGGCGGTGGCCGCCGCGTTGGTTTCAAGTCTGAAGGATCGTCCTCTCCCCGCATCGATGGCCCTGTTCGGAGAGATCGGCCTGACAGGAGAGGTACGAGGTGTCTCCCACGTGCACAGCCGCGTGAAGGAGGCATCCCGCCTTGGTTTCAATACCCTGGTCCTGCCCTCGGCCAACAGCGGTTCTGTCACTCCCCCCAAAGATGTGAAGATCACGGGTGTCAGGACCGTGGGAGAGGTGGTGCAGTCGCTTTTCCCCTCATCAGGAAACATCGGCGACTGAATGATGTATACTCTGGAGCATAGTGATACGGGTACCAAAGCCAGAACCGGAAGACTCAGGATGGATCACGGCGAAATCGAAACGCCCGTTTTTATGCCGGTGGGCACCAAAGCCAGTGTCAAAGCCCTGACGCCGGTTCAGCTGCAGGAAGCAGGGGTAACAATGATCCTGGGAAACGCCTATCATCTCTTTCTCAGACCAGGGCCCGAGGTGGTGGCGGCAGCCGGAGGCCTGCATGCCTTCAGCGGCTGGGATGGTCCCATGCTGACCGACAGCGGTGGATATCAGGTTTACAGCCTGGCCGGCCTGAGGAGCATTGACGATAAACAGGTGCGGTTTCAATCCCACATCGACGGTTCCCGGAACGCCTTTACTCCTGAATCCATGATTGATATCCAGCGCGCTTTAGGTCCCGATATAATGATGGTTTTAGATGAATGCTCCGGGTATCCTTGCAGCCCTGAAACAGCTGCCGATGCAAACAGGCGCACCCTGCTCTGGGCCGAACGCAGTCTGAAACACTACCATGAAACTAAATCACGGCATGGGTATGATCAGGCTCTTTTCGGTATTGTCCAGGGCAGTGTTTTTCCCGAAATACGCAAACTGAGCGCTGCCCGTCTGGTGGAAATGAATTTCGAAGGCTACGCTATCGGTGGCCTGGCAGTGGGGGAATCACGGGAAGAGATGATCCGGATCACCGGGTATACGGCCGATTTGCTTCCTTCCGATAAAGCCCGATATCTCATGGGTGTAGGGGCACCTGATGATATCGTGCAGGCCATTGCCGCGGGAATCGACATGTTCGACTGTGTCATCCCCACCCGGAACGGACGGAACGCCACCGTCTACACCAGGACCGGAAAAATGCTGCTCCGCAATCAGACTTACCGGGATGATTACCGTCCTCTGGATGAAACCTGCAGCTGTTATACCTGCAAGAATTTTTCCCGGGCCTATCTGCGACATCTCTTCAATACCGGGGAGATCTTGGCGCTTACACTGGCTTCCATTCACAATATACATTTCTACATGCGGCTGATGAGCGAAGCCCGCCGGGCTATCGTGGAAGACAACTACCGTTCATGGATGGAAGACTTTTTAAACGAATACAATCAAACCACATCGTAAACAAGGAGGAAAGCATGTATCAGATTATGTTAATGATGGGAAGCGGAGGACAGGGCGGAGGATCGTTGCTGGCTTTTCTGCCGCTCATCGTGATTATTTTTATCATGTATCTTTTTATGATCCGGCCCCAGGCCAAGAAACAGCGGGAACACAAGGCCATGCTTGATAACCTGCAAAAAGGAGATAAGGTAATGACTTCCGGCGGGCTGATCGGCAGTGTCGCCGGTTTTAAGGAGAATGAGGGTACTGTTATCGTTAAATTTTCCGACAGCGTTAAAATTGAGATGAGCCGTAACGCCATCGCGCAGGTGTTAACAAGGTAAACGATTATGCTCATCGTCTTCATGGGCACTCCCGATTTTGCTGTACCAAGTCTGCGGCGGCTTCTGGCCGACGGCCATAGCATTCCCGCGGTGATAACCAGGCCTGATCTGCCTCGGGGAAGGGGACGAAAACGAAAGCCTACTCCAGTAAAGGAAGCGGCACTGGAAGCCGGTCTAAAGGTGCTGCAGCCATCGAATCTGAATGACGAGTCATTCCGGGGTCAGCTGGCCGCGTTCCGGGCTGACTGTTTCGTAGTGGTGGCGTTTCGTATTCTTCCCCCTTCAATCTATACTCTCCCGAACTATGGAGCCTTTAACCTGCACGCTTCGCTGTTGCCGAAATACCGGGGAGCGGCCCCCATTCAATGGGCCCTGATTCAGGGTGAAAAGGAAACAGGTGTAACAACTTTTTTCCTCAGAGAGAAAGTCGACACCGGTCCCATAATCCTGCAGGAACGGCTCCACATTCATGAAGGCGAGACAGCCGGAGAGCTGCATGACCGTTTGGCACTGCTGGGGGCGGAGGTGGTCTCCCGCACCGCCATGCTTATCGAGCAAGGGAGGGTAAAAGAGAAAGCTCAGAATGGAAAACCCACGAGAGCCCCGAAGCTGACTCCGTCCCTCTTTCGGATAGACTGGAACCGACCAGCGGAAGAGATTGTCAATCTTATCCGGGGTCTATCACCAAGTCCGGGAGCGGTAACGGAATGGAGGGGAGCACGCCTGAAGCTTACCAGGGCCGCCGTTGCTCCCTCTCTCGAATCCCGATATGCGGCTGGAGAAATCTTGCTGCCGCGGCCGGATCGTATCCTGGTGCAGGCGGGCCAGGATATGGTCGAGCTACTGGAGCTGCAGCAGCAGGGTAAAAAGCGCTTGGCAGTGCCCGCATTTTTGCGGGGGAGTGATCTGCACACGGGAGAACAGTTCAGCTAACCAGGTCGAATCGGGAGGAGAGCATCAGCGGTAATGGAGACAAAATCCGGATGTCGGCGGCGAGTATCTGCCGCAGAGTATTTGCCGATGCCAGCTATGCAGACATCCTGCTGCAGGAGACAATCCGGAACGCTTCGTTTTCTTCTGAGGATCGATCTCTGCTGACAGAGCTGGTTAACGGAACAATACGATGGAAGCTGACCCTGGAGTACTGGCTCAGACGGGCCTACAGGGGCCGCTGGGAAAAGATGCCGGAGATGACGCGCTGGCATCTGATCATTGCCCTCTACCAGATTCGTTTTTCAGAAAGGATCCCTGATTACGCTGTGGTCCATGAAGCCGTTCATCTGGCCGGAAAAAATAACGGAGATTATTGGGCCCGGGTGGTTAACGGGGTGTTGCGGAATATCCTTCGTCATCCCGAGAGTCTTTCGCTTCCATCAGGCGGCAAGGCGGAGGATATTGCCATACAATGGTCTCATCCTGAATGGCTCATACGGAACTGGCTGAGACAATTCGGCGGGGAAAAGACACTGAACCTCTGCCGGGCCGACAACCAAAGACCGCGTTTCGGCATTCGGGTCAATGCCATGAAAACGGACCGGCAGGCCGTGGTGGAATCCGCAGAAATCGCTCCCTTCGCGGTGCGGATATCGGATCTGCTGCCGGAATTCCTGGTAGCCGAACGAGTGGCGGGGCTGCCTGAGACGGAACTGTTTCGCGGGGGCGCGATCTCACTTCAGGATGAATCCGCCGGCTTAGCCTCCCGGCTGCTTAATCCGGAAAAAGGAGACGTCATCCTGGATATGGCCTCGGCTCCGGGGGGAAAGGCGACCCATATGGCTGAACTGTGCCGGGAACAATGCCTGATTCTGGCTATGGACGTACATCCGCAGCGACTGGCGAAAGTACGGGACTATCAAAACCGTTTGGGTTTAAAAAAGATATTTCCTATTTTAGGAAACGCCAGGGAACCGCTGCCATTTCGCTCAGCGGATAAGATACTGCTGGATGCTCCCTGTACGGGACTGGGTGTCATGGCGAAAAGAGCGGAACTGCGCTGGTTTCGCAATCGGGATGACCTGGAGGTGTTACGGCAGCTGCAATTGGAGATGCTGGCACGCGCCAGCGAGATAGTCAGGCCTGGAGGTGTTATACTATACAGCACCTGCAGCGTGATGCGGGAAGAGAATGAAGAAGTTGTGGAAAAATTTATCGGTGATAACAGAGAAATGAAAATCGATTCCGCGGCGGCCTTTCTGCCCGATGCGGTTGTGACCAAAGAAGGATTCGCAAGAACCTGGCCGGACGTACACGGCACGGACGGAGCATTTGCTGCACGATTAAGAAAAATTGGATAGATCATGAAACTTGTGACAATAATTGACTGGTTTAAGAAGAAAAGAGATATGTTCATCGGGCTGGGGCTCTGTCTGGTAACGCTGATGGTACTGGTGCTCCTGGCAGATTATGTGGTTATGCCCCTGTACACCCACCATGGGGTGGAGAGAGAGCTGCCGGATGTAACGGAACTATCATTTGATGAGGCGAAAAAATTACTCCAGGATAACGGATTCAAGATTCTGCTGGAAAGAGAAAGATATGAAGCAACCTATCCCGAAAGTACGGTGGTGCAGCAGACGCCGCCGCCCTATTCCATGGTGAAGAAGGGAAGACGGATTTATGTTACCATCAGTGCCGGTGAGAAACGAATCGCCGTTCCTAATGTTGTGGGGATATCCGAGAGGGGAGCGCTGAATATGCTGCTGGAGGCCGGTCTTGAAACCGGCGATGTGTACTACGAATATGACAATTACCGACCCAAAGGAGTGGTGATTCGGCAGACGCTGGCCGCGGGAAGTGAGGTTCCTGAGCACTCCGTTATCAGCGTCATTGTGAGCAACGGCGTCATGCCTACCAGCTTCGAGGTTCCCAATCTGGTGGGAAAGAGTCTGGAGACAGCCAAGAAGATGCTGCAGCAGAACGGACTTATCCTGGGCCGGGTGGAATACAGGGTGAAGAAGGAACTTATTCCGGAGACGGTGCTGGAGCAATCACTCAAGCCTAATACGAGAGTACCACGCGGCTACAGTGTCGATCTTATCGTCTCAAAACTTGAGGAAAATTCATGGGAATAGCAGAGGTCAGTCCCTCCATTCTGGCTGCTGATTTCAGCCGACTGGCACAGGAGATCGCCCTGGTGGAAAAAGCCGGGGCCCGGAGACTGCATCTCGATGTGATGGACGGCCATTTTGTCCCAAATATTTCCTTCGGACCTCCGGTAATCCGTTCTCTTCGTCCGGTCACCAACCTGGAGCTATGGGCCCATCTCATGATTGAGGATCCGGGCCGCTATCTGGAGGACTACCACAATACAGGTGTCGAGGGGATCGTGGTGCATCTTGAAATAGAAGCCGATCCGTTTGTTTTAGCGGGAAGCATAAGGCAAATGGGTAATAAGGCCGGTCTGGCCATCAATCCAGGAACTGATGTTCTCCCGGTTCTGGATAAACTGGAACTCTTCCAGCATATCTTGATCATGAGTGTGGAGCCGGGCTTCGGCGGTCAGAAATTCAGACCAGAAACCCTGGATAAGGTGAAGATAATCAAAAAGAGATTTCCCGGGCTGACCGTAGCTATCGACGGGGGCATCGACCGTTCCAACGCACCTGCGGCCGTTCGGGCTGGGGTTGATATACTGATTGCAGGATCGGCCGTTTTCAGGGAGACTGATCCATCGGCAGCTTTCCGGGAGCTGACCGAGGCGGCCAATCAGCAGGATTCCATGGGGGAGAGCGGGTGACGAGACGAAACGAATTAGTGCGAAAACTTATCCATTTCTCCACATTGGTGATTCCTCTCGGCATGATGATTTTACCGCGACGCACGATACTGTTGGTATTGGGCTTCGCTCTCCTGACGGCTGTGATTGTTGAGATCTGCCGCAGACTTTTTCCAGGATTCGGGGCCTGGTTCCTTAAACGAACTTCGCCCCTCTTGCGCAAACACGAGGAACATAGAATCACTGGAGCCACCTTTCTGTTCCTGAGCGCTTTCATCAGTGTCCTTGTCTTCCGCGAGTGGATCGCCCAGGTTGCGCTGCTTCTCGTTATCATATCAGATGGACTCGGCGCACTTGTTGGTAAACTTTGGGGCAGAAAAACCAGTATAAAGGGAAAGACCTGGGAAGGGAGTGCAGTTTTTATTATTAGCGGTCTGCTGATTGTTTTTTTTCATCCTGCCTGTGATATACGGGTTGGGATCCTCGGAGTTCTGGCCGCCTTTTTAGTGGAAGTCCTGGTCACTGGTCTTGACGATAATCTGACCATCCCACTGGCAGCCGGTATTGTTCTGGAAGCGGGTACACGCTTGATTGGTTAACACGGAGATAAGCATCATGGCATCCACATTCAACAAAAAAGATTTTGAGACAATAGAAAAGGCGTTGGAGGGGAGTTTCGAACAGGAAGATCGCTGCCGCCGCATGGTGCTGGAAAACCGGGAGGAAGGACGCAAGCTCGTGCTTGAAATCTATCCCGGCATACTGATCGGAACGACGAAAGGCAATCTGATATCCGTGTATACAGCTTCTTCGCATCTGCAGCTCCACTTTTGCAGCGGATATGTTGTCAGCGATATGCTTGGAGAGGTAACCTTTATCAGTGAAATAGAAGATAGAATATCCGGCCTGATCATTGAGAAAGGTGCGGCTTGCTCTCTGTACGCCAATGTGGATCAACGCATTCTTTCCGGTGATTTCACCCGGCTGGGGCCGGAAGTAATGCTTTCGGGAATCGCGCTCTCTCTTGCTGAAAAGATTCTTCCTCAAAACTCCAGCAAAGATTGAGATCCCGGTCGACGGCTCAGTAACCGTAATCCTGCCGCATCCTTGAAACTGACATGACTCAATTTGCTCCACGATACCGAACCTTCAGTGGTTATCTCAAAGAGACTTTTGGAACCCGTGTCTGGAAGATCCCTGTTCATGCGGGACTCACTTGTCCCAATCGTGACGGCAGCATCGGCAGGGGCGGATGCATATACTGCAACAATGCCGCCTTTCACCCTGGTTTGAGCACTGAGGATCACAGTATCGCAGAGCAGGTGCTGGACGGGATGGAATTGATGCGCCAGCGGCGGGGAGCAGGGAAGTTCCTGGTTTATTTCCAGACGTTCACCAACACCTATGGCGATTTGGGGACGCTGAAACATCTGTATGATGAAGCTGTTCAGTTTCCGGAGGTTGTCGGGCTGATTGTAGGAACCCGGCCCGATTGTGTTTCGGGATGGGTGTTGGATCTGCTGGGGAGCTATATACCCAGACTGCAGGTCTGGATGGAATACGGACTGCAGTCCATGCACAACAATACCCTGCGCTTCTTAAAGAGGGGCCATACATTCGAAGACTATCTTGAAGCGGTACGGCAGACTTACGACAGGAATATCCCCGTTTGCTCTCATATTATCCTTGGTCTGCCCGGAGAAAGCCGGGAAATGATGCTGCAGACCGCCGGAACGTTATGTATACCGGGAGTCAAGGCAGTTAAAATCCATCCACTGCAGGTGGTCCGGGGCACAGAGCTGGAGGAAATGTATGCCCGCGGGGAAGTAAGCACATTATCTCTGGACCGATATCTGGAGCTTGTCTGTGATGTTTTGGAGCTGCTGCCTTCCGATCTGATCATCCAGCGTCTCACCGCTGAATCCGCTCTGGATTTACTGATCGCTCCACGATGGGGAGTAGGCAAAGCGGCGGTGCTCCATCTGATCGATGAGACACTCAGGAAACGGGGAACTTTTCAGGGAACATATTACCGGGAAGGAAAGACTGGCCCTTCGCATAGAAAGGAAAGTGATTAAGATGCACTTCCATGATTTTGATCTTGTTATACTGCAGCTCGGTCCACTGGAAACCAACTGCTACCTGATCGGTGATCCGACAACCAGCGGCTGCATCATCGTGGATCCGGCTGCTGATGCCGGGTATATCCTTGACACGATCTCCCGGGAAGGCTGGACTCCGGAGAAGATCATCCTGACCCATGGACACTATGACCACATTGGGGCTCTGGCTGAGATTGTGGAACGTACCGGCCTGCCGGCCTTGATTCATCCTGACGACAGAGAGATGCTTACCGATCCAGGCAAGAGCCTGGCGGCGCTCATGGATGTCCAGCACTGCTTTACCGGAGAAATAATTCCCCTGCAGGACGGAGATGTAATCAGTCTGGGAGGCAAGGAACTTCGTGTTCTCCACACTCCCGGTCATACAAGAGGATCCGTCTGTCTGCTCGCGAGAGACTTTCTCCTGTCGGGAGACACGCTCTTCTGCCGCAGTGTGGGACGCTCCGATCTGCCGGGCGGGAATTCCTGTCAGCTGGTCAATTCAATCAATTCCAAACTTATGGTGCTGGATGAAAACCTTGCGGTGTTCCCCGGTCACGGACCGGCCACCAGCATCGGTGAGGAGAAACGGGAGAATCCTTTCCTCAGTGGAACTGAATTCTACATTTGAGCAGTACCTCAACAGCTTTCTTAATTATCTGGCGCTGGAACGGGGGTTATCCTCCAATACCAGTGAGGCCTACCGGCATGACCTTACCCGCTACCTTCTCTTCCTTCAGTCACGGGGAGTAACCGGAATTGATGGGATGACTGCCCGGCACATAAGGGAGCTTCTCGCCGAGCTGGTTGATCTCAGTCTGAACGAGACAAGTCTGTCTCGCAACATAAGCTCAATACGATCTTTTCATAAATATCTTCTGGTTGAAAAAATTATCGAGAAGGATCCGTCTGCAGAGATTGAACTCCCGCGCAGGAAAAAGAAACTGCCTGTCGTGCTGGAGATACATGAGGTGAAGGGGTTACTGGACCAGCCCGATCTGAGCCTGGCACAGGGTTTGCGGGACAGGGCCTTGCTGGAGCTTATGTATGCCACCGGTCTGCGGGTATCGGAAGCGGTTTTGCTGAAACGCTCAGATATCTGGTGGGATGAAAAACTGGTGCGAGTATTCGGAAAAGGATCAAAGGAGAGGATTGTCCCTGTGGGCGATACGGCTCTTTATTATCTGGATCGTTATCTGCGGGATGCCCGTCCTCTTTTCGCCAAAAGAGGTAAAAGCGAGGACGTGATCATTCTGGGAAGGACCGGGAAGCCATTAACGAGAGTGGCGGTCTGGAAGATAATCAAGAAATACGCAGCGGAATGCGGAATCGACAAAAATATCAGCCCTCACACCATGCGTCACTCTTTTGCGACCCATTTGCTGGAAGGAGGCGCCAGCCTCCGTGCCGTTCAGGAGATGCTGGGTCACTCGGATATCTCCACAACCCAAATTTACACTCATCTGGACCGAACCTACCTCAGCGAGGTAATTCGTACCTTCCATCCGCGAGAACAGAAGGGATTTCTGCCAGAGGAGGAGCATTGATCCGAAAAAGCCTGATATATCCCCTGATGCTGCTTTTTTACGGTATCGCCGGAGCTCAGGAAGCGCCTTCCCGGATCGGTCCAGCCCTCAAAGAGATTCTCTTTCGCCATAATGAGGGCCTTGCACTCGAGCAGGAGAGCATCCCTTGCCTGCTAAAACAATCCTTGGGTTCTTTCAGCACCCGCGTGCTCTCCATCCGGCAGTTGAAACAGCTTTCAGAACAAGGGGGATTTTATTCGTTACGGCTGGCAGCCCGGGGTGGAGCCAGCCTGGATGTCAGTGCCGTTGAAACACGGGTCGATCAGGTGAGAGCGGGCGTGCTGGGACAGATCTACACCGGTGAGGGAGTGATCATCGGGATTATCGATTCAGGCATCGATTGGCATAACGATGATTTCCGGAATGAAAACGGCAACACCCGCATCATCACAATCTGGGATCAGACAGTGAATGACAGTCTGCGCTATCCATCCGGGTATTCCTACGGCAGTGAATTTTCCACAGAGGATATCCAGGCCGCTCTGGATGATCCAAACACGAATCCGGTGGGGGGCAGTGACATCTGGGGACACGGCACCCATGTCGCCGGTATCGCTGCCGGGAACGGCAGAGCCACTGGAAACGGACAGCCTTCCGGAACCTATGTGGGAGTCGCCCCGAAGGCTAAGCTGATTATCGTAAAGGGAGGCGACAGACAATTTTATCAGAATCGTATTCTGGATGGGGCCAGGTATATTTTCGCCAAAGCCGATGAGCTGGGAATGCCTGCCGTCGTGAATATATCGGTTGGATTGACTCACTTCGGTCCGCATGACGGCACGAGTGATCTGGAGCAATCATTGGACGATCTGCTCTGGGATTCAGGACGAGCCGTGGTGGTGGCTGCCGGGAATGACGGGGATAAGGCCATTCACTTCCGCGGTGAAACATCGGTGGCCCAGGGGGTTAAAACGGAGATCGTCTTCGAAATCCCCGGAAACACTGCCGGAACAGAGGATTACCTCAGCTGGGATGTATGGGCTCCCGGCAGTGCTGTCCTGCCGCTTTCTGTGATTACACCAAACGGTATGACTCTTGGTCCCGTCCCCTCCGATTCAGCAGCCTTCTGGCTGACGGATGAGGGTTACGTCTATATAGACAATTCCTCCGGCGGACCGGAGGAGAACGACCAACGGGAAATCTGGCTCCGGATCGCCGACACCCGGATAAACGGCGGTCTTGATGATAATCTGGCGGCAGGCAGCTGGAAGCTTGTGTTCGGAGGGAGTTCCGGAGGCTGGTTCCACGGCTGGCTGTATGATTCCTCCCTCAACAGCCGTATTACCGACGGTGCTGAGTACTCGGTACTGCTGCCTGAACCAGCCAACGCCCACTTCGTCCTGACGGCGGCTTCCTATATCAGCCGGAGTCAGTGGCCCAGCTTGTATGAAGATCCCTGGGGACCGGCCCAGTTGACGATCGGTGACATCTCTTCTTTCTCCAGTCCCGGCCCCACCCGGGACGGCCGCAGCAAGCCGGAGGTGGCCGCGCCGGGAGAGTACATCCTCTCATCGCTGGCCGGAACAGCCGCCTGGCCGGATCCGTATTTGGTAGCCTCAGACAGCTCCCACCGGGCCTGGAGCGGCACCAGCATGGCCGCCCCTCAGGTAACCGGAGCTGTTGCGCTGCTGTTTGAAATGAATCCGGAACTCATTAGTTCCCAGATAAAAAGTCTGCTCATTCAAACCTGCCGAAAGGATGAATTCACCGGTCAGGATCTCTGGCATGCCTCCTGGGGATACGGAAAACTGGACGTTCTGGAACTCCTGCGCCAAACGGGTGTTCCCCAGGAACCGGAACAGAAAAATCCCGTGAGCTATGAGCTTTCTCAGGCCTTTCCTAATCCTTTCAATAGTGCCTGCAGGATTGAATACACTGTTCCACGACGGGGATCGGTTACCATCCGGGTTCTGGATGTGCGGGGGAGGGAAGTGGCTGTTCTGATGCATCAGATTAAGGAGAACGGTCACTATTTTATCAGCTGGGACGGCCGGGACGCACTTGGAAGGGATTCGGGCAGCGGCATCTATTTTATCACCCTAAACACCGACACTATCTGCCTTTCCCGTAAAGTGGCATTGATTCGCTGAATTTACTGCTGTAACCACATGTTTCTGCTCGCAATTTATCCGATATTTTTATATATTATCGTTTAAAACAGCCCTGGGTCCGGAGCGTGTACCGTATCTCCCGGGGCGATTCCACCCATATTATTAAAGAGGGAGGATGTACTGCTTAGGAGCATCAAGCAACTGACGAAACACTCCGCGGTTTACGGACTGGGTAACATCGCCACCCGCTTTATCAGTTTTATATTATTACCCCTCTATACCCGGTATCTGGACCCGGGGCTTATGGGACGTGCCGCCCTGCTTTTCGCCTCTCTGGGATTCATGAATGTTCTTTTTTCCTATGGGATGGATGTGGCGTTTCTTCGCTACTTTATCCTTGAGGAGACAAGGGAAGGCAGGGCACGCTATTTCAGCACAGCTTTCCTTACCATACTCTCCACCGGACTCGGTTTTTCGGCCCTCATCTTCTTTTCTCCAGCGTTGGTCTCCCGTATCATCTTCAGGACCCCGGAGTATTTTGGCCTTGTCCGACTTGCCTCTGGCATTCTGCTGGCAGACGCACTGTGTTTGCTGCCGTTTCTGGTTTTACGGGCAGAGCAGCGGCCAGTCCGCTTTGCAGGATTGAAATTTCTCAACGTGTTAGCCAACCTGGGAATGAGCATCTACCTGGTAGCGATCCAGGGAAAGGGATTGACAGGGGTATTTACTGCAAATTTATCGGCGTCGTTCTTTACCTTGCTGACCGTGCTTCCGTTAATCCTCTCCTGGCTGCGCCCGATTTTCAACCGAAGCACCCTGGGCAATCTCCTGCGTTTTGGATTACCCTACATCCCCTCTCTCTTTTCTGTGCTGATCATGGATCAGATCAGCCGTTTCTTTATCGATCGAATGATTAATGAGGAAGCCACCGGCGTTTTCAGCGCCAATTACAAACTGGGAATGTTTATGGCTCTGGTGACCGCCGCGTTCCGTTTCGCCTGGCATCCCTTCTTCCTGTCCACGTTAAAAGAGGAGGGCGCCCCTCGCATTTTTGCACGCATTCTCACCTACTTTATCGCTGTGACCGGAACACTTTTCCTGGTAATATCTTTCTACATCAATGAGATCGTCCATATTTCAGTGAAAGGAGTGACTCTTCTTGATCCGCGATATTATTCCGGACTGCCCATTGTCCCTGTCGTGATGCTGGCTTACATCGGTTACGGTGTCTATGTCAATTTTATCATCGGCGTCTATCTGAAGAAGAAGACCCAGTTCCTTCCCCTGGTTACGGGCGCGGGGGCTCTGGTAAGCCTGGCCGCCAATTATTTTCTCATTCCATCTCTGGGGATCATGGGCGCGGCCTGGGCTACCGTGCTGGCCTACACCACGATGGCCGTTGTTCTCTTTTTATACAGCCGCAGGCTCTATGACATCCCCTATGAATGGGGACGCGTTGTGAAGCTTGTAATTATTTTTACGGGACTGTTTTTGCTGGGGACCGGGGTTTTTCATCCGGTGTCGCCGCTGGTGCGGCTTCTCATCATTTTTTCTCTGCCCCTGTTCCTGCTGCTGTCGAAATTCTTTTCTGAGGACGAAAAAGCGGTACTGTCACGAATGTGCAGAAGGCGATGAACTGTTGATCGACAATTGACAGGAAGAATCCCTTCTGAGAGAGGATACTCTGTGGAGCATTCTTTTATTATCACGGATGAGTACATTGAACTGATAAAGCTGCTCAAAGCCTCTGGGAGGGCCCAGAGCGGCGCCGATGCCAAAGCAATGGTAACCGAAGGGACGATTCGGGTTGACGGGGAGGTCGAGACCCGCAAACGGCGTAAAGTTCGGGCCGGAAGCAGAGTAGAGGGGGGGGACTGGAGCATCGTTGTCCTTTCTTCACCAGAGAAACAATAGCATCCTTATTAAATATAGAATAAGGGGAATTCCATGACATATGTAGTCACCATCGTCCTTTATCTGGCTGTACTGCTTCTGGTGGGAGTGCTGATGTCCCGGCGTATACGCAGCAAAGAGGATTTTTTAATAGCCGGCCGCAGTCTCACCGCTCCGATCCTCGTCGGCACGCTCCTGGCGACCTGGATCGGGTCAGGTGATATTTTTAGTGTGGCCGATCTCAGTTATCATCATGGATACACCTCACTCATCGGCAGTGCCGGCGGCTGGTGCGCTTTTGTCATCGTCTATTTTATCGCCGCCCGGGTGCGCCGTTTCGGTCAGTTTACCGTACCGGATATTCTGGAGGCACGCTATAATAAATATGCCAGGCTGTTGGCGACGATTACGACGATTATAGCGTACATCACCATTGTCAGTTACCAACTCCGCGGAGGCGGGTGGGTAATAAACATCATCTCCCAGGGCGCCATCCCGGAACAGACAGGAATGATCTTTATGACAGGATTCATCATCCTATATACATTAACAGCGGGGATGCTTTCGGTGGCCTATCTGGATATAATAAACGGTATTGTCATCATAACCGGGGTGTTTCTGGCTCTGCCATTTCTCATTTCCGCCGGCGGGGGTCTGGAAACGATTTCACAGAATGTTACTCCCAGAGCTCATCCTATTCTGGGGAACATGTCTTTAGTGAGGGCCATGGGGTACTTTGTCCCCACGTTTCTTCTCGGATTGGCAAACGCTAATATGTATCAGCGATTTTTCAGTGCCAAGAACGAACGGGAGGCGCGTAAGTCGGTGGCGCTTTTTCTCATCGGGGCGGTACTTTTAGGAATCGCTATTCAGAGTCTTGCTGTCATCGGCAGTTCCCTATTCAAAAATCTGTCAATCGCTCAATCCGGGAAAATTATCCTTTACGTGGCTCATGACGGACTGCCGGTGGTTATCGGGTGCGTTTTGATGGCCGCCATTGTCGCTATTATTATTTCCACGGCGAACAGTTTCCTCTTGGTGCCGGCCACCAACGTAATGCGTGATATTGTGCAGCGATTCATCAAACCGGATATCAATGATAAACAGGTAGTGCTGGGTTCCCGGATCACCCTGGTCATTCTGGGGATATGCTCCTATTTTCTTATCGGCTTTTTCCCGCGGGTACTCCAGGCGGCCTATGCTGCCTACACCGTATACGGGGCAGGATTGACACCGGCTCTTCTGGCGACCTTTTTCTGGAAGAGAGCCACTGCTAAAGCGGGAGTAATTTCTATCCTCTCCGGGATGATTATCACCATCGGCTGGGAAATCGTTTCCCGTATTCTGGGTTATCTGCCTCTGGGACTGCCGGCGGTATATCCCGCCCTGGCAAGTTCGGTGCTGCTTTTAGTGCTGGTGAGTCTGTTTGATAAAAAGCCGCCGGAATCGCTCTGGAAACCTTTTGTTAAATAGCAGGATCACCCGGGCACGGTGACCATCCCGGTTCCAGAAACGATAAAAGGTCCGTCTCCCGGATCCGTAGAACTTATTGTTCAACAGGGGAAAAGCTAATCCGAGAGAGCATAATCCAACGCGGCCTCGGCGTGCAGTTCCGCCGTATCAAAAAGTGGCGTGTCACAATCCTCTTGTTTGATTAAGAGCGGAATTTCGGTGCAGCCCATTACGATGCCTTCGGCTCCCTGCCGGGTCAGATCCCCAATGATATCCAGATAGCCTTCCCGGCTCGTTTCCTTGATGATTCCTTTTCCCAATTCGGTAAAGATAACTTCGTTGACGAATTCCTGCTGCGAGGTGTTTGGAGTAATACCATGTATACCAAAGGAATTGAGGCCGTCCCGGTAGAACGGTTCGCTCATGGTAAATTTCGTACCCAGCAATCCCACAGACGTCAATCCCCGCTTTCGGATTGCCTCGGCAGTAGTTTCTATAATGCTGACTATCGGTATGGGAGAAGCCTTACGGAGCTCATCAAGTATTATGTGTATAGTATTGGTGGCAATGATAACGAAGTCGGCACCCGAAGCCGCCAGGGCTTTTATCGTTTTCGTGAGCAAATCGGCGATTTTTTCCCACTTACCCGCATTCATCAGATCCAGGATGGGCTGAAACGAAACAGAATATATGACTATGGGAGGAAAACCGTAATCACCTTTGCGATTTTCGTATTCCCTGATGATGGTGGTATAATAGGCGGTTGTCGACTCCGGGGTCATGCCTCCCAGAATACCGATTGTTTTCATGGCCGTCTTCCCTTCTTTTTATCTTTTTTTTATACTTGACTTTAGGCCCAAATTTTAGTAACATTGTCCGCATAAATTTTGCGCCCGTAGCTCAATTGGATAGAGCGTTGGATTCCGGTTCCAAAGGCTGGGGGTTCGATTCCCTTCGGGCGTACTCAAGAGCCGAAGATTTAAATCTTCGGCTCTTGATATTTGTAATCGATATGAACCAAATCAATGCAATGTACGTATACAGGGAATCAGGTGCAAGCTGCAACTTCCACAGTTGAATATTTTGTGTGGACGATATTCCATTTTTCCACTACTTTCAGCTTGTCTTCCTGAACAATAGTTCATATATTACACGTCAAGCAATTTCCCTTTAACCCGAACAAGAAAGGAGAAGAGAATGAAACGAGCAATCTCTTTCTTTCTTGTCCTCGGAATCGTACTGCCGCTTTTTGCCCAAAACAGTCTCTGGTTCAACGGCACCTTCGATCAGGCAAAAAAGCAGGCTATCACCGAGAACAAGGAAGTGCTCATCGATTTCTTCAGCGATGGCTGAGGATCCTGTAAATTGCTGGATCAGCAATATTTCGGCTCATCCACATATCGTAGTTTTTTGGATGAAAATTTTATCACGTTTCACGCTGTCCGCGGAGAAGAAGAAGGCGATAAACTCTACGATGCCTTCACAATAAGAGCAACTCCCACCGTTCTGATCATAACACCTGAAGAAAGAGAAATTGACCGTGTCGTGGGATTCGGTAATTCTGAAGATTTCCAGAAAGAACTATTGCGAATATCCCAGGGCGTCGATACCTATGCGGCCCTGCTGGCTGCCTATGAGAAGGATCCATCCGATCTTGTCACCGCCTTCAAGCTGGCTCAGAAGTATGACGAAACCTATGATCCGGCCAAATCGGAAAAGGCCGCCGCCATTTATGAAGAGATCATTTCCAATCCGGAAAAGGCGAAAGAATTCACCATGCCCTTTGGAGACGACGGCACAGAGATCCCTCTTTTTGAATACGCCAATTATACACTCGGCGTCTCAAAAATGAGCATGGATTACCAGGCCAAACCGTCGGATTTGATAGCATTCATTGAACAATTTCCCGATAGTAAACTTCTCGAAACCGCCTGTCAGCGTTTAGGGAGGTATTATTCCTATAATGCTACAGCTGAGGAAGCCAGACCCTTCTTTGACATAGTCAAGGAAAAATTCCCGGAGAATACTTATCTGCTGAATTACTATGTGCAGTTCTGCACCAACAAGAAAACCGATTTCGAAGAAGGCACCGAAGCGGCGGAACGCATGATCGATATCGAGAAGGAAACAAATCCTTATCATATGAGTTCTTATGCCAGCCTACTGGTGGCAAAAGGGGATACTGCAACGCTGAATGATGTCTACGGAAAAGACTTCATCTCGGACAAGATGAATCAGCTTGGCTATCAGATCAGCACCTATGCCAATTTCTGGATACAACAAAAGGATAATCTGGAGCCTGCTCTGGAAGCGGTTGAGATACTGCTCAAGATAAAGCCGGATGTACCCCGCTATCTGTCAATGGCTGCGGACCTTTATATGACCATGGGCAAGAAAGATCAGGCCCTTGCTCTTTATGGGCCCCAGTATATCAAGAAAAAATCAGACGATGACATGGCACTCTACTACTATGCCAGTTTCTGGTCCAGGAAGAAAGAGAACTTAAAAAGCGCCTTGAAAGCTGCTCATCGCGCAACGGAAATATCTTCAGAGCCCTATTACTGGGCTGTGGTGTCCCGCATCTATCAGGCAATGGATGATTATAAAGAAGCCATCGGCGCCATGGAGAAAGCGGTGGATGAGGCCCCTGAGACAATATATTATCAAACCCAGCTTATGCAATTGAAGGAAAAAGCGGAAAAAAATAAGTAGGGTGGAAGACGGAAATAAGGAATCCCGCTCTGCGTTATCGCTTGGGCGGGATTCCTTTAATCTTGAGAATAATGTGAAGTCAATCACTGAGGGATAATTCCGTGATTACTCCTTGCGATACGATCTGTTTAAAAGATTTCTCGCTTCATCGATGTACCCCACGGATTCAAGAAGCTCGCGATCTCGCAGCATTTGAACCTTGAATCGCGCTTCTTCACCCCATAATTGTTCTGCCACGGACTGTTTGAGAAAGTATTGAATATCGCGTTTGTTTGTAAGAAATTCCTCATCTGTGATCGATAATCCCAACTCCCGTATATATCCAAGAAACTGCTTAAGCATTGTGCCGTTGGGTTGGAAATCTCTGAGAAAATACTGGAATGTCCAGTTCTTGTCAGTGTGAGTTTTCAGATATTCCTCAACGAAGGTGAAGAGCATGCGCTGGGGGGAACGGACAATACGTCGTACAATGGGAGTGATCGTGTCCTGCTTGCTTTGAAAGAATAAGTCGGGGGTGATGCCGCCTCCGCCTAATACTTGCCGGCGTAAAAGTTTTGTGCGGTATTGCGGGCGGGATGTATTGTTTTCCCATTTGGTTCTAAGACTGTCAACGACAATCTGCACATAGTACTCTTCCAGTGAAACATTGTCATACGGCCGCTGTATCAGACGGCCGATAGGGGTATAATATCGTGCGGTGGTCATAAGAAGGGCAGATCCGTCTCGAAAACGATACTGACTCTGTACCAGTCCTTTCCCGAAACTGGTTTCACCGACGATCAGGGCCCGGTCCCAATCCTGCAGTGACCCGGCGACGATTTCCGATGCGGATGCCGAGAAACGGTTGATGAGGATAATGACCGGTAGATCTTTGTATGTATCTTTGTCTGTTGAATAGAATTCTCTAAAGGAATCGCTGCTGCGACCGTTGGTATAGATGATTTTCCTCCGTCCGGGAAGAAAGCGATCAACCACTTCCACGGCTGAATTAAGATATCCCCCTCCGTTATTGCGCAGATCGATGATAAGCGCCATCATACCCTGGTTATTCAAGCTCTTCAGGTGCTCGCTGATTTCTTTGCCGGTTGTGGATGAAAATCGTATGACATCCATATAGGCTACACCGGAACGCATCATAAATGCATAGGGGATGCTTTCCACATGAACATCATCACGGATAATCGTAAAGTCCTCAGGAGAGGTGATTCCTTCCCTTTCCACAGTAACCCTCACAGAAGTGCCCCGGGTTCCCATCAGTCTCTTGGGAGCCTCGTCACGATCGATGCCGATAGCTGATTCTCCGTTGATGGCGATAATGCGATCGCCTACTATCAGGCCTGCCTTGTCCGCAGGCCCGTCGGGGATCACAGACATTACTGTTACCCGTTTACGGATAACATCGAAACTGATGCCAATCCCGGAATACCCTTCGTAATTCTGATTGAATTTTTTAAAGTAATCGGCGCTGACATAGCGGGAATGGGGATCCAGTTTACCGATCATGCCATTGATAGCGTCTCGAAGCAGTTGCTCTTCGGAAGTTTCATCAACGTAATCTTTCTGAATACGTTGAAAGACATCCTCAAAAATTTGGAACGATTTGGCATACCTGTATAAGGAAGAGGCCTTGCGGACTGTCCAGCCGCTGAACAGGGACAGCGCTGTCAGAATCATTATTATTGCCAGTCCACAGAAAATGGGCTTCGATTTCATATTTATCACGGTGATCCTTTCCCTAAAAATCTAGTAAAGGGTAAATATACCAATTCCGCTATTGAATGTCAAGAAAGCGGAATTCAGGCGGTAAAAATTGTTATTTCTTGCGGTCATATTTCGATTCGATCAGTGATTAAAAAATCTTTATTTTGTAAGAAAATATTCTTATCTTAAATCCTATTTGTATAACGCATTATACAAATCCCAGTAATCATCAATCGATTTATCTTTTTGTTTAACAATTACTCATATCATGGTGTCCCCAATGGTCCCGCCCAGTAACTATTTTAAAAATATTGAGATAACATCGTTTCTGAGAATTGCCGGAGTTATGTTTTTGGCGCTGGACCGTGAAGGATGTGTCTTTATGATAAATCAGAAAGGGTGCGATATACTTAATTATAAGGAAAAAGATATACTCGGCAAGAACTGGTTTGATTCCTTTTTGGCAGCTGATGTGAGAGAAGAAGTAAGAACCGTCTTCACTGAAATGATGTCCGGTGATGTCGAGCAGGAGGAGTATCATATTAATCCTGTAGTCAGCCGGGACGGTATTACCAAAATGGTAGCATTTCATAACACGCTGCTGTACAATGACAAGGGTAAGATAATCGGGACATTGAGCTCGGGTGAGGATATCAGCGAGCGAGTGCGGGCAGAAAAGGCACTTCGTGAAAGTGAAGAGCGCTATCGCGCTGTAGTCGAGAACTCACATGATGGCATCTTTATCGTCGGAGGCGATTATAGATTCAAGTATGTAAACGAAACGTTTTGCCATATCATCAAACGGGAAAAAGAAGAGATAATCGGACATGATTTCAGTGAATTTCTTGATGAAGAAAACAATGCACTGGTAGCTGCTCAGTATAATGATCAAAAGGAACGAACTGGTATACCCACCCATATAGAGCTTGATATAATCAGAAAAGGAGGAGAAAAAAGGAGAGTTAATATAAGCTACACTTTTGTAAGAGATTCCAGGGATCAGTTCTACATGATCGCCCAGTTACTGGATGTAACGGAAAAAACAAGAGCAGAAAATGCTTTGAAAGAGAGTGAGATAAAATATCGTAATCTGTTCCAGAGTGCTGCCGATGCCATATTTATTATGGATAAAGAGATCTTTGTCGATTGCAATAAAGCCACAGTTAAAATGTTTGGGTGCGTCTCCACGGATGATATCATCGGCCACACACCATGGGAATTTTCTCCGCCATATCAACCGGATGGTCAACTTTCCCGTGAAAAGGCGAAACAATTAATACGCCTGGCTCTTACTGGCGTACAACAGAAATTTTACTGGCAGCATTCCCGAAAGGACGGCAGTACCTTTCACACGGAGGTTTCACTTAACAGACTAAATCTGCAGGATAAGTTCTATATTCAGGCAATGGTCAGGGATGAGACTGAAAGAATAGAGGCAGAGAAACAGATTAAAAATAACCTGCGGGAAAAAGAAGTACTGCTCAAGGAAATTCACCACCGGGTAAAGAATAACCTTAATGTCATAACCAGCCTGCTTAATCTGCAGTCAAAGAATCTTCGTTCCAAGGAACAGAGTATAGCGGCCTTTAAAGAGAGCCGGGACCGGATTTATGCCATGGCAATGGTGCATGAAATGCTGTACAATTCGAGCAATTATTCAGACATAAATATCCGCAATTACATTCAAAACCTGATCAGCAAGTTGCGTCAGATATACTCTGTCAGTATCAACATAACCTATGATCTTCACATAGGCGATATCATACTCGATATCAACAAGGCGGTCCCCTGTGGTTTAATTATGAATGAGATAATCACAAACGCTCTGAAACATGCTTTTAAAGGAAAAGAGAACGGAGAAATATCAATAGTATTTCATAAATTAAAGAACAATTCTTTTGAACTTCGTGTGAGCGATAACGGCATTGGCATACCCAAAGATTTAAATCCAGAAAAGAGCTTGACTCTCGGGCTGAAACTTATCTTTATTTTGACCAAACAGCTGGAAGGCAGCTTGCGGATAAATCGTGGCAAGGGTACAGAATTCATTGTCGAATTTCCGGTTCGTCCCAAATGAAAAAACAAAAAATTCTCATTGTCGAGGATGAATTAATTGTCGCGTATGATTTAGCAACGGCGCTGACGCGAATGGGCTATGAGGTACTGCCCTTAGCCTCAACGGCAGATGAAGCATATGATTTGGCTATGAACCATAATCCTGATATTGTTTTTATGGATGTGAAGCTCAAAGGTCCTAAAGACGGTCTCGAGGCCGTCGGCCGGATATGTCAGGATCGGGATCTCCCAGTGATCTTTCTGACAGGACAGAAACAGTTTATTGATGAAAAACGTCTCAAGGATTTAAGCCGTTATTCAATTATTAGCAAGCCAATCGATAATGTCGATCTCAGGGATGAAATAAATAAGCTTATTCCCCGAGAATCTGAGACATCGGAAACGATGCCGGAATAGTGTGAGTGTTTTCGAGGTGGGTGCAATCCAGGACTTCGTATATTTCTCTGAGAGATCATGATGAAATTCCGATTATCTATTTTTTTGCTGCTTCTGACTTGTTGTCCCTGGTATTCAAGAGTGGAAGCCCAATATTATTTCGGCCGTAACAAAGTACATTATCAACGGTTCGATTGGAAGATTCTGCAGACAGAACACTTTGATGTCTTTTATTATCCTGAAATGAAGGCGCTGGCGGAAATCGGCGCCTGGTATGCTGAAGACACCTATCTCGAACTGCAAAATAAAATGAACCATACTTTGCCTCGTAGGGTCCCCCTGATTTTTTACAGCGCGCATTCCCTCTTTCAGCAGACAAATACCTATCCCTATCTAGTCACTCCGGGACTGGGAGGATTTTTCGAGTTTCTCAAAGGGAGAGTGGTCATCCCCTGCACAGGATCGATAAACAGGTTTCATAAAACAATCAGACATGAGCTTGTTCATGTCTTTCAGCAAAGTTACATAGAGAGAGAATTGAAGGACCATAATCAGCTTTTTACCAAGAGTGTACCGTTATGGTTTACAGAAGGACTGGCCGAATACTGGTCTTCAGTCTGGGATACAGAGGCTGAGATGGTCATGCGTGATATGGCAATTAACGGTGAACTGGTCCCCCTGGAAAGCATGGGAGAGATATGGGGAACATTTCTCATGTATAAGGAGGGGCAGGCGGTTTTACGGTATCTGTCCCAGGAATACGGGGAAGATGTAGTCCTGAGGATTTTCGACCGTTTTTGGAAAAGTCGTCGTTTCTCCGATGCGGTAAAAACCGTAACGGGACTTGATTACAGGGAACTGAGCGATAAATGGATTTACTCGCTGAAAAAGGATATGTATCCACTGTTGCAACGCAATGATATGCCGCGTATGGCTTCCCTGAAAATGACTCGGAATGGTTTCTACACGACGCCGGTATATTTCGATAACGACGGTGATCCATTGGCTGTCTGTATGGGAAACAGGGACGGGTATTCAAGTCTTTACGCCGTTTCTCTCAAGGACGGGGAAAAGGCCGACCCTGCACTTATTTTGAGAGGAGAGAAAACGGCGGCTCTGGAATCCCTCCCTCTGCAGCAAAGCCGCATGAATATTGATGCAAAGGGGCGTTTGATTTTTGTGGCCCGTCAGGGAGCTGCGGATCATCTATTCGTTTATGATCTGAAAAATAGAAAAATGCTGCTGGATACGGCAATTCCCGGACTGATATCTATTTATTCACCTGCCTGGGCTCCTGACGGCTATCGTGTGGTTTTCAACGGTATTGATCTATCCGGACAATCTGATTTGTACATATACAGTCTTTTATCCGCTGAAAAACAGCGCTTGACGGCCGATTACTTTGATGACCGTGACCCTTGCTGGTCACCTGATGGCCGTTTTGTTGTGTTCAGTTCGGATCGTGGAAGCGTTGATAGTGATAATGCCTATAATCTGTTTTGTTATGATTGCTCCAACGGGGAAATATCATATCTTACCAGGGGAACCCAGAAGGACAGGCAGCCGGTATGGTCCCCTCAAGGGAACTGGGTTGCTTTTACCAGCGATCGCGATGGTGTTGATAATATTTATATCCTAAAAATCGACACAAATACAGTACATAAGGAAGCCGTCCCCTTTACTCGTGGCAACGCCCCTGTTCAGGTGACGAGATTCATCACCGGAGCACTGTATCCGTGTTGGACGGATAGCCTGGGATTACTCTTGAGTGCTTATGAAGATCGAGGCTTTCATATTTATCAACTCCACCCTGAAGCCGTTACCCTGAGAAGGGAGGAACCCAATCCGGGGGAGATAATAAAAACCGTTGGAGATGTCAAGATTTTCCCTCGCCTTGCCGGCTCGGAAGGGGTGTCAAGACGGGAATACCGGAGAAAATTTTCCCTGGATTTCGCCCAATCGCAGATAATACAGGATCCAATCTACGGGACTTCCGGAGGAGGCCAAATAATGATTTCGGACCTTCTTGGTGATGAAGCGTATCATTTTCTCATTTACAATAATGCCAGGAGGGCATCCGATTTACTGGATGGTTTCAATGTCGCCGTCACCCGTCTCGATCAGAGCCGTCGCCTCAATTATGCTCTCGGTTTATTTCGTTTCGCGGGACACTATTACAATCTCTATGAAGGATATTTCTATCAAAAACGGGTGGGCGGATTCGTTTCGGTAAGCTATCCGCTCAATTCTTTCGAACGCATTGAGACGGTTATCAATATTCGTCAGTTTGAGAAGGATCGCTATGTTGATCCGGCTATTAAAGCGTTCCTCCTGTCCAATTTTATTTCCTATACATATGATAATTCAATTTGGGGAGCAACAGGCCCTCTTGACGGGGAACGGATTAATGTGACTCTCGGAAATACAACGGATATCGCTCATTCCAATATATCTTTTACCACCTGTATGCTCGATCTGAGAAAATACTGGCGCTTGGGTCTGAGAAGCTGCTACGCCCTTCGTCTCTGGGGCCAATTTAACATAGGCAAGGAGGCTCTTCCATTTGTGTTGGGAGGCGCCTGGGATCTCAGGGGGTACGACCTCTGGTCACTCTGGGGACCCCGTCTGGCTTTGGTTTCTCAGGAAATCCGCTTCCCTTTCATTAATGCTCTTTATGTGGGATTTCCGTTCGGGGGATTGGCCTTTCGCTCTATTAATGGAGCGTTGTTCCTTGATGCGGGTAATGTGTGGGAATCCCGACTGACCCAGCTGAAAGGCAGTTTCGGATTTGGCCTGCGGCTGCATCTTGGAGCAGGTTTGGTTCTACGTTTGGATACCGGCAAGCGGACAGATTTTAAAAGGATTGAACCAAAGACCTTCACCCGCTTCTTTTTTGGCTGGGATTTTTAAAGGATAATTAATTTTCTCATTGCATTACCTCGACTAATCTGTGATTCTCTTTTAAATCTCTTGAATTTGTTGCACAATTTGCTTATTTTATACAGACTAACCGGACGCGTATATAAAGTTTAAATAGGGGAATTAGCGTTGAACTTACGAAGCGTATTAGTAATCACAATTCTGTTTTCTTTCTCAGTGGCCTATGGGCAGAATAATACGAAATATGTAAAACCTCAGAACGAAAATCTTAGAGCAGCAGCCAATGGCGATAAAATAGGTGAATTAATGGGCGGGACTGCGGTTACTATTCTTGAAGAGCAGGGGAATTGGTCCCGTATTCGTGTAGAAGGCTGGATCTGGAAGCCTTCGCTTGCGAATGATCCAAGCAAGGTTGATAATTTCACTATCCGAGTGAGTCATATCCTGGTGAAAACGCAGCAGGAGGCGGCCTCACTTCTGACCAAGATTCAACAGGGGGGAGATTTCGCCGAACTGGCCAAACAATACAGCATCGATCCTTCAAGCAAAGATAATGGAGGCGATGTCGGATTCTTTTCTCGGGGAGATTTAATGCCCGAGTTTGAGGCGGCGGCGTTTAAACTGAAGGTGGGGGAAATAAGTGGAATAGTCAAAACCAAGTTGGGATACCACATAATTAAAAGGTTGAAATAATAAAGGGATAAGGAGGAAACGATGCAGAATTTGAAAAATACCATAGAACTTGTTAAAGATTTAACATTTAAGCCTAAAGAGACCTGGGCTGATATCAAAGGCAGAGAGATGACAGCAGGAGCAATAATGAGGGATTACCTTATTATACTTGCGGCTCTTCCCGCTATTGCGCAATTTTTCGGTCGCTGGATCATTGGTGTTTCGATTCCTTTCGGCGGAGGAATGGTCAAACTTTCCTTTTTTGCTTCACTGGTCAGCGCTCTGATTGGCTATGTACTCACTGTTGCCGGGATCTGGGCCTTTGCCAAAATACTTCAGTTTTTAGCCCCGAAGTTTGACAGTTCCAATGACGAAACGATGGCCTTAAAGATAGCCGTTTTCTCTGCTTCCCCTT
>CAZUMH010000004.1:71529-76450 GCA_964621645.1 uncultured bacterium
ATCTTATCGCTGGCATAGTTGGTATTATCCCTGCCTTGGGAGTAATCGCCTTTTTGGTAGGTATTTATTGTCTTTATTTGATTTATGTCGGCCTTCCCATAGTAATGGATACTCCCAAAGAGAAATCCCTTCCGTTTACTGTGGTGAGTATTATTGCAGTGATTTTGATAGCGATTATTATCGGAGCAATCACTACTCCAATTTTGAATGCATTTGGTCCCGACATTAACTTGAGGGGTTTTTAACATAACTGCCCTAACATCGTAATCTGAGAAGAATATTGAAAATAAACGCCCATCACTGTGTGCAGGACGATGGGCGTTTATCATAAAATATACTAACTTTCCGAGGATGTATGGCGGACTCAGACGGACAGTTGTTTCCATTTTTTCTGGCTCTTGCTAAGAATATCCATGCCAGTCTTGACGTTCGAGAAATAGCGACTCGGACGATACAAGGTTTAGCAGGTGTGCTAAAGCATGCGGCCGCTTTTACACTTTACACATACAATGATGAAAGAGATGTCCTGCAACTTCAGGGCAAGAAAGGACTGACCGCAGAATTTGTCGGTAAGGGAGTTCTCCAGCCTGGAGAAGGATTAGCGGGTATTATTGCTGCGACTCAATGTTCCCTCTTTTCTGATATCCTCTCGGGAAATGCCGTCGTGGATATTAAAAAACTTAAAGGTGCCAATCTCTTTTCATTCGCTGGCATTCCCCTGACGGCTGGAACCCGGCTGGTGGGCGTGCTTGAACTCTATTCCAGTATTCCCGAATCGTTTCCATCCGAAGATCAAACATTGCTGCAGGAAGCGGGTCAGATAATCGGTCAAGCTCTTGCCAACGCACGCGAATATGAAAAAATGTCTGAAAGAGCCTCACGTATTGTCGGAGTGGGAAGGGGAGTAACGGTCAGTCGGCAGCTGGGAACCATTGAAGAGGTCCTCCAGGATGTCAGTAAAGTCCTCGTTCATTCATTGGGATTTAGCAAGGCCTGGATCGGACTGTATGATTCGGGAAATAAAAAAGTAACTGGTGTGGCCGGATTTGGGGAGGAAGTTAACAAGAAACAGATAAGGTGTGAATTCTTCGCCGACTCAGCTTCAACCGTTCTCGGCTCAATCCGGGAGAAACAGCAATCGTTAGTGCTCATGTCGCTTCCATCCCAGAAAGATGCCGAAGAATTTGTCCGTTGGCTGTGGGAGCTGGGTGAGAAGAACATTATCATCTCACCTGTTTCGGCAGGGGATGAACTGTTGGGAGTAATCGTAGCTGTTGCTTCAGCGGAAAAGTCAATAGGCGAAGAAGATGTCAAGGCGCTGGAGTCGGTAGCCGAGCAGACAGCCATTGCTGTGGAAAACGCTCGACTGTATGAACGCTTGACGCAATCGGAAAAAAGCTATCGCTCCCTGTTCGAGTCGGCCGGCACCAGCCTGGTTATTATTGATCAGGAAGGCGAGTTCATGTTGGTGAATCAGGCATTTCAGGAGCTATGCGGACTTGAAGCAGAAGACCTTTATAAAAACGGGAAATTTGCTGATTTCATAATCATTGACCAAGAAGATGAAACTCGTCTGAACAAACTGGTGTTTGAACCGCCTCAGAGCTGGGAAGGTCAATTTAAAAACAATTCAGGTGAGATCCGGCAGGTACATTTCACTACAACATCAATTCCTGAGTCTGAACAGGTTCTTGTCTCCCTTATCAATATGACCAGGGAGCGTGAACTGGAAAGAAGGCTTTACCGCAGTGAAGAGCTGGCTGCCATTGGAGAATTGTCAGCCGGTATCGCACATGAGATCCGTAATCCCCTGGTCGCTATCACCACTTCGGTAAACCTGCTTCGGGACGAACCCAATCTTTCTTCGGAGGGCCAGGAACTTCTTGATGTCGTCAAGGAAGAGTCGGATCACCTCGCTGTGATCGTGGAGGATTTCCTCAGATTCGCCAGACCGAAAAAGCCAAATCTCCGAGAAGCGAATATCAACAAGCTCCTTACTGATGTGATCAAGAGGATGGATGACTTTAAGACCAGTGAAGTCAAACTGAAATCCAGGTTCGATACAAATCTGCCAATGGTTGAAATTGACCGGCATCAGATACAACAGGTAATCACCAATCTGATTGTCAACAGTATCGAAGCCAGCAGTCCAGGCTCTACCATTACCATTACCTCTTCACTTGAGAGAGCGGGAGAAGAAAAGAGAGTAAAGATTTGTGTGCAGGATCGTGGTGCGGGAATTGATAAAGAAGCGATCGGGAAAATTTTCCAGCCCTTTTTCTCTACCAAGGACAAGGGAACAGGGATGGGATTATCAATCTGTCAGAGGATTATCGACGGACATCAGGGAGAAATCAGGGTTGAGAGTGAGCCGGATAAGGGGACAACGTTTTCAGTGTTTGTACCGGTAACAAAAGAATCCTAATTTGAACCGCAAGGGGACACTACTTTATGGCAAGAATACTTCTAGTCGATGATGATAAGAATGTACGGTTGACTCTTTCCGCTTTTCTTAAGAAGGCTGAAAATGACGTTGATGTATGCGGGGACGGTGAAGAGGCGCTAACCATTATTAAAGGGACGGCCTACGACCTGGTTATCACGGATTTAAAGATGAAAAAGATTAGTGGCATTGATGTATTGAAGGCCGTAAGGGAACAGAATCCAATGACAGAAGTAATTGTTTTAACTGGCTTTGGGACGGTCGAGAGTGGCGTGGAAGCGATGAAGTTGGGCGCCTACGACTACATAAGCAAGCCGCCGGACCTTGATGAATTCCAGCTGTTGGTAGAGAAGGCTCTGGAACGCAAGAAACTGCTTACCGAAGTCGAAATGCTGCAGGATACATTAAAAGAACGCTACAGTTTTGATAATATCGTCGGCAGCTCCCAGCAGATGATGAACGTCCTCTCTATCGTTACAAAGGTTGCCCCCACTGACAGTACTGTTCTTATCTCAGGAGAAAGCGGTACGGGAAAGGAGCTGATCGCCCATGCAATCCACCTGCACAGCAAGCGGCACAATCGAGCGTTTGTAACGATCAATTGCGGCGCATTACCTGAGAATCTGCAGGAAAGTGAGCTCTTCGGACATGTGCGGGGAGCTTTTACCGGTGCAATCAAGGAAAAGAGGGGGCTTTTTCAGGAGGCCAACGGTGGTACGCTATTCCTGGATGAAGTGGGCGAGACCGCCCCTTCAACTCAGGTTAAGCTGCTTCGTTTTCTCCAAAACGGAGAGATTCGGCGTGTAGGCGAAAACGAACCGCTTCATGTCGATGTGCGTCTCCTCGCGGCCACCAACCGGAATCTGGAAGAGGCCATAAAAGTTGGTGAATTCAGAGAAGATTTATATTATCGGCTTAACGTGATCCCCGTCAATATTCCGCCGTTGCGGGAAAGACGTGATGATATCCCGCTTTTGGTCAACTATTTTCTCGAAAAATATCACAGCAAGACAGGGAAGAAGATAAAATCAATTTCACCTGAAGCGATGAAAATGTTTACCGGGTGGAGCTGGCCTGGAAATGTACGGGAGCTTGAGAACGTAATTGAGAGAGCAATGATACTTTGTTCCAGAACGGTAATAATGCCCCAGGATCTTCCGTCACATTTCAATACCGGCGGTCCGAAAGAGAGTTTCACCGATTTGCCCTGGCAGGAACAAACGCTGGAGGAATTGGAAAAACAACAGATTTTAAAAACACTGGAACACTTCGCCTGGAACCAGAAAAAAACGGCAGATGTCTTAGGTATTTCAACAACGACGTTGTGGAGAAAATTAAAATCCTACGGCATTGATCCTAAAGGGAAGGAATAGACATCCCTTCGAATTACAATCCCCATTTTACATCTTGAAACACTTTTTACTATGACAGATACGAGGACACTGCGAGGAGGAGTGAAAGTGTCGCCGTAACTCGCTATTATATATATAGTTAAAATAAAAGTGCAAACAATTTATCTCCTGGCATAATATTTGTTTTTGATTTTTACTAAGATATCGCCAGATAAGGACTTAATCTTAATGACGAATGTGCTTGTTGTCGATGACGAAAAAAATGTACTTACGACCCTTGCCATCGGCCTGAAACGATTCGGCTACAATGTCTACAAAGCTGAAGGTGGTCCGGATGCTTTACGCATTCTTGATTCCAATTTGTGTCAAATAATGGTTTCTGATATACGTATGGAACCTATGGATGGCTATACACTCGCAGAAAGGGTGAGAGAACTACACCCGCAAGTCAGAATAGTTCTTATGTCGGCGTACGGTATGGATGACGAGCAATATAAAACAGTAGAAAGACTTTCATGTTCCAGACTCACCAAACCGTTCTCAATTAGGGAATTGGTAAAGGTAATCCAGATGGAGGAGAAAAAGGGAGAGAAGGGGTGTATTTCTGTATTGGGAAATGCTTCCGAGCGCAGGAAAATTCGACATGTGGTCGAGGAATCCGGATATTTGATGAATGGGCTTGACCTTGAGAACGACATTGAAAGACAGGTTAAGTCTGAACCATGCGACCTTTTCATCGTTGATGGAGAGGCCATTAATGAAACAAACTATCAATTATTGAATATTATCGATCGCTGTGCTCCTCAGATTCATGTGCTGCTTTTAGCGCAGAAGGGAGGAGAACGGACTATTTCAAATTTCACAGAGTCCAATCTCACAATCGTTGACAAGGATCTTTTTTGTAAGGATGTGAAGTGGGCGGGGGAGGCCCTGGACAAGCTTATCTGTACAGGAGAAAAGACGCCGTAAACAAAGCGATGAAAAATCAAAAGGCCGGTTCTGAACTGAACCGGCCTTTTTAATAACTGTTTTAACTGCTTACTTCTGAGATTCGCCTTTTAGTTCAGCTGATTTATCGAAAGCCGTTTCAGCTTCCTTTGCCTGATTGTTATTTGCGTATGCGGTA
>CAZUMH010000005.1:0-73413 GCA_964621645.1 uncultured bacterium
TCCGGCTCCTCGATCTCGTGGGGCTTGCGGTTCTCCATCTTGGCCAGCGCGTGATTCTCACCCTTGTATTCCAGCATGACCACTGGTTTCTGCAGCCTGCGCAGAATGCTGTAATACTCGATGCCCTGATTCCAGTCAACGGCCCCGTCCTTGTCATTATGCAGAAGCAACAGGGGCGTGACTACGTTTTTCGCGTGATATACCGGAGAGTTGCGGGCATAGGCATCCAAATTGTCCAGATAGCTGCCGTAAAAACGTCCTTGACTGGATTCAAAAATCGCCATATTGCCGCCTCCCGAATTCCAGTAGATGGATGAATACATACTGATCATATTGGTGAGGGGCGCTCCCGCCACGGCGGCCTTGAATATCGGCGTCTGGGTGATGGCGAAGGCTGTCTGATAGCCGCCCCAGGAATGCCCGTGAATCCCCAGGCGTTCTTCATCCACGATTCCGGTCTTGACAGCCGCTTTCACCGCCGGTACAATGCAGCCCACCGAAGATATCCCCGGATCGTTGACTCTAAAGACGATGTCCGGGGTGAGAACGGCATAGCCCTGGCTGTTATAGTAGGCCTGATTGAATCCATAGACCCGCGGCATGGGATAGGTATAAGCCCGCTGGGTCAGCTTCTCGTACATGTAGACGATAGTGGGATAGGAACGGCCCTCCTCATAGCCGGCGGGCAGGTAGAGCGCCGCCTCCAGCTTCTGGCCGTCGTCATTGCGGTAGGTGATCAGTTTCACACCGCTGCACCAAAGAAAATCCTTCTGCTGGGGATTGGCATCGGTCAGACGCCGTCCGTTTTGCAGATCTGGTCCGGCACAGTAATAATCGGGATAGTCGGAAGGCGTCTCCCGGGTATACAGATAGAGATCCGCGTCTCTGGCCTTCACAAGCCGGGAAAAAGCCGCCTTACCCCAAAGCAGCCGCCTGGATCCTGGTTTGCCCTTATTGATGCGGACAACCCCTCCCTCCTTGCTCCATTCCTGATAGCAGCGGAAATACTGGGGCTGGGAGAAATCCGCCCCCTTTTCTTCGGGGTCGAGCCGGAAACGACTGACATAGCGAATGCTGTCACGCCGGCCGTCCAGGGTCAGGTTGGCGAAGTCACGGCCGTGCACATCCACGCGCCAAATATCCCAATTATCCGAAAGGAGCACTCCCCGCCCGTCTTTGAGCCAGCCCAAAAAACGGGTTGGGGGATCCTTGACATTGTGGTCGTCTTCCGTATCGACAAAGGAAACCGGCATGTTTTCAGTAATGGAGTAGCTTTTTCCGCTGGCCATCTCATAGCTGCGGAACTGCCCGTCCTGATAATAGAGAAAATGGCTGCCGTCAGGCGAAGGCGGATAATTCCAGCGGCTTTTCTCCAGAGCCAGTCTTCTCTCGCCGGTTTGCAAATCGATGACGTAAACATCCCGGTAGTATCGTCCGTCCAGTCCGCCCATGAGCGCGTAGGGGGAATCGTCATAGCCAAGGAGATAATTGCCTTTGAGAGCGGGCATAATGTCTTTCAGTTCATCGTCAGCCAGCCGGATGAACTTATTATCTTTCACCCGGTATTCACAAAGATAACTGTAGTTCTTGTCCCGGGATTCCTGTACCCACTGCTGTGATTGCAGGCGTTTGTCCTTCCAGTGCCAGATAACCATGTCCGGAAGTTCATCCTCATCTTCTCCGCCGGGAGATGCCTTCTTACCGTTCGTTTCCTCTTTTTCGTCTGACTTCTTACCGCGTTCCTCTTTGGCTTTGTCCGTCAGTTTCACTTCATGGATGCCGAAAAACAGAGCGGAGAAATCATCCCGCCATCTCGGATCCTGGTTCGGGCTGATGGTCATACTATCAGGAAAAGATTCATCCGCTGCCGGATCATAGAGGATCTTCTGCGGTCCCTGGGAGGAAAACCGGTAGAATCCGAGCAGACTGTAAAGCGGTTCGGTATAGTCCTCATCTTTTTTCCCTTTCAGAACAGCAAGACCGTCCCCCTTCTCATTCCAGGTGAGACCCTTGTATTCGGCCTTGTCGTTATCCAGTACCGAGACGACTCCGTTGTTCAGATTCATGAGCTGCACCCCGTTGCCGCTCTGATCATCGGCATCGACAGTGAAGGCCAGCCAGTCTCCCTTTTTATTGAACCCATATTCAGCGACATCCCCCAGGTGCAGCTGGCTGCCGCTGTTCAGGTCGTGCAGGATCAGTCCGGTTCCCTTTCCGCTGTCCTTGCCCTTTTCCTCGGGGGCGTACTTTTTCATGGCCAGCCAGCGCGGATTTTCTTCGGGAAAGCTGAATTGAGCCACTTTTTCGAAAGTCGTATCCCTCCCGGTTGCCAGGTCAAGTAGCCCCATTTTATTCTGGCGCGGTTTTTTCTGTTTTTTCAGTTTCTCCGTCTCTTCTCTGGTCGGTGCGATGGCAAACGCCAGCCAGCGGGAGTCCCGGGAAAAGGCAAGCCTGCCGTAGGACATCTCTCCCACCGGGAACGTGTATTCAGTGGTGTCTTTGGTGCTGCGAACCGTTAGCGTGCTGTTGCCTTCGGCCGGAGCTAGCAGATACGCCAGCCAGCTGCCGTCCCGGGAAAATGCCGCCCCGTTGATGCTGTTCCATTTCAGCATGTCCCACAGCTCAAGGGGACGGGGCTGCTGTTCACCCTTCTCCTGGGCCAGGATAAAGACAAGCGGAACAAAAAGCAGAATCAGCAGCAGCTGCCGTGTATATTTCGGAAAACGATGCATGGTTCCTCCTCTGAATTATTTTCACCGCGGCTTCCCTTCTGTGACAGCTGAGGAAGGAATGCCTGAGATTTATTTCTCTGCCGCTTTCTTTAATTCCTCAAGATCTGGATACCGCCTGTGGAAATCGGTGGCCTCCTGGAAAATTCTGGCCGCAGCCAGCACCCTGCCGTCCTCGAAGAGTCTTCCAATGAAGGAGAGACTGAGGCTATGCCCCTCCGAGTCGGTACCGATGGGCACACAGACAGTGGGATGACCGGTGAGATTGGTCAACAGCAGCGTACTGCCTCCGAAAGAGGGGGCAATGAAGATATCGACCTTTGTCATGGTATCCGCCATGGCCTCCATCACCTGCAGGCGGAAACGGTTCGCCTGAATATATTCCACTGCGGGGATAAAACGGGCCTCCCGGAAAAGATTGGGCCAATCACCCCGTCCCTGACGGACCAATAAGTCATCCCGATTGGAACGGGTAAGTTCGTCAAAGGCAGCCGCGGCTTCCGCCTCGAGGATGAAGGAAAGATACCACACCGGGAATTCCGGCAGCTGCAGCGGAATGAGTTCCGCTCCCTGATCGCGCAACAGGCCCAGCATCTCGTCGTAGATCGCTTTGTTGCTGCTGTCTTCTTCGAAAACCGATTCGAGAAAACCCACCCGCAGATCACCGAGCCGGATGCGGGAGTCATACTCGAAGTTTACCTGCCGCACCGCCCGGTCCAAGCCGTCCGCACCCTGGATGGCATCGAAAACCAGGGCGCAGCCCTCAACGCTGCGGCAAATGGGCCCGACCTTGTCCATGCTCCAGGAGAGGGCCATGGCCCCTTGCCGGCTCACCCGGCCGAAGGTGGGGCGGAATCCGGTCACCCGGCATCGGGTGCTGGGGGAAACGATCGAGCCCCAGGTTTCTGTTCCGATGGAGAATCCGACCAGGCCCGCGGCGGTGGCGGCGGCCGAGCCCGCGGAACTGCCGCTGCTCCCCTCTTCAGGATTCCAGGGATTTTTTGTCATGCCGCCGAACCAGACATCATCCATTGCCAGGGCGCCCATGGATAATTTGGCCACCAGCACCGCTCCCGCTTCTCTGAGCCGCGTGACCACTGCCGCGTCTGCCGGAATATACTGTTCCCGGTAGGGAGCCGCGCCCCAGGTGGTAAGGTACTCTTTCACCGCGAACAGATCCTTGATACCGTAGGGAATACCATGCAGCGGGCCGCGGTAACGGCCGGCCGCGATCTCCCGGTCCGCCCGGCGCGCTTGATCCAGAGCCAGAGAATCTGTCAAGGTGATCACACAGTTCAGGAGAGGTCCGTAGGTGCGCAGCCGCTCCAGATAAAGCCGGGTCAAGCGTTCAGAGGTTATCTGACGGCTGCGGATAAGCTGGGCCAGCTGGGGCACCGTATAGAAAGCGACATCCTCCAGGTTTTCCGGCAGCCTGACGTTCCCGACTGGTGAGAGTACCACCCGGTGCGGCCGGGGCCTGATCTTTTCTCCCGGCGGCAGAGGATCGAAACCGATCGCCGGCGCCACGCCGTTATCGAGGCTGTACTGACGCAGGGCCTCGTAGGAACGTAGATTGGACCTGAGATCTCGCTGCATTTGGTGCCGCTCCGGCGCCGTCATTCCGAGACCGGTGAGCTTCTGGGCTATTCTAACGGTCATCGGTGAAATTTTACCGGTCTGCCACAGAAAATAGCCGTTTGCCGCCAGACTGGCGATCATCAGGACGAAAAGGAGCACCAGTCCGACACGTGCGAAGGGTGAACGAAAAGATTTCATTGGGGGCCTCCTGTCTATAACGAAGGGGCTGAATCATTGCAATAAAAGGTAAAGAAATGATTCGATGATGTCAATGGAAGTTGCATTTGGCCGTGAAAAATTGTACCTTTCACTTCCGATATAAAGAGATGTAAATATGTTGGTATAGACAGTGCAGAGGAAACCATGAAAACAATTCAGACCGGCAATGGGAAGACCATTGAAATCACTGTGGACAAGAGCCTCTACCGCAAGAATCAGGAAATAGCGGACGCCAACCAGCGCCTGCTCGATGAGCACTCCATTAAAAGCGTGGACATCCTCGGTTCGATCGGATCCGGTAAGACTACACTGACCGGACAGATTGTAGCCCGGCTGAAAAACAGGATGAAGATCGCGGCGGTGGCCGGTGATATCACCACTACCATAGACGCGGATCGCATCCGGGAAAACGGCGGCGAGGTGCTGCAGATCAACACGGACGGCGGCTGTCACCTGGACGCCAATATGGTGAAAAAGAGTCTCGAGGTTCTGGATCTGAAAAATCTGGACCTGGTACTTATCGAAAACGTGGGAAACCTGATATGTCCGGGGGGATACCCGGTGGGCGCCCATCAGCGTATGGTGGTAGTCAGCACCACTGAAGGTCCCTATATGATCGTAAAGCATCCCCATATTTTCAAGGATGCCAGCGTGCTGGCCATAAATAAGATGGACCTGGCCGAAGCAATGGAAGTCGATCTGCAGCAGCTGAAATCTGATGCCCTGTCAATCAAGCCGGATATAAAAGTCGTGTTTACCAACGGACGCACCGGTCAGGGAGTCACCGAACTGATCTCAGCCCTGAATCTGTCAGAGTAGCAGCATGCACGAAACCGCCATCGGCATGTCCGTTGTGGAAACCGTGCTCGCGGAGGCGGGCAAGAAAAACGCCCTTAAAGTATCAAAAGTGGAACTTGAGATCGGCGAGCTCACGTTTCTCGGGACGGAACAGCTGGAATTCTGGATACGGAACGGCTTTGACGATACCATCGCCGCGGAAGCGGAAATCGTCTTCCGTTCAGCCCCGGCCCGGATAAATTGTGACGCCTGCGGGTATGAAGGAGGGCTGCCCCGTAAAGAAGACCCTGCGGACCATCTGATCCTGCCCGTCTTCTCCTGCCCGGAATGCGGCAGCACCAAAATCACCATTACCAGCGGCCGGGATGCCTTTATCCGGTCAATCGAAATTGAAACGAAATAATCCCTTAACCCCAAAACCTATGAGGTGCTGACATGAAAACGATGATCAGGCCATCCGCCTGCGCCAGCGTGGCGCTTGTTATCCTCCTTCTGACGGGCTCCACCGCGGCCGTTGCCCAGGAAACCGGGCCCGTGACCGTGGCCGAGAAGAGCGGCTACACCCAGACTTCGTTATATAAAGACGTTATCCAGTATATTCATGAATTACAGGGCATGACATCCCTGATGCGGCTGGAATACATGGGCCACAGCGCCGAGGGCACCCCCCTGCCGCTTCTGGTGATCGGCGATCCCCTTCCCGCCGACCCCTGTCAGATGAAAAACGACGACCGTCTCGTCCTCTATTTCCAGGCTAACATCCACGCCGGTGAAGTAGAAGGGAAGGAAGCCTCCCTCATGCTCATCCGCGATCTTCTTTTAAAGGAAAAACCTGAATTTTGGGATCGAATCATTCTCCTTGTTGCTCCCATCTTCAACCCGGACGGAAACGACAAGCTGGGGCACAACCGCCGCGACAACGGTCCGGAGCTGGCCGGCATCCGTTACAACGGCATGAATCTCGATTTAAACCGGGACGGCCTCAAGCAGGAGAGCCCGGAACTGGCCGCTTTCACCGAAGGCGTTTTTAACCGCTGGGATCCGGCCCTTTTCGTGGATTGCCACACCACCAACGGCAGCTACCATACCGAACCGGTCACCTATCTCTGGCCCCTTAATCCCAACGGATCGGCGGAGATCACCAGCTATGTACGGGACAAACTGCTTGCCTGGGTGGACACTAACCTTGAAAAGAAATACGGTATCCTCTCCATCCCCTATGGAAATTACCGGAACATGATGAAACCAGAAGAGGGGTGGACTCCGGCCGGACCGGAACCGCGTTATCTGGTCAACTATGTGGGACTGCGCAACCGCCTCTCTATTCTGCTGGAAAACTACGCCTACGCCGATTTCAAAACGAGAGTAAACGGCAACTACCACTTCCTCCTTTCGGTGCTGCAGTACTGCTACGACCACGCCAATGAGATAAAACAGCTGGTTAAGAAAGCCGACCGGACCACGGTGGCCTGGGGCCTTAATCCGGCCCGGGCGGACTCCTTCGCCACCGCTTTCACCCTGAAACCTCTGGGCAGGGACATTACCATTCATGGATATGCGATGGAGCAGTATACCGATGCTCAGGGACGCCAGAGGTATCGCAAATCCGATAACCAAGTTGATTATAAAGTTCCCCTTTGGCATCTCTGGGACAAATCCGCCTGCGTGACCCGGCCCCGGGCTTATCTGATCTCGGTGGCGGATCAGCCCCTGCTGCACAATCTTCTGCAGCACGGCATCGAGGTTCAGCGCCTCCTGGAGCCTGCCACACTGACGGTTGAATCATTCAAAGTGTCAGAAGTGAAAGCGGCCGACAGATCCTACCAGGGCCATTACCTGAATAAACTGAGTGGGACCGTCAGCCGGGAAGAAAAAGAATTCCCCGCCGGCACTCTTTTCATCCGCACGGCCCAGCCGCTCGGCAACCTGGTCGTTTACCTGTTGGAGCCCCAAAGCGACGATGGTCTCTTCGTCTGGAATTTCTTTGACCGCTACCTCAGCCGCCAATGGGGACGAGGCCAGATTACGGCTCCCGTTTATAAACTGTACGATGAAGCGCATCTGGTGACGGAAACGGTGCGCTAGGGGAATAATCCTTTCCGGTAGGATAGGAGGAGCAAGGAAATAACAACAGGATGGGAAGCCGCTTAAAAGAAGGAAAAAGGCAGAAACGTCCCTCTTTATTTTGGAAGGAGGGCCATGTCTGATCCCCTCATTGGCAAGATGGCGGCCCTGGCAACAGCTGTCTGCTGGACCCTCACGGCGCAGGCCTTCGAGCATGCCGGTAAAAGAGTAGGCTCTCTCCCGGTAAATCTCATCAGACTCGTCCTGGCCTTCTTCCTGCTTTCCCTATACACCTGGATTACCCGCGGGCTGCCCCTGCCGCTGGATGCTTCCGGTCATACCTGGGTATGGCTGCTTATTTCGGGATTCATCGGATTCAGCCTGGGAGATCTTTTTCTTTTTCGCGCCTTCGTGGTTGTGGGAGCGCGGATATCGATGCTGATTATGTCCCTGGTGCCACCCCTAACCGCCCTTATAGGCTGGATCTTCATGCGCGAGACCCTGGCTCTCATGGACTGGGCCGGCATGGCGTTGACCATTGGCGGAGTGGGCCTGGTAATCAGTCAGCGCCGGGACAATGGGGGCGGGAAATCTTTCCGGCATCCCATTTCCGGGGTGCTCCTGGCTTTCGGGGGCGCGGTGGGACAGGCCGCTGGTCTGGTACTCAGCAAATTCGGCATGGGCAGTTACGACGCCTTCGCCGCAACTCATATACGGATCATGGCCGGCATTGCAGGATTCCTTGTCATCTTTACCCTGAGAAAATCCTGGCCGCGGACCGCGGCGGCCCTGCGGGACAGGACCGCAATGCGGTCGATCAGCCTGGGAGCCTTCTTCGGTCCCTTCCTGGGTGTATCACTTTCTCTCCTGGCCGTCCAGTACATAGCCACGGGAGTGGCTTCAACCTTTATGTCAATCGTGCCGGTTCTCATTATTCCGCCGGCTGTACTATTCTTTCATGAAAAAATTACCGTGATGGAGATCGTCGGGGCGCTTCTGGCCGTATCCGGCATCGCTCTGCTCTTTCTTCATTAAAGCAGGAACTTCAGTATAACCAGTATGGATTGAGAGAATGAACAGACACATATCAGAGGTTGAACGGATCGCCCTGGAAAAGAGCGGCTACCGGCTTTCCTATCCACCGGAAGAGAAGATGGGCGTCATTGTTGTCCCCAATTTCCCGGAACTGGGAAAGCTGACAGCCTTACGCTTTCTGGAATGGGTACAGCAAAATCCGGGAGGAGTCGTTTCTCTGCCCACCGGCAAGACTCCGGAACACTTCATAAAACATGTGACCCGATTTTTACAAGGATGGGAAGAAAAAAATATCCGGCAGGAACTTGAGCACGGGGGCATCGACGCAGGACAGCGGCCGGATATGCGGAGCCTTCACTTCGTCCAGATCGATGAATTCTATCCCATCGATCCCTCCCAGCATAACAGCTTTTACTACTACGTCGAAAAATACTACCTGGGAGGGTTTCACCTGGACAAGGACAAGACCCTTTTAATCAACTGCAATGAGATTGGCCTGCCGCCCGGTCTCTCCCTGGAGGATGTCTGGCCCAAAGGAGAAGTGGATCTCTCCCTGCGTTTCCGGCACCCGTCCACACACTTGGAGCGACTGCAAAAAAACGTGCTGGAGGAAATCGACCAGTGGTGCTACGGCTATGGTGAACGAATCCGCGCCCTGGGAGGAATTGGATTTTTTCTGGGAGGCATCGGCCCTGACGGACACATCGCCTTCAACGTGCGGGGATCGGATCACCACAGCACCACCCGACTGACTGCCACCAACTACGAGACCCAGGCTGCGGCCGCCTCCGATCTTGGAGGGATCGAGGTGGCGCGTAAACGGCACGCTATCACCATCGGCCTGGGAACGATTGCGTATAATCCCGAGTGTACGGCGATCATCATAGCTGCCGGGGAGGCCAAGGCGCCCCTGATTTATGATGCCGTGCATCAGACTCCCCACATCCGTTATCCGGCTACCTCTCTGCATAGGCTTCCCCATGCCAGGCTCTTCGCCACCAGGGGTGCCGCAAGTCTGCTGCCTGAGCGTTTTTACGCGGACCTTTCATCAAGCACAAGCGGGGAGATCCCGGAAGAACTGAGGCACCAGATCCTCATTGAGCTGTCGTTGCAGAGATCTATCCCTGTATCGGAGCTGAAGGAGAAGGATATTAGCACGGACCGCTTCGGCAAAATCCTGCTGGAAAAATGCAGCCTCACGGCTGTTCAGCTCACCCGCGATCTGCAGAAATCCATGGAAGAAAAAATTGTGAAGGGCTCAGCCTATCCCGCAAATACAGTCTTCCTCCACACGGCTCCCCATCATGACGACATCATGCTGGGCTACTTCCCTTACGCGGTGAGGACCATCCGCGAGCCCTCTAACAAACACCACTTCGCCTACCTGACCTCCGGATTTAATGCGGTTACCAATTCCTATGCCCTGACGCTCATCGAAAACCTTAAACGATTTCTCTACAGCCGGGAATTTCAAGCACTGTTCGACGAAGGATATTTCCTCCAGCATACGGCCCACGGCCGCAACCGGGATGTCTGGCAGTATCTGGACGGTGTGGCCGGTGCCAATAATCATATGAAACGGGAGGGAGAAGCACGAAGAACGTTCCGTATCCTCATGGAAATCTTCGAAGAGGAAGATCCCGAGAATCTGGAAGACCGGGTTCGGGAGCTGGAGAACTACTTCCAGACCCAGTATGCCGGGAAAAAAGACATTACCTACATTCAGCAATTCAAGGGGATGACGCGGGAATGGGAAGCGGACTGTCTCTGGGGCTATCTCGGTTTCGACAGCGAATCCATTCATCATCTGCGTCTGGGATTTTATACGGGGGACATCTTCACCGAAGAACCGACCCTGGACCGGGACGTTCCGCCGATTCTGAAGCTGCTCCGACAGGTAAACCCCCAGGTAATCAGTGTAGCCCTGGATCCGGAAGCCAGCGGACCTGACACTCACTATAAGGTCATGCAGGCGGTAAGCGAAGCGCTGAAACTCTACCAGAAGGAATCCGGCCGCACCGATATCCGGGTTCTGGGATACAGAAACGTCTGGTACCGCTTCCATCCTTCCAGAGCCAATCTCTACGTCCCGGTATCCTTGAACATGTTTGCCGTATTGCAGCAGATCTTTATAAACGCCTTCGTTTCCCAGAAAAGCGCTTCCTTCCCCAGCTACAGTTATGACGGCCCCTTCTCAGGGCTGGCTCAGCAGATTCAAGTGGAGCAGTACCAGCAGCTGAAGACCTGTCTGGGGCGCCGCTTTTTCAACGATCATTCGCGGCCGCTCATCAGGGGAGCGCGGGGCTTCGTCTATTTGCGGGAGATGTCGCCGGAAGAGTTCTACGCTCTGGCCCGGGAGTTGAAAGAAAGCACCGAGGCCGCTCTTTAATAATAACAGATTCAACTGGATGATAAAAGGAGGATTACTATGAGAGTCTTGATTATTATGGGGACAATCGTCGGCATGCTGCTGGTAGCCCTCTGCCTGGGAAAGCATAATTACGAAAAAGATATAATCAGCACCGCTAAAGGAGATCTGGAAATAACCTTCTTCGGCCACGCCACATTCATGATGGCCTGGAACGATTTGATCATCCATGTCGACCCTGTCAGCCAAGAGGCGGATTATGCCGCCCAGCCCAAAGCCGATATTATTCTGGTGACTCATGAGCACGGTGACCATCTAGACACCGCCGCCATCAAGAAGATCCGCACGCCTGATACCGAAATCATCTACACGGAAGCCTGCTCCGAGAAGCTTGCCGGCGGCAAAATCATGGTCAATGGTGATTCGCTTACCGTGAAGGGGATTCTTATCGAGGCCGTTCCCGCCTACAACATCCAGCACAAGCGGCCCAACGGTGGCCCCTTTCACCCCAAGGGCCGAGGCAACGGCTACGTGCTTGACCTGGCGGGAACCAGAGTCTACATCGCCGGGGACACGGAAAACATCCCCGAAATGGCCGATCTGAACAATATCGACATCGCCTTTCTGCCTATGAATCTGCCCTATACCATGACTCCGGAAATGGCGGCCGCCGCTGCCAGGATGTTCCATCCGAAGATTCTCTACCCCTACCATTACGGTAACACCGATCCCCGGAAACTGGTGGATCTGCTTAAGGATGCCAGCATCGAGGTACGTGTCCGGCAGATGCAATAATAGGATTCGGCATCCGCATACAAGGATATCCTTATACTCAAGATAATCTTTGAAAGCAGGTATCGGTCCTTAGTGAGGGTTACTCATGCGTCTCTGCACCATTGCCCACGAGGGAAAGGATCAGGGGAGTCTTCTCCTTGAAAGCCGGGTAATCCCGTTTGAATCGATCAATACATCCCTTGGAACTTCTTTGCCGGAGAACGTGGGAGAACTGATCTTTTCAGGAAGGATTGAAGAGCTCCGGTCGCTGCTGCCCCGCCTTCAGTATCAGGTGCAATCCGGCATTCCAATGGAGGAAGCCGTCTGGCGCGCCCCTTATCTGCATCCAGGCAAAATCTGGGGTATCGGACTCAACTACCCACGCCATGCCGGCGATCTTCGTGAGCAGACTCCCATGGATGAACCGGCCAGCTTCATGAAACCGGACACCACCATCATCGGCCCCGGCCAGCCTGTGCGGCTGCCGCCTCAGTCGAGGCGGGTGACCGGTGAAGCGGAAATCGGGGTCATCATCGGTCAGGAATGCAAAGACGTGCCCCTGAATCGGGTCCGGGATGTCATCCTCGGCTATACGACCATCATAGATATGACCGCGGAGGACATTCTGAAGCGCAATCCCCGTTTTCTCACCCGCAGCAAGAGTTTCGACACTTTCTTCAGCTTCGGCCCCCTCATCGTCACCGCAGATGAAATTGAGGATGTAAACAAACTCACCATCACGACTTGGCACAACGGGAGAAAACACCGGGCCGCACCGGTCGGGGATATGACGTTTCCTCCCTTTGAGCTGGTGTCCTTTCACTCCCACGTCATGACCCTCAAACCCGGGGATATCATCTCCTGCGGCACCCCGGGTGCCGCTCCCCTGGCCCCGGGGGATGTGGTGGGCTGCACTGTGGACCAAATCGGCAGCCTGGAAAATCCCGTGCAGGCTTACTGAGCTGGATCTCTGATACTTCAACATCGGGAATGGGAGACAGAGAAGCGGATCTTCTCTGCGGTCCTATAAAAGGAAGGCCCCGGACCCGCTCCCGAAGGAACGAATCCGGGGTCACAAATCATGAACGCATCGTGATACATTCAGTATCAGAATGCTTTGAAATTTACAAAATTATCCCTCTTTTGACAAGATATTTTTATCCTGCCCGAAGACCAGATCACCCGGACGCACCCCCAAAGCCTCAGCCACCACCTCGCACTTGGCCCTGAGCAGGAAGAAAATCCTCTCATCCCGTCCGACCAGCGATTCAAAATTGCCGTGTCCCTTGGCCAGAATGACATCCGCCTTCTCCCAGGCTTTGAGGAACAGCTCCCCGGCAGCATCATAATTGATTCCGATATCGTCCGATCCTGATTCGATTATCTCGACCAGATCCGCCAGACCGGTAAGGCGGGCGTCCTCCAGAAGGACGTCGTTGATCACCGGTCCTGACTTCACCACGAAGATTACATTCACTCCGCGGGTAAGCAGCGTCTCCACCAGAGCCCGGTCGAAGACGATCTCGCCGCTGTTATCTCCCAGGTAGAGGAGCTTCGTCCCCCGGCCCAGAATCTTCCGGAAGGCTGCCGTATCATCCCGGGCGAACCGCAGCCCGGTGGCCCGGTCCAGCTCTTCCTCCAGATCCCAGGTCTGGCCTATCCCCAGATCGATGACGTTGCCTGCTGCGGCAATGTGCAATGCGGCCGCGAGAGGATCATCGGCAGCGGCAATAATGCGGCGCATTCTGGGCAGCAGTTTCAAGGCCTCCTCATTTGTACGCGTCTTTACCTCCTGATAGGGATCGGAGACGCCTGTCACCTCACTGACAATGCGGTACACCGGCGTGGACAGGGCCGCCGGCGTCAGATGCAAATCGGCTTGCTGGACCAGCTCCGCCGCCCTGTTTATCACTTCCCTCTGCAGAGCAACATCCCGGGTGGCTAGTTTGACCGTATTAAACGCCTGCTTCATGAGGCAGGCCAGACAATCAATATTGGATTCCACTGTATTTCCGCCTTTGCGGTTTTCTTTCCTGGATCAGGATTCTTAAGTTACAATCATTTTCTTTATTGTCAAGGGAAAACATCTTTGCCGTTGACATCCAGACAGGGATTTTGTATTTTTCAGTTATCGATAACGAATCGGTATGTCGGTAAAAATCCCTGCCCCTGCAAATCCAAACCGGAGTAATTTTTATGCGCGGAAAGCTCAAAATATCTCCTGTACGTATCACCCTTTTGAGGAACTGTTAACAACGGTGCCTTTCCCTGCTATGGAAACGGCGGCATAGCGCCTCTTTCAGGAAAAATATCCCGCTTTCGCAGGGAGATAACGGACATTACGGCGTATTTTTCGATTGTATCGCACCGTATTACAAGGAGCATCCCAGCTATGGAAAAAAACCGTTTGCCGTTTTTCCTTTTTCTTTTTCTGGTCTTTTTCTCCTGCCGGGGCCAGCAGGCCAACCGGCTCTATCCCGTCAATACTCCTCCGCTCAAACCCACGGCCTTCACCAAACTGCCGCTGGGCGCGGTGAAACCGGCCGGCTGGCTGCTTGACCAGCTCAAGGCCCAGGCCACGGGATTGACCGGCAATCTGGACCAATTCTGGCCCGATCTGACCAATTCCGCCTGGAAAGGCGGCAGCGGCGAAGCCTGGGAACGGGGGCCCTACTATCTGGACGGTCTCGTGCCTCTGGCCTACCTGCTCGATGACAAAAATCTCATTGCCAAAGTCCAGAAATGGATCGATCCCATCATTGAGAGCGCCAAGCCGAACGGCTGGTTCGGACCGGAAAAGAACACGGACCGCTGGCCCCTGGCCGTGGCCTCCAAGGTCCTCTGGCAGTATTATGATGCCACCCGGGACATGCGGGCCCTGAATGTACTGAAAGGATATTTTCGTTATCTGCGGGACAATCCTCCCGACTGGCCGGACAGCACCTGGAGGGGAGTGCGGGCCATGGAGACCGCCGTCACGGGGTACTCGCTCTACCGCGTCACCGGGGATAAGGATATTCTCGAAACGATTTCCACTATCTTTCACAACAGTTTCGACTGGACCGGCTATTATAAAACATTTCCCTGGGATTCTGCCGCGGTTGCCGAAGGCCGGATCCCTCTGAATTGGGAAGCCGACGGACTAACGGCCCATGTGGTCAATAACGCCATGGCCGTTAAATATCCCGGCCTCTGGTATCAGCAGTCGGGAGACGAGCGCTATCGGAAAGCGGTCTTGGAAGCGCTGAAAAAGTATGACCGCAACCACGGACAGGTGGGCGGCAGGTTTTCCGGAGACGAGCATCTTTTCGGGAAACGTCCCACTCAGGGCACGGAACTCTGTTCCGTGGTCGAACTCATGTTCTCCCTGGAGAATCTGCTGGAAATCATGGGTGATCCCTGCCTGGCTGACCGCCTGGAACTGCTGGCATACAACTCTCTGCCCGGCACCATGACTCCCGATTGCTGGGCTCATCAGTACGATCAGCAGGCCAATCAGATTCTGGTGACCCGGGCCCCGCGGCAATGGAGCACCAACAAGGATGCTTCCAACATTTACGGCCTCATGCCCAACTATCCCTGCTGTCTGGCCAACATGCATCAAGGCTGGCCCAAGCTGGTTACGCATCTCTGGATGGCCACTCCGGACAACGGACTGGCCGCTCTGGTCTACGCTCCATCTACGGTGACCGCAAGGGTTGCCGATGGACAGACGGTCACCCTGGAAGAAGTAACCGATTACCCCTTCGAGGGGACCATTCGTCTGCGCATCAAGACAGATAAGGAGATCCGCTTCCCGATCTATCTGCGCATCCCCGGCTGGGCCAGCGATGCCACCCTTACCTGGGGAGACGATCTCCTCACTCCGGATGCGGACCGCATCGTTCGGGTCGAGCATACCTGGCAGAACGGTGACGAGATCATGCTCACCCTGCCGATGGACATCGAAGTGGAAAAAAGGTTCAATAACGCCGCCGCTATCCGCCGCGGCCCCCTCTATTTCTCGCTGCGCATCGGGAAAAAATACAAGAAGATCGACCTTAATGAGAGAAATTTCGGCAGCATTCCCTACCGGGGATCGGTGGATTGGGAAATCCGGCCCACTACTCCCTGGAATGTAGCGCTGCTTCTGCGGGACGATCTTCCCGATTATGGATTCTCTCTGCATCGTTTTCCCATCTCCCGTTACCCCTTCTCGGACCAGGGCGAAATGATCTACGACGCCAACTCAAACAGCTACGGCAGATGGCCCCATTCGGCGCCGGTGGTCCTGCAGGTTCAAGGGAAAATCCTGTCGGGATGGGGAATAAAATACAACTCCGCCGAGGATCCGCCTCTCAGTCCGGTAAAATCCGCAGAGCCCCTGCAAACCTGGCAGCTTGTCCCGTACGGCTGCGCCCGCCTCCGGATAAGCGAATTCCCGGTGCTACAAAAGTAGGCCAGCGGCACTGGGCGGGAAGAACCGCAGGAAAAAGAAGGAGGATTATAGATGGTCTCCCGGATTCGATTCAGTTTGTGGATTCTCGCCGCGACCCTGGCAGCCGCCGTTCCCCAAAGCGCCGCCCAGGGCACCCTGGCAGATTACCAGCGCGCCGACTCCCTCCGTATCTGGGCGGAAAGAAGCGTATACAACACTCCTCAAAATTTAGTATGGATCGGGTCCTCTCACCGTTTTGTCTACCGCCGGGAGACAGGCCGGGGCAGAGAGTTCATTTTGGTGGATACGGACCAGAAATCGAGCGGCCCAGCCTTCGACCATGAGCAACTGGCCGACTCTCTATCCGCGGTAACGGGACGGGAATACCGGGCCGATCGTCTTCCTTTCAAGGAGATTCATCTCAGCGAGGACGGGAATACACTCCGCTTTCGCCTGGAGGGAGTGGAGTTTACCTGTGATCTGACTGATTATTGCTGTCGCAGGATTACTAAAACGGATTCGGAAGAAAAACGCCGGAACCGCCTCTCCCAGAATGATAACACCTCCCACACAGTCATCTCTCCGGACAGCAGCCGGGAGGCCTTTATCCGGGATTTTAATGTATTCGTACGCCGCCGGGATGACAGCCGCGAGACGCGGCTCAGTTTCGACGGCAACGAGGGGGACTATTACAGCGACGATTTCCTCTGGTCACCGGATTCGCGGAAACTGGTCACCCGCCATGTCAAACCGGGATTCGAACGCCGCGTCTACTATATCGAATCATCTCCCGAAGACCAGCTCCAGCCGAAGCTCACCAGCCGCGTCTACCCCAAGCCCGGGGACAACATCACCATTCGCAAGCCCGCCCTCTTCGACGTGGCCACGGGCCGACAGCTGCCGCTGGACGACTCCCTCTTTCACAATCCCTACTACATCAGCGACATCGAATGGTACGCCAACAGCCGCGGCTTCACCTTCCAGTACAACCAGAGAGGGCACCAGGTCTACCGCGTCATCGAGGTGGATGCGACCAGCGGGACACCCCGTGCCCTGGTGGATGAGCACAGCGAAACCTTCTTCTGCTACTATGGCAAACTCTTCTGCCGCTTGGTCTCGGAGGGACAGGAGCTCATCTGGATGTCCGAGCGCGACGGCTGGAACCACCTCTACCTGTACGACACCCGGACCGGTAAGGTGAAAAATCGGATCACGCAGGGACGCTGGGTGGTGCGACGCGTCCTCTGGGTGGACGAGACCAGACGCCGCATCTACTTTTACGGCAGCGGCCGTGAGAAAGGTGAAGATCCCTACTACCTCAACCTCTACCGCGTGAATTTCGACGGTTCCGGCCTCATTCGCCTCACCAGCGGCCGCGGTACCCACCAGGTGATATTCTCGCTGGATCATGAGTATTTCACCGATCTTTATTCCGAGGTGAATTCCCCTCCGCGGGCCGAACTCCGCCGTACCGAGGACGGCGGCCTGGTCATGAAGCTGGAACGGACCGACACCGCTGACCTTCTCGCTCTGGGCTGGCAGGCTCCCGAGCCCTTCTGCGCCAAAGGTCGGGATGGCGTCAATGACATCTGGGGCGTCATCTGGCGGCCCACCACCTTCGATCCGGCCAAGAAATACCGGGTAATCGAATATATCTACGCCGGTCCCCACAACTCCTTCGTGCCCAAATCCTTCAATCCCTGGTTCTCTCAGCAGTCCCTGACGGAACTGGGTTTCATCGTGGTCCAAATCGACGGCATGGGCACCTCCAACCGCTCAAAAGCCTTTCACGACGTCTGCTACAAGAACATCAAGGACGCCGGCTTCCCGGACCGCATCCTCTGGCACCAGGCCCTGGCCCGAAAGTATCCCTGGTATAACATCAAGGAGGGTGTGGGCATCTACGGTCATTCTGCGGGAGGACAGAACTCCACCGGCGCTCTTCTTTTCCATCCTGATTTCTACACCGTGGCCGTCTCCTCCTGCGGCTGCCATGACAACCGCATGGACAAGATCTCCTGGAACGAGCAGTGGATGGGCTACCCAGTTGGCCAAGAATACGCCGACAACTCCAACGTGACCCACGCCTCCCGTCTCGAAGGCAAACTCTTCCTTATCGTGGGAGAGATGGACACCAACGTCGACCCCTCTTCCACCATGCAGCTGGTCAACGCCCTGGTCAAGGCCAAGAAGGATTTCGACCTGCTGGTTCTTCCTGGCGTGGGCCACTCCATCGGCGGCGACTACGGCGAACGGCGGCGGCGGGATTTCTTCGTGCGGAACCTGTTAGGGGTCTCGCCCCCGGATTGGAACAGGCTGCTCGCCGGGGAAGAGTAACCTCCATTTCTCTTTTTCGAAAGGGGACATCCATGAAAAAAACAGCTATTCTTTCAGTCTCTCTATGGTTGGCGTTTTCGCTTACAGGACCACTCCCGGCCCAAACGCAAAATTCTTCTCTCGATTTCATGAAAATTGCCGATAATCTCTACCTGATCAAGGGGGGCCGGGGCGCCAACAGCGGCCTCTTTATCGGAGATAACGGCGTGCTTGTCATCGACAGCAAGATGGACCAGGCCTCCGCCACGGCCATCTTCAAGAAGATCAGAGAGCTCACCGATCTCCCCCTGCTCTATCTGGTCAACACCCACAGCGACGGGGACCATACCAGCGGCAACCGCTATTTCCCCAGATCGATAAAAATCATCGCCCACGCCAACTGCCGCAAAGAGCTCTTCCTGCCCGTCCGGGACGGTGCTCCCTCAGCCTGGCAGGAATACCCCTTAAGTCACTATCTGCCCTCCATCACCTTTCAGGATAAAATGGAACTCTATCTGGGCGGCAGCAAGATGGAACTCTGGTACTTCGGCGTCGGCCACACCACTGGAGACGCGGTGGTCTATTTCCCTCGGGAGAAGATCGCCTTTCTGGGGGATTTGATTTTCCTGAACCGGCCCCAGCTCATCCATGCATATAAAGGGGGGAACTCCTTCTCCTATGTAGAAACGCTCGGGAAAATGTTGGAAACACTGCCGGCCCGGGTCTTCTGCAGCGGTCACGCCGATCCGGTGGGCCGGAAAGATGTGGAAACCTGTCTCGCCGACATGAAAAAACGGCAGGAAAAAATCCGCTCCTTAATGGCTGCCGGGAAAGATCTCCCCGCCATTCTGGAGCAGTTTCCCCAGGAAGAAGGCAATCTGGTAACGATCATCCACGATGAAATCACCAGGGGATATTGATGAATCACCGTTCCACCTTGGCATGTCATTGATATCGTATGATTATCCCCGGTCCTCACCATCTGATTTCATGTAGTGTCGGCTGCTGTTTCGCTGTTGCGTATCTCTCCCTGGAACCATGCAATGACCTGGCAGAGGGAGAAAGAATAAGGGAGCGATTCTCAGCAGCTGAGGCCAGGGGACGGAAACCTCATCCAGGCTTCACGGCTGATGGATATAATTTATCCGCTGTTAATATAATTGGAGTGGCACCGTGATAAAAAAATACCTGATGTTCGCTGTTATTATTCTTTCTTTCGGAACCATCCGGGCCCAGGACACTATCTTTCCGGGAGCGGATGAACGAACCCCATCCCGCGCCGAATACTTCTCCTGGATCAACAACACCAACGAAGGCGCCACCGAGAAGCAGACCCTGATCAACCTGGAATTTTTCAACTGGCTGCAGCGCCGCTACGGCATGCAGCTGGATATCTACGCCTTCGATGCCGGAGCCATCGACGGCAAACGTTTTTATGGATCGATCCATTCGGAACGGTTCACCCGGCAGTTTCCCCGCGGCTTCGATCCAATCTACAAGAAAGCAAAAAGCATGGGAGTCCGGTTGGGAGTATGGGGCGGACCGGACGGGTTCGGCGATACTCCTGAGGAGGAGCGGGCCCGTATCGAACAAATGGTCTCCCTCTGCCTGGATTATAATTTTGCACTCTTCAAATTTGACGCTGTCTGCGGCCCATTGCGCCCGGAGAAAGAAGATGCCTTCATCACCATGATGAAGAAATGCCGGCAGTACTGCCCGGACCTTATCCTGCTCAATCATCGCCTGGGACTGCGCAGAGCCAAACAGTACGCCACCACCTTTCTCTGGCAGGGATGGGAAACCTACATCGATGTCTTCATGAACAACTGGATGACCGCGCTCCATCACCGTGCCGCCGCCCTTAGCCGCGGCCTGCCTCCGGATCTCGAGCGGCTCACCGAAGATCACGGCGTCTGCCTCTCTTCCTGTCTCGATTACTGGGAGGATGACCTGGTGCTGCAGGCCTTCAACCGCGGCCTCATCCTGGCGCCCCAGCTCTACGGCAATCCCTGGTTGCTGCGGGATGACGAGTTTCCCCTGCTTGCCCGCATTTTCACCCTGCACCGTAAATACCGGGACATCCTGGTACAGGGCCTGCTCCTCCCGGAGGAAACCTGCGGGCCCAACGCCGTGTCCCGCGGGGACGGCTCCACCCGCCTGATTACCCTGCGTAATCTCACTTGGAAGCCGGCGGACTACTCCCTCGATTTGGATGAGCAGATTGGATTGGAAAATAACGGAAGAATTGAAGTGAGGCGGCTGCATCCGACCGAAGAGATATTGGGACGGTTCGACTACGGTTCCCGCCTTACCATGACGGTGGAGCCCTTCCGCTCCTGCCTGCTCATCGTTTCCTCTCGTACCATCGATGAACCGACGGTCCGGGGCGCCCCCTTTCAGGTAACTAGAAACATGGCAGGGAAACCGGTGGAGCTGAACATCCTGGGCTGGCCGGGCGGCAGCGTCGATATCTCTCTGGCCGACGCCTCTCAATACAGCCGGGTTTTGCTGGACGGAAAGGAGGATACCATCCTGTCTGGCGGCGGGACCCGGAAGGTCACCTTCCCCGGCCGGCCTCTTACGGAGAAGATCCTCCGCAATGTGGCGGATTTTAATGAAGTCCCTCTGGATTCTCTGGATTGGCGTCCCCTCTACGAAGCCACCGTCTTCTCTGCCGACAACAACGCCCTGGAAGTCCGCAGTCTGGAGCGTTCCGGCTGGAGCAGCATCCCCCAGGTGCGGGCCGCCCAGGAGGCTTTCTTCAGTCAGCCGGTCTTCGTTCAGCGGGGTGTCTGGGACAAAAATCTCTTTGACGGTTCTCTGGAGACCGGCTTCTGGCCCAGTAAAAAGTATAACCGGCCGGTGGTTATCGAAGGCGGCTGCCTGCGACTCGATCTGGGGAAAATAACCGACCTGGACAAAATCGTCATTAAAGTGGGCGATACCTTCTCCCTGCATCCCCTGCTGAAAGAGGAAGGCAACCATGTCGAGGTCTCGGACGATCTCATCCATTGGCGCACCATCACCTATCTCGCCGGACTGGTGATGGAAATACCTCTCTCCCGGCCGGTTCGCTATCTGCGTTTCAAATATTTCCCCTCGCGTATTCTGGAGATCGAAGGCTATAAAGACGGCAGAATGGTGGATCGCGGGACATGGCGCGCCTCCAACCTGTTCGCCCATCCGGACCGGCTGCAAGCCGCAAAAATATGGCGGGCCCAGTTGCAGCTTCAGGAGATTGCCCCCCACAGCTACCTCTGCATCGCCCTGAACGGAGAGCATGGGGAAGAAGGTGCCTATGTGGGAGCGAAAATCGACGGCATCCTGCGGGGGGCCCCGGACCGGGCCGTTTCCTATCCTTCCAATACCTGGGAGTATCTGGTAGGCGGCAGCGATAAAAACTACACCTATTACATCCCGCTGCGGAGTGAAGACATCGGTAAGCTAATCGAGCTTTATGTCATAGGATTCAATGAAGAAAAACTTGATTTCCGGCCGGAAGCCTATATCAACGCTTATCCGGTTCCCTATAAAAGCATACCGCTGCTTTTAGACCGGAAATCGAAGTAACCGAAGGAGGATTATATGTCACGCACCCTGTCAGGAAAAGGAAGCCCTCGGATGCTTCCTCTGCTGCTGCTCGGCGCGCTGGTTCTCACAATTTCAGGCTGTGCCCCCAAGACCCCCAGCGGCGATTATTTCATAACTCCCGTTCCCTTTACCAGCGTCACGGTGAAAGACGGATTCTGGACTCCCCGCATGGAGACCAACCGGCGGGTGACCATCCCCTACGCCTTCAAGATGTGTGAGGAGACCGGCCGCATCAATAACTTTGCCGTGGCCGGAGGGATGAAAAAGGGATCCCACACCGGCTACCGCTTCAACGATTCCGACCTTTACAAGGTGATCGAAGGAGCGGCCTACTCCCTGCATCTCCACCCCGATCCGAAACTGGAAGCTTATGTGGACAGTGTCATCGATCTCATCGCCGCCGCCCAGGAGAAGGACGGCTATCTGTACACCGCAAAAACCGCCTTCGATCCAGACAATCCCTCGGTTCGGGTAAAGGACCGCTGGGACAATATCCAAAACGATCACGAACTCTACTGCGCGGGCCATATGTATGAGGCGGCCATTGCCTACTATCACGCCACCGGTTCCCGCAAACTGCTTGATGTGGCCATCAGGAACGCGGATCTCATAGACAGTGTCTTCGGCCCCCAGGGCCTCCGCTATCCGCCGGGACACCAGGAGATCGAGATCGGCCTGGCCAAACTCTACCGGGAGACCGGTGAGAAGCGCTATCTGAGGCTGGCCAAGTTCTTTCTGGACCAGCGGGGGGACTCTACCGGCCATATGCTCTATGGTGAATACGCCCAGGATCACAAGCCGGTCACGGAACAGACCGAAGCGGTCGGACATGCCGTGCGGGCCGCCTATATGTACAGCGGCATGGCGGATATTGCTGCACTCACCGGCAGCAAGGATTATATACAGGCGATAAAAACCATCTGGAACGATGTTGTCGGCACAAAGCTGTACGTGACCGGCGGCATCGGCGCCACCGGCGGCAATGAAGGATTCGGCGGCCCCTATAATCTTCCCAACAGCACCGCCTACTGCGAGACCTGCGCCTCCATCGCCAACGCCATGTGGAACCACCGTCTCTTTCTCATGACCGGCGACGCCAAGTACATGGACGTCGTGGAACGAATCATCTACAACAGCTTCCTCTCCGGGATCTCCATGAAGGGGGACCGTTTTTTCTATGACAACCCCCTGGCCAGCGAGACCGGTAAGGAAAGATCCCCCTGGTTCAGCTGTGCCTGCTGTCCCAGCAATGTGGTGCGCTTCCTGCCCTCCCTCCCCGGCTATATCTACGGGTACCGCGGCCGGGACATTTACGTGAATCTCTTCATCAGCGGTGAAGCCGAGATAATCATAGACGATGTCCCGGTTCGCATCATCCAGCATAGTAACTACCCCTGGAAGGGTGAGATTAAACTTCAGATCAAACCCGGGGCTGTCATGCCGCTGACCCTGAACATCCGCCTGCCCGGCTGGGCTATGAATAAACCGGTCCCCAGCTCCCTTTACTCATTCCTCTCATCTGATCAATCCGGAATACACCTGCAGGTAAACGGCGAAGACGTCGAGCTTGATCAGGAGAAGGGCTATGCCCGGGTGAAACGGATCTGGCAGGTGGGGGACGAGATGGTCCTGCACCTTCCCGTGCCGATACGCCGGATCACGGCTCTGGACAGCGTCGTGGCGGACCGGGGCAAGGTGGCACTGGAGAGGGGCCCCATCGTCTACTGCGCCGAGGGTATCGATCAGCCGCAGAAACAGGTCAAGAATATACTGTTACCGGATGAAGCGAATCTTGTCGCCGAATTCGACCCCGATCTGCTGCATGGAGTGGAGATCATCAAGGGCGAAGGGCTCGTAGCAAAACAGGCGCAGGATACTATTCTGAATCGGGAACCGGTTGCCATTCAGCTGATCCCCTACTATGCCTGGGCCCACCGGGGCAAAACCCCCATGACCGTCTGGATCGATCGAGGGAAGTAGACCGTTCTGCCTGTCGGACTTCCGGGGCCGGGTATCATTGCAACTGATGGAGCGGATTTTCCCCGGGAATCCGTTTATAATCAATTGGTATATACCAGCGGAGGATGACAATGCGGAGACTTTTCCCGTCGTTAGTGATATGTGCTCTGTCGTTCAGCGGTAGGGCTGCACCCCAGGCCCCTCCTCTTGATCCAACCACGGTCCTCTGGTATACGCATCCGGCCGACAAATGGGAAAATGCCTTCCCGGTAGGTAACGGCCGGTTGGGGGCCATGGTCTTCGGCGGCTGGGATGAAGAGCGCATCCAGATCAACGAGGAGACCTGCTGGTCCGGGGGACCCTACTCCACCACGGTGAAGGGAGCCCGGAAGCATCTCGCGGAGATCCAGCAGCTTATCTTTACCGGCAAGTATCGCGAAGCCCACAAAGTCTTCGGCCGCGCTCTCATGGGCTATCCGGTGGAACAGCAGAAGTATCAGTCCCTGGCAAATCTCATCCTTGTATTTCCCGGGAATGCTAAACCTGCGGGATACCATCACCAGCTTGATCTTAGCAGCGGTATCGTCACTACCCGCTACCAACAAAACGGTATCCACTTTCGCCGGGAAGTGTTTGTCTCTCCGGTGGATCAGGTGATCGTTATCCGCCTGACCGCCTCAAAACCTGGAGCCGTTTCGTTTCGGGCCGAGCTGCGCGGCTGCCGCAATCAGGCCCATTCCAACTATGCCACCGACTACTTCCGCATGGACGGCGATCCCCCTGATCAGCTGGTGCTGACCGGCAAGTCGGCCGACTACCTGGGTGTCAAGGGCCGTCTCCGTTACGAAGCGCGTCTGCGGGCCCTGCCCGAGGGCGGCTCTGTCCGGGTGGAGGGCCAATATCTCCAGGTCACTGACGCGGACGCCGTCACGCTTGTTATCGCCGCCGCCACCAACTTTGTCGATTTCAGAGACGTGAGCGGCGATCCCCACGGCCGCGTCGCCGCTGTCCTCAAACAGTTAGCCGACAAGGATTTTGCCAGCCTGAAATCAGCTCAGATGGAGGCCCACCAGCGGCTCTTTGGCCGTGTAGCCATGGATCTGGTAAACGGCCCCAACGGCGGTCTGCCTACCGATGAACGGATCAAAAATTATGACGGTACCAACGATCCGGATCTGGCAGCTCTCTGCCTCCAGTTCGGACGCTATCTGCTCATCACCTCATCCCGTCCCGGCACCCAGCCGGCGAATCTGCAGGGTATCTGGAACGAAGACATGAATCCCAGCTGGGACTCAAAATACACAACAAACATCAACACCGAAATGAACTACTGGCCGGCGGAGGTAGCCAATCTGAGCGAATGCGCCGCGCCTCTTTTCAGGATGATAAAAGAGTTGACCGTTCAGGGGAGCGATGTGGCCCGGGAGCATTATGGGGCCCGCGGCTGGGTCTTCCATCAGAACACTGATCTTTGGCGGGTGGCCGCCCCCATGGACGGCCCCGACTGGGGTGCCTTTACCGCCGGCGGCGCCTGGCTCTGCACCCACCTCTGGGAACATTACCGCTACACCGGCGAGCGGAATTTTCTCAGAGAATATTACCCGGCAATGAAAGGGAGTGTTGAGTTTTTCCTGGATTTTCTCACCGAGCATCCCCGTTTCGGCTGGCTGGTGACCAATCCCTCCACCTCTCCGGAAAATTTTCCCGGGCGGCCGGGCAACGATCCCTTTTATGACGAAGTCTGCGGCTGGGTCAGTCCCGGCACCACCATCTGTGCCGGTTCCGCCATCGACATGCAGATTCTCTATGACCTCTTTTCCTACACTTTGGAAGCGGCCGCCGTTCTGGGAAAGGACGATGACCTGGTGAAGCGGCTGAGAGAAGCCAAGGACCGGCTGGCGCCCCCGCTGACAGGGAAAGCCGGCGATCTGCAGGAATGGCTGGAGGATTGGCCCCAGAAGGAGAAAAGCCACCGGCACATTTCGAATCTGTACGGATTGTTCCCCGGCAATCGTATTTCAGTGGAAGAAACGCCGGACCTGGCCCGGGCCGCCGCCATGGTGCTGGAGCAGCGCGGTCTGCCGGGAAACGGCTGGTCCTCAGCCTGGAAGACAGCTTGCTGGGCCCGTCTTCATGAAGCGGAAAGGGCGGCGGATAATTTCCGCTACTATATAGGAAACTATGCGACCACCAGCCTCTTTGCCATCTGCTCCCGGGCCCTGCAGGTGGACGGGGCCCTGGGCATGACCGCCGCCATTGCTGAAATGCTGATGCAGTCCCACCTGGGATACATCCAGCTGCTGCCGGCCCTGCCCGCCGCCTGGCCCGAGGGCAGGATCAGCGGACTGCGGGCCCGGGGCGGATTCGAGATCGGGTTTTCCTGGAAAAACGGAGAAATCGACAGCATTACACTTACTTCGCTGCTCGGTAAGCCCTGTACCATTCGTTCGGGTAAACACAAGGTCACCTTTAACACCGATGCCGGTGCATCCTACACGCTTGACGGCGCTCTTGCCATAGTGGAGTAACTCATTACATCATGTTGAAGAAGGGGAATGTCATGAAAAAAAATGTAGCACTGCTGCTCCTGATCCCCGCGTTTCTTTATTCGCAGGAATTTCAAACCCACTTCCCTCCGGAAGAATTTCAGGTCCGCCGGGAAAAAGTGTTTGACGCGATAGGAGACGCCACTGCCGTCATCCAGGGAGCGCCGGACAACGGCGGATTCGTCTACCCGAGACAGAGCAACACCTTTTACTATTTATGCGGTGTCGAAAATCCCAATTCCTACCTGGTCCTGGACGGGAAAAACCGCTCCGCCACCCTCTATCTCGCTCCCTACCGCACCAGTCATAAGAACCGAACGTACAATCTCAACGAAGTCGAGCTGGTGCAGAAAAGGACGGGGATCCATGAGGTCAAACCGCTTGCTGAACTGAAATCAATTGACGCCCGGGTCATCTACACACCCTTCAGCCCGGCCGAGGGCCAGGGCCAGAGCAGGGGGGAGCTGCTGAACGCAGCCCGCAAGAGCGCCCAAGATTACTGGGACGGCCGCGTTTCCCGGGAGAACCATTTCATCGCGCTCCTCCGTACCCGCAATCCCCGGACGGAGATCAGGGATCTCTCGCCCATCCTCGATGAACTGCGGACGATCAAGAGTCCCGGGGAAATCGAGCTGCTTCGCCGGGCGGGCAGGCTGGCCGCTCTGGGCATCACGGAAGCAATGCACTCGACCCGTCCGGGGCTCTATGAGTACAACCTCGATGCCGCGGCCCGCTACGTCTTCCTGACCAACGGAGCCAGGCTGGAGGGGTACCGCTCCATCACCGCCGCGGGAGTGGAGAATATCAGCGACGGCCATTACTATTTCAACTCCAGCCACCTGAAAAAAGGGGATCTGATCCTGATGGATTTCGCCCCCGATTACGGGTATTACGTCAGCGATATCGGTCGCATGTGGCCGGTGAACGGAAAATTCCAGCCCTGGCAGCGGCAGCTCTGTGAACTCATCCTGACCTATCATAAGGCGGTACTTAAACGGATCCGCCCCGGATTGACGCCCAAAGAAATTATGGCGGATGCGGCAAAAGAGATGGCCCCCATACTGGCCCGGACAGATTTTCTCAAACCCTGTTACAGAGAAGCCGTGCAAAAACTGGTCGAGACCGGCGGCGGTGTGTTTTCCCACCTGGTGGGGATGGCCGTGCATGATGTGGGACACTACTATTCCAAACCGCTGGTACCGGGTCTCGTCTTTGCCGTCGATCCCCAGCTCCGCGTCCCCGAGGAAAACTTGTATATGCGAATCGAAGATACCATACTGGTCACCGAAGACGGTATTGAAAATTTTACCCGGTTTGCGCCATCCGAACTCGATGATATTGAAAAGGCCGTCGGCTCCGGCGGTATTGTCCAGTCATTACCGCCGGTTCTCCAGCCGCTGGTAAATTTCTGATGAAAGGATCCGCGATGAAAAAGACAGGTGCGCTTACCGGTATTCTCATCTGCCTGGTTTTATGCCGGCCTGGGTACGCCCAGAAAATCGACATCACAGCCCGGCTGGTTCAGCATGAACCGTCCCGGGACACTGACGCACTGCAATACACGGTACGATTGGCGTTCGATCTCGACAAGAAAGAGTTCCACGGCAGCAACACAGTCACCATGGTCTCGCTTCGGGACGGTCTCGGCAGCATCTCGCTGAATGCGGTCGATCTCACTGTCGAGAAGATCACCGGCGTCAGGGACAGGAATCTCGCGTTCTCATATCGAGACGATACGCTGCATATCGTTCTGCCGCATCCAGCGGCGTTCGGCGACACGCTGAGAATGACCATATGGTACCACGGATCCGATCCTGAAAAGGGGCTCTATTTTGATGACAGCACCGGCCGCCATCCTCAGGTCGTGACCACAGACTCCTGGCCGGACGAGGCCCGCTACTGGTTTCCCTGTTACGACTACCCCCATGACAAGGCGGCCCAGGAGATGATCATCACGGTCAAAGAAGGCCTCAAGGTGCTCTCCAACGGAAAACTGATCGGCGTGACAAAGGACAGTGAGGCACATACGGCGACCTGGCATTACCTTCAGAAACACCCCCACTCCACCTATCTCTCGATGCTCGCTATCGGTCCCTATACGGTCATCGAGGATTCCCTGGGATCGCTGCCGGTCCATTACTGGGTCTATCCCCGGGATGCTGAAAACGGGCGCCGGATATTCGCCAATACACCCAAAATAATCGCATTCTACAGCAATCTGTATGACTTCCCCTATCCCTGGGACAAGTATGACCAGGTGGTCAGCCCCCGTCAGGGCGGGGGGGCAGAAGCAACCTCCGCCACCATTCTCGGTGAAGGGGTCATCTATGACCGCCGGGCGGAACAGGATTTTTCCTGGGAACGGATCATCGCCCATGAGACGGCCCATCAATGGTGGGGTGATCTGATCACCCTGCGATCCTGGGAGCATACCTGGATGAACGAAGGATTCGGCACCTATTCCGACTATCTCTATACCCGGTTCTCCTCGGGAGATGATGAGGGTGCCATCGACCTGCTTGACAAAAAAAATCAATATCTGAATGAGGCTCATAACCGGTACATGCGCCCCATTGTCTGCACTCACTATAATCAGCCTCAGGACAATTTCGACAGCCACACCTACCCGAAAGCGGCGGCGGTGCTGCATATGCTTCGGTTCGTACTGGGAGACAAACCCTTCTTCAAGACACTCAGCTATTTCCTGCACCGGCATGCCTTTATGGCCGTGGATACCCACGATTTCATGGCCGCCGTCAAAGAGGTGACCGGACGCAATCTTGACTGGTTTTTTAACCAGTGGATCTTCAAACCGGGACACCCTGTCTTTGACATCTCATATGAGTATGATCCCGGCCCTGGACAGATCACCCTGAAAGTGCAGCAGGTTCAGGATACATCGCTGGGCATACCGGTTTACCGGATGCCGGTGCGGATCGGTGTCGTGACCGCCCGGGGGAAGAAGGTCAGTGAAATTTGGCTTTCAAAAGCTGAAGAGACCTTCACCATTCCCGTCGCGGATGCGCCCCGGCTGGTCAGATTCGATGAAGGCAACTATCTGCTGAAAGAGTGGACGTTCCGAAAGACAGTCACCGAGCTGCTCTACCAGCTGCAGCATGATGATGTGATCGGCCGGCAGTGGGCGGCCGCTCAATTGGCACCATTCGCGGAGAATAAAAATGTAAGCCGGACTCTCGCCAAAGCAGCATATGAAGATTCCTTCTGGGCGGTCAGGCAGCAGGCGGCGGAATCGCTGGGGACCATCGAATCCGGAGAAACGGTATCCCTGTTTAAAAAGCTGGCGGCCGATCCCGATTCCCGGGTGCGGACAACCGCGCTGAATCTGCTGGCCGGTACGGGTGACTGGACGCTGATACCCTTTTTTAAATCCCGGTTTGCCAAGGATGACAGCTACCGGGCCCAGGCCGCAATCCTGCGGGCAATCGGAAAATGCGGCAGTGGGGCGGACCTCCCCTTCCTCAAACAGGCGGCATCCCTCCCATCGTACCGGGACATATTGAAACATGCCGCCGAAGGAGCCGTGAAGCAGATTTCCGGCAGCTGAACCTCGAACAAGAGGGATCCCTATGAACCCACTGAACAGCAGCAGTACAAACCAGCGATTTACATCCCGAATCGGATTTCTCCTCAGCGTTATCGGAATTGCCGTCGGCACCGGCAACATCTGGAGATTTCCCCGCATCGCCGCCCAGAACGGGTCGGAGACAGGCTCGGGTGCGTTCCTCATTGCCTGGGCCATTTTCCTCTGTCTCTGGAGCATTCCGCTGGTGATCGCGGAGTACGCCCTGGGCCGGAAAAACAGAATGGGAGTCGTGGGCACCATCGCCAAAGCGGCCGGAGAAAAGTTCGCCTGGATGGGCGCCTTTATGACCTTCGTGACCACGGCCATCACGTTCTTCTACTCGGTTGTCGTCGGCTGGTGTATTTACTATTTCGTGCAAATGCTCACCCGCCCCCTGCCGATGGACACTGAAACAGCAATGTCTGTCTGGAACAGCTACCAAGCTGGCGGCTGGCCCCTATTGACGCACGCGGTTGTCATGATGATCGGCGGCTGGGCGATCTGGCGGGGAGTCGCTTCCATAGAAAAGATCAACAAGGTGCTGATCCCCCTTCTCTTCGGTATTATCATTATCTCCGTCATCCGGGCCCTCACTATGCACGGCGCCTGGGACGGCGTTTCGTTTTTGTTTAAAACGGACTGGAGCCAGCTGACGAAACCCCGCATCTGGATGGAAGCGCTGACCCAGAACGCCTGGGACGTCGGCGCCGGCTGGGGACTGTTCCTCACCTATGCCGCCTACCTGAAACGGGAACACGGCCTGGTGAAAAACGCTTTCCTGACACCGGTGGCCAACAATGCGGTCTCTCTCCTGGCCGCCATGATGGTCTTCGGAACCGTGTTTGCGGTTCTGCAGACAGACATGGGGATGGCCAAACCCGAAATTCTCAAAATCATGAAAACCAGCGGACCGGCCTCCACCGGCCTGACATTCATCTGGATGCCCCAGCTCTTTGCCCGCATGGTTATGGGACGCCCCCTGGCCGTGCTCTTTTTCCTCGGTCTGATGTTCGCGGGATTTTCCTCGCTCATCGCCCAGCTGGAACTGCCGGTACGGGTGTTTATCGATGCCGGCATGAAGCGGAAAAAAGCGATCCTCACGATCATCGGTGTCAGTTTTCTCTTTGGCATTCCCTCCGCGGTGAACCTGAATATTCTCAAGAATCAGGATTTCGTCTGGGGCTACGCCCTGATCATCTCCGGCGCCCTCGTGGCCGTTGCCGTGCACCGCTACGGCACGGAAAAACTCCGCAGGGAGGAACTGACGGGAAATGCGGGGGACTGGAACCTCGGCCGCTGGTGGAATTATGTACTGACACTGTTCATTCCCGTCGGCGCCGTGATTCTGCTCGTCTGGTGGCTGGTGCAGGATGCGGTTCCCGGCCGCTGGTACAACCCCCTTGATCCGACAAGCGTCATGAACTGCCTGCTGCAGTGGGCCCTGGTGATAACGGTGCTGCTTTTCATCGGCCGCCGGCTGGCGAGGCGGACGCTTGCCGGAACAGCCGCTCCTGAACATAAAGAGGAAGAATAGCCTTCAGCATACCCACGACCACAAGGAGTACTCCCATGAACCGTCACATCGAAACGGCGGCCCGGCTGCTGCTCATTGTCAGTATCCTCAGCGTTGGCTGCAGTTCCAGGCAGGGGAGGGATTACCCGATCACTCCGGTTCCCTTCAACCGGGTGACCATCACCGACGATTTCTGGCAGCCCCGCATCGAGACCAACCGCCGGGTTACTATCCCGTATGAATTCAGGATGTGCGAGGAGACCGGCCGCATCGACAATCTGCGCAAGGCGGCGGGATTGATGGACGGGCCCTATCTGGGACGGCGTTTCAACGACTCAGATGTGTTCAAGGCCATGGAGGCGGCCTCCTACTCTCTGACGCAGCATCCGGATCCGAAGCTGGAAGCGCTCATGGACTCCCTGGTGACCCTTATCGGGCAGGCCCAGGAGGAGGACGGCTATCTCTATTCGGCGCGGACCGTTGATCCGGACAACCCGGCCCCGGGAGCCGGCAGCGAACGCTGGATACATCTGCAGGGCAGCCACGAACTCTACAATGTGGGGCATATGTATGAAGCCGCTGTCGCCTACTGGCAGGCCACCGGCAAACGGGCCTTCCTTGATATCGCCCTGAAAAATGCCGATCTCATCGATTCCGTGTTTGGACCCGGCAAACAGCGGGACACTCCCGGCCACCAGGAGATCGAGATCGGACTGGGCAAGCTCTTTCGGGTCACCGGGGAAAAGAAGTATCTCGACCTGGCGAAATTTTTCCTGGACCAGCGCGGCCGGGAACACGACAGCGAGCCCTATCCCGACTCGTCGATCTACGCCATCTACAACGGCCGCCCCTATAAACAGGATCACCTCCCCGTGCTGGAACAGCGGGAGGCGGTGGGACACGCGGTGCGTGCGGCTTACATGTATTCGGGTATGGCCGATATCGCCGCTCTGGCCGGGGAGAAGTCCTATGTCGCGGCAATCGACTGGCTCTGGGAAGATGTGGTCCGCGGCAAGCTCTACCTCACCGGCGGCATCGGCGCCCGCCACACCAGCGAAGCATTCGGCGATGCCTACGAGCTTCCCAACCGGGAGGCTTACACCGAGACCTGCGCCTCGGTCGGCAACGTGCTCTGGAACCTTCGCATGTTCCTCATGAAGGGGGAATCAAAATATATCGATGTCCTGGAGCGGACACTCTACAACGGGCTCCTCTCCGGGGTCTCATTCAGCGGGGACCGCTTTTTCTATCAGAATCCCCTGGAATCAACGGGAGGCTACGAACGCAGCGGCTGGTTCGACTGTGCCTGCTGTCCTCCCAATATCGCCCGCTTTCTGCCCTCGCTTTCCGGATATATGTACGGGCAGCGGGACGAGGAGATCTTCGTCAACCTCTACATCAGCAGCACGGCCTCGCTGGAGGTGGGTGGTGTTCCGGTAACGCTCACCCAGGAGACTGATTATCCCTGGCAGGGAGGAATCAGCATCAGCGTTGATCCGCGGCAGCCCCTGCGAATGACCATGGCCCTGCGACTGCCCGGCTGGGCGCACAACCAACCGGTGCCTGGAGATCTCTATACCTTCGAAAACGTCATAGATGACACTCCCCTCCTCACAGTCAACGGAGAGGAGGTAGCTGCGGATGTCAGGGATGGGTATCTCCGCGTCACCCGCACGTGGCGGAGCGGGGACACTATCGAACTGGCGCTGCCTATGCCCGTACGCAGGGTGCGGTCACATCCGGCGGTAGTGCCCGATCGCGGCAGGGTCGCTCTGGAAAGGGGACCGCTGGTCTACTGTCTGGAAGAGACGGATAACGGCCCGGATGTACTGGAGAGTGTCCTCTCACCCGGAGCGAATCTGCAGGCCGTATTCAAACCCGATCTGCTGCAAGGGGTCATGACCATTGAAGCCGGCACCCTTACCGCGATCCCCTATTACGCCTGGGCCAACCGGGGCGCTGGGAAGATGACTGTCTGGATCCGGGAAGGAGAGTAGTTATTTCTTCGCATATTGTCACCACGAACACCGGCAGAGCCGGCCAGGTATGCGTTCCCACCCAGAGGATGGGAACGAGAAAAATGCTTAAAATACTCAGGATAAATGAAAAAGCAACTAATTTTCTTTTTCTCTGGCATTAGGGAAATGGCGTAAAAAAAATTTTATTGGATTGCCGTTAAAAAAGGGAAACTGTCTGAGTCCCGATTTTCATTAAAAAAATCTATAATAAGCTAAATCGGGACGAGTTTTTCCCTTTTAGGCAAGACAATGAAATTTTTAGCCATTTCTCGTCGCCTTGATTTTTTGGTTCTTTTGCATCAAGGCAAAAGAACTATAATCATTGATGTCGGATCTGTGCTCGCTTAAAGGAAAGGCCCCTATATATCGATTCTTGACCTTCAGCGGTCAAAGACCGCCAGCTTATATAGATGTACTCCCGACAATATAATCCAAGGAGACCCATCATGCACTCCCGTATCACAGCACCGGCCGTATTCCTTCTCATCATCTGGATAGCGACCGCAGCCGCCCAATCCGCCCTCGAACCCATGCTCATCCGCTACACCGCGGACCGCTCCATCATGCGCCGCACCTATGACCTCCCCTTTTACCAGCCGCATCAGGTGCGCTGGCAGCAGTTCTACCGAGATTGGGAGAAGGCCCTGAAAGCCGTCTCCTTTGACAGCCTCGACCAGGACGGCCGCGTCGACTGGCTGCTTTTCGAAAACCTGCTCACCTACGAACAGCAGATGCTGCGGGACAACACAGTAACGGAGGCGACGCTGGAACCGCTGCTTCCTTTCGCATCCACCGTCATTTTTCTTGAGGAGAACCGCCGCACCGGACGGACTCCGGACGCACGGACAATGGCCGACTCACTGACCGCCGTCACCACCGGTATCAACGGCATGGCATCAGGTTTTGAGGGCCGTAACATCCCCATCCCGACCCTGCGGGAGGTGCGCTCCTACTGCCGTCGTCTTCACTCGCTGCTGAAGGACTGGTATGAATTCTATAACGGCTACGATCCGCTCTTCACCTGGTGGATGGAGCGCCCCTGGGACGCCTCTGAAAAAGCGTTCACTGCTCTGCAAGAAGAACTGGACCGCCGGATCGGACAAACGGACGCCAAGGGGCAGCGGCCCATTGTCGGAAACCCAATCGGCAAATCCGGCCTGGAGAGGGAACTCCGCCTCTCCCTCATCGCCGATTCTCCCCGGGAGCTGATCGATATCGGCCGGCGGGAATACGCCTGGTGCGAACGGGAGATGGTAAAGGCCTCCCGGGAGCTGGGGTACGGCGATGACTGGCTGAAGGCGCTGGAGCACGTTAAATCGCTTCATCTGGATCCCGGAGAACAGCCCGCCCTCATCCGGCAGCAGGCCTGGGAAGCGACCGCATTTGTCGAGGATCATGATCTGATCACCGTTCCGGAGCTCGCAAAAGAGACCTGGAAAGTGGGGATGATGTCCCCGCGCAGGCAGCTGGTCAACCCCTTCTTCACCGGCGGCGAGTACATCAGTGTCTCGTTCCCCACCAACACCATGGAACACGACCAGAAGATCATGAGCATGCGGGGAAACAACCCCCATTTCTGCCGGGCAACCGTGCACCATGAACTGATTCCCGGGCACCATCTGCAGGGATTCATGACCAGCCGCTACAAACCCTACCGGCGCATCTTCGCCACCCCCTTCTGGCTGGAAGGCTGGCCCCTGCACTGGGAAATGCTGCTTTGGGATCTCGATTTTGCCCGGGGTCCCGAGGACCGCATGGGCATGCTTTTCTGGCGCATTCACCGGGCCGCGCGGATCATCTTCTCTCTCAGCTTTCATCTGGGAGAGATGACACCGCAGGAGTGTATCGATTTCCTCGTGGAGAAGGTGGGGCATGAGCCGGCAAACGCCGAAGCCGAAGTGCGCCGCAGCTTCGAGGAGGACTATCCGCCCCTCTACCAGGCCGCCTACCTTATCGGGGGACTGCAGCTGCGCTCCCTGTACGAGGAGTGCACCCGCTCGGGGAAATACACGCCCAGGGAATTCCACGATGCGGTGATGCATGAAAATTCCATGCCCATTGCCATGCTGCGTGCGAAGCTGCTCGGTCTCGAGCTGAAGAAGAATGAGATGCCCATGTGGGATTTTAAGTAACTGGATTTAGGAAGCCTATGGCGGATGGGAAAAGCGGCTGGTATTATTTTGAGACTGCCGTTCACGGGATTCTCTCTGGGGGAGTAAAAATGGGAATAGGAGACAAACGGTCCGCAGCAATTTTCCTGCTTGCTGTATTCCTTTCAGGAAGCTGCAGGATCACGAATACGACGAGGGCGCCCGACAGCCCCTTCCTGGTTGTCCTCGGTATCGCCCAGGACGGCGGCTATCCCCATCCCGGCTGTGAAAAGGAGTGCTGCCGGCCCGCCTGGGGCAATCCTGCCCTGGGGAAAATGGTCGCCTGTCTGGGTCTGGTCGATCCAGCTGACAGCTGCTTTTGGCTCGTGGAAGCAACGCCGGATTTCGGCCGGCAGCTGCACCCGCTGCAACAGCTGGCTCCGGAGGGCAGCCGACTGGCCGGGATTATCGTCACCCACGCTCACATCGGCCACTACACCGGTCTCATGTACCTGGGCCGGGAGGCCATGGGTACCCGGGATGTACCGGTCTATGTTTTGCCCAGGATGGCTCGTTTCCTCAGTGAAAACGGCCCCTGGGATCAGCTCGTCCGGCTGAAAAATATCAAACTTGTGGAAATACAGGCAGGGTCCACCGCTCATCTTAATGAGCATTTTTGGATCAAACCCTTACTGGTGCCGCACCGGGACGAGTACTCCGAGACGGCCGGGCTCATCATCGGCTCCGGCTCAAGCAAGGTACTCTTTGTGCCCGACATTGACAAATGGGAGCGCTGGTCCCTGCCGGTGGATTCTCTCGTCCGGGAAACGGACCTGGCCTTTCTGGACGGGACCTTCTTCGCGGCATCGGAAATTCCGGGACGCGATTTGTCGGAAATCCCCCATCCGCTGGTGCAGGAATCCATTGCCCGGTTCGAGAAACTGCCTCGGGACGCACGGGCACGGATTCACTTCATCCATCTGAATCATTCCAATCCGCTGCTCTGGCAAAGAGGTGAGGCGGCAGAAAGAGTACGGAAGGCCGGGCTGCATATCGCCCGGGAAAATGAGATCTTTCCGTTGGGAGGGGATTAAAGGTCTCACTGTTGTATCCCAAGGATAGGCTTATCCCGCCAATTCTTTCAGCAGCTCGATCAATTCAGCGGGGGATCGCAGGGAACGGATCCTGCGGCGCAGCTCCTCATTACCGAAAATATGCGCCGACGCCGAGAGCAGCTTCAAATGCTCCGACGGATTGCGCGCGCAGGTCATCATGAGCAGAAAGATATCCGAAGGCTTGTTATCCACGCCGCCGAAGTCGATGCCCCGGGGATGCCGGCCGAACACCAGAACCGATTCATCCAGACCCATGAGACGGCAGTGGGGCAGGGCGACGCCATGGCCGAATCCGGTGGGCGCCAGTCTCTCCCGTTCCCCCAGAACCTGCAGCGCCTGGGCCCGGTCGATATGCTGACCCGATTTCCGGATGGCCACATCCACCAGTTCCTCGATGACTTCCCGCTTGTTCTTCCCCTGCAGTTCCAGAGTGACGCAATCTTCGTGCAGATACTCCAGCAGCCGCCGTGCCGCTTCCTGGGGACCCTTCCCGATTCGCGCGGTTTTCAGTTCCTCTTCCTCCCCGGCCACCCAGCTGCGCCAGCGCCGCAGGCCCCGGTCGACAAGATAGACCCCGGAAATCTCAAAGAAGACGATGGCCGGCAGGATGATAGCCGGAATCTCGGGACGGCCCAGCAGGGTTCCGGCGTAAACAGCCTCCACGGCCGCCACTCCCGCCTGGGGCAGCATCAGCCGGGGCAGGCAGGCGGTTACCTTGGCCTCCTCTCCGACCAGCTTGCACCCTCCCCAGGTTCCGATGATCTTGCCCAGCATACGGGCCGTCACATAGATGGCCGCCAGCAGGGCCGTGCGGCCCGTCAAACCGCTCAGATCGATATTGGCCCCGATCAGAGCGAAGAATCCCAGATTGAGCACCGGCATTATGTTGTCGATCTTGAGGGAATCAAAGATGGCATGGGAATGGAGATTGGCCACCAGAAATCCCGCGAAGGTGGCGGTGATGAGAAAGGGCCAGTGGAAAAAGTAGGAAGCCCCTGCTCCCAGGGTGACGCAGCCCATGACCAGGAGCAGAATCTCAACCGAGGGAGAGGGATGTTCGGCCAGAATGCGCTGGAGGAACCCGGTTTCCGTCTCGCCGGGCAGCTCCTCGTCTCCTTTAAGACTGCCCGGATGCCGCCGCACCAGGAGGCGCAGCACCAGATAGATCAATCCGCCCAGCAGCAGCGCCATGAACACTTCCCAGAGCACCGGCAGCAGCACTCCCCCGCCGGTTTCCGGATGCAGGTGCTGCAAAGAGACCTGCAGGAGAAGAGAAAAAATGATGACCTCGATCAAATCGTCCAGCACCACCAGACTGCCCAGCACATGCCGCAGCCGGCCTTCGATGCGCAGCTGGTTCATCAGCACGAAGGTGACCGCCGGCGCGGTGGCGATCCCAATGGATCCAATAAGCAAAGACGAGAGCAGATCGAAACGGGCCAGGAAATAAAATCCTGTACTGATCGCTGCCCAGGTGGCCGCGCTTTGCACCAGACAGATGGTCAGGGCGGCCCGGCCCACCTTCTTCAGGCGGGAAAGGTGCAATTCCTCTCCGATGCCGAAGGCTACCACACTGAGAAAGACGAATATGAAAAAATGGAACCCGTGTACGATGCGGCTGTATGAGGCCGCGTGGGCAGGAGAAATGATTCCTGCCAGCTGCAACGCGTAGGGTCCCACCAGGGCTCCCCCCACCAGCTGTCCGGTCACTTCCGAGAGACGCAGCCGCTGGCAGAGTTTGCCCCCCAAATGGGCTCCCAGAATGATGAGTCCCAGGGCCATCATCTGCAAAGGCGCGCCTGTTGATTCAGCGGAATGATTTTCCATTTGAAACAGATGCTTCACGCTCACCAGGAAGGGCTGGACGGATGTCACTCTCGGCTCCTTTGTTTCTTCTTCTCACCGGTGATCATATCTTTCTGCCGTTGCTTGCGGGAAAGATTCCGTTCCACGAATATGGAGCGGCCCGTGAAGGGATCCAATCCCGTATAGTACATCACCGCGGACCAGGTGGAGGGCAGCGGGGTGAAGATCTGCACCTGTTCCGGGATGATGTGGATATGCTGCTGTACAAAGCGGCGCAATTGGGACATCTCCCTTTCACTGCAGCCAGGATGAGCCGCGATGAGGTAGTAACTGAGAAAACCCTTCAGCTTCCTCCGGGAACGGATCTTGTCGAACAGAGTGAGGAAGCGCTCCAAAACAGCGGCGGACGGCTTGCGCATCAGATCCGTTACTTCAGAATCGGTGTGCTCCGGGGCGATCTTGAGCTGCCCGGAGGTGTGATGACGCAAAAGCTCCTCAAGATACGCTTCTCCGTTTTTGCTGTCGGCCAGGATGAGATCGTGCCGCAGGCCGCTGGCCACGAAGACCCGGCGCACCCCCGGGATGCGGCGGATTTTAGCCAGCAGCTCTATCTGTTTTCGATGGTCAACGGGCAGTTCCGGGCAGATATCCGGAAAGAGGCACTCCCGGGTGGGGCAGGCTCCCTTTTCGAGCTTGCGCCGGCACTCGAATCCGTACATGTTGGCCGTGGGGCCGCCCACATCGCTGATGATGCCTTTGAATCCAGTGAGACGGGTCAGCCGTTCGGCCTCCCGCAGGATGGACTCTTCGCTCCGCCAGATCACCCGCCTGCCCTGATGGGCCGCGATGGAACAGAAACTGCAGCCGCCGTAACAGCCCCGCAGAGCCGGAATGCTGAAGGTAATCGTCTCCTGGGCCGGCACCGCTCCCTCTGCCGCGTAGAAGGGATGGATCTCTCGTGTGAAGGGCAGTTCCGATACCTCATCCAGCTCCGCCTGGGAGAGGGGAAGAGAAGGCGGATTCTGCACCAGCCGGCGTTTGTCCTGCTGCTGGGCCAGTCCCCGAGCCGTGAGGGGGTCGAGATTCCCGGAGAAGACACGGAACATGCTGATGAATGCTTCGGGTGAATGAGATATTTCCTCGAAGGAGGGCATCGTAATATAATCCCGGGGGATAGTATCGGATTTGTAGCAGAGCCCCCGGATGGAGGTAACCTCCTCCCCGGCCGCCAGGGCCCGGGCCAGCTCCAGAACTGTCCGTTCGGCCATGCCGTACACCAGATAATCGGCCTTGGCATTGAAGAGAATGGATTTCCTTATTGTATCGGTCCAGAAATCGTAGTGGGCCAGACGCCGCAGGCTGGCCTCGATGCCTCCCAGCACAATGGGCACCGCCGGTTTGCACCAGCGCCTGATCATATTCGTGTAAACAATGGAAGCACGGTTGGGCCGCCGCCGGTTCACTCCTCCCGGCGTCAGATCGTCCCTGTTGCGCCATTTGCGCGTTGCCGTGTAGTTAGCCACCATTGAATCCAGGCTGCCAGCGCTTACCCCCCAGAAAAGACGCGGCTCTCCCAAACGGCGGATGTCGTCAGGATTTTCCGGATCCGGCTGAGCGATCAGTCCCACTCGGAAGCCGTGCTTCTCCAGCCAGCGGCCGATAACGGCGGCACCGATGAAGGGGCTGTCGATATAGGTATCGCCCGTGACCAGGATGACGTCACAGACATCCCAGCCCATACTGCGCATTTCTTCAGAGGTAGTGGGGAGAAACATAACGCTGATAAATTACGAAAACATAAGCGGATCTCAAAGCGAAACCATATATAAAAACTCCCCGTCACATGAGTGGACGGGGAGGACAATCAAATCTGAAAAACCCTCAACCCGGCAGGGGCCGCTCAGCGGCTCCCTTGTAGACTACCTGGCTGAAATTGATCCGCCGCATGGGAGGCTGGCTGGCCGTCTCTTCGAAATAGTGGGCCGAAAGACCGCAGAGGCGCCCGTAGATGAAGAGCGCCTTGGCCAGGGCAGGATCGATTCCCATGTCGGCAATGATGGCGCCGATGACCCCGTCGACGTTTATGGGGAGATCCATGCCGCGCACCCTCTTGAATACCTGTCCCGCGATCCGCGAGACCGCCACACAGGGCCCGGCGATACCCGTTTCTTCAGCCAGGGACCAGAGCACGTCCCGGCGGGGATCCTGTTTGTGTACCCGGTGCCCCATCCCTTCGATGCGTTTGCCCTCTTCGATGTAGGATTTCATTACCCGGGCCGCGGCCTCTTCCAAGTTCATCTTCTCGGATTCGGCCAGGGCGGCGCAACGCTGGAAAAATTCGGCCGCCTTCTCCCCGGCCCCGCCATGCACATCCGTGATGGCGCCAACTCCCTGGGCCAGCGCCACTTCGTAGGAAGCCCGCACCGTGGCCACGATCAGGGTGGCCTGGGCCGAGGGCGGCGTGACGCCGTGATCGATAGAGGCCACGATCATGGCTTCCAGCATGCGGGCCCTGTTCTCATCCAGTCCGGCATCGCCGCTGATCACCCGATAGATAAGATTGCGGAACGGTTCATCCGGCCCTGTGGCGGAGATCATCTTCTGATGTCCCAGAATATCGGCCAGATAGGCGGCAAAGCGCCCCAGAGTGAAGACGGTTTTTTGTTCCTGGGATCCCTTCCCGGCAGGCGAAAATTCAGTCAGCACTTCGTCGTTGAGGATGTATTTCTGCAGTGTCTTGCTGATATCTTCACCCGGGCCCCGGCGCACAGGCGGTGTCTCCCGGGCCGCGGCCGACAGGGCGAGCCCGTTTAGCTCCTTCCGGATCTTTTCTTCCGGCAGCTCACCCCTGACGATGAGCGAAGCAGCCGAGATACAATCACAGCGGGCCACGATCTCCTGCAGCTTGTAGCCCCGCACCACCAGATTATCCGGCTCAACCTTGGTCACCAGCGTGCCCCAACTCGGTTTGGGAGGAGGCGCCTCCCAGATCTCTTTCATTTTATTATAGTAGCGTTCCGGCTGGAAATACTGTTTTCCCTTGAGCTGCTTCCGCACCGCTTCGATGAGATCGTACTGGCTGTTTACCACCGTCACTCCGGCCTCCTGCAGGGCCTTCTGTTTGGAGGCGAATGTACCCGTCTCCAGTCCAGGAGTGACAATGGCGCCGGCGTGTCCCATGGTCTTGCCTTCCGGCGCGTGCGCTCCCGAGATCAGGGCCACCAGCGGTTTGGGATACTTTTCCGGATGAGCCTTCATATCCTCGGCCAGCATCTCCTCCAGGCAGCCGCCGATCTCTCCGGCCACGATCACCAGGTCGGTGTTCTCATATCCCATGGCCAGAGGAACCAGTTCTTTAAAGGTGGAGCCGATGGCGCCGTCTCCTCCGATCCCGATGACCGCGTTCTGGGCGATGCCCACACTGGCCATGGCGTCGGACATATGGTAGAGAATGGCTCCGGAACGGGAGATGATGGTCACTCCCCGGGGGCCGAATTTCCCCGGCTCGATTTCTTCCGGATAAAAGACATCGGGCAGCATGCCGATCTTGATCCGTTCCGGCGGGAAAATCAAACCCGGCGTGTTGCCGCCGATCAGCAGCGTCCCCTTCCTGCGGGCGGCCACCAGAATATCCCTCACATCTTTCAGGGGGATGAATTCAGAAATCAGCACCAGCAGGGGAATCCCCGCTTCGATAGCTTCCAGGGCGGCTTCCCGGGCCGTGGAATAGTGGCGCCAGATGCTGGCGGCCACGATGGCGGGATGCTCCTCCAGAGCCTCAGCCACGCTCTCGTACACCGGGATAACTTCATGGACCCGCCGGCCTCCCTTGCCCGGAGCCACTCCTGCCGCCACCCGGGTGCCGAAGTCGCTCATCAGGCCGGCGTGTTTGCTCCCCTGTCCGCCCAGTCCGATGATCATGGTCTCCAGGCTGCCTTCGGCCGCTATTTTCTCGGCCAGGTCCGGACGGATCTTCTTTATAATATAATAGAGCATTCCTTCAGTGGCGTTGATACGGTCTTTCATCACTTATATCCTTTTTGAAATTGTTTACTTCCCTGCCTCCAGCGCCTGTTCGATCCCTTCCCTGATCACCTCGGCCATGATTGTACGGTTTCCCACCACGATGTGCATATCCTTGAGCTCTTCGGGAGTCTCCCGTTTGGCCTTCTCTAAAAACTCCCGGGCGCTGGGCAGATCGGTTCCCACCATGCGTCCGTACACCGGCAGCATGCGTCGGCCGTCCCGGTGTCTCTGCCGCAGGCATTCCACCAGTCCGCGGATGAAGGTGTCACAGGAAGAAATGCCTCCGAAACGGGAGGTGATGATCAAATCCACGATGTCATAATCCATGAGCAGGTGAAACATCTCCGCCACTTTTTCCTTTGAGGGGCCGCCGCCGGAATCCATAAAATTCACCGGCACCACCCGTCCCTGGAAGAATCTGTCACCCACATTGGCCGTCTCGTCGATGGAAAAAATCCCGTATCCGGCTCCGCCCGGGACCAGTCCCACATAGAATTTTTTCGGATCCTTCTTATAATCTTCCGGCAGGAGATCGACATAGGGGAACCCCGCCTTGCGGGCCCGCACTTCGTTGCGGGTGGGCTCGGACACGTCGTGCCGCACTTCCCGGATATTCAAAAAAGAAAGGATGGTTTCCTGGCGGTAGAGAGCGTTGTCATCCAGCACGATCTTGGCGTCCGCCGCCACCGGCCCTGCCGCGGTGAGAATGAGGGGATTGATCTCGGCCACCTTGCAGTCATATTTCTGGAAAGCGCCGTACAGTTTTGCCAGAATATCCTGGATGGCCTCCCGGTGCATTTCCCCGTCCGGCAGGCCGACGGCCAGAAACTGTGCCAGTTGCCGGGCAGCTTCCGGGGGCAGTTCTTTCTCGTTCTCCTCGAACTCTATCTTGAGGATGGCTTCCGGCTGTTCCCGGGCCACCTTCTCGATCTCCACGCCGCCGGAGGGGCTGACCATGATGATAGTGTTATAGGTTGCGGGATTCATGGTGACTCCCACATAGGCCGCCCCCTTTTCTTTGACGGCCTGTTCCAGCATCAGCATATCCACCGGATAGCCGCGGATGACCGTCCCAAGCATTGTTCCCGCGAGTGCCGCGGCGTCCGCGGCGTCCTTGGCCTTCTTGATTCCTCCGGCCTTGCCTCTGCCGCCGATGAGCACCAGTGACTTCAGCATCAGAGGAAAGGCGGCCCCGCTCTCCTTGATATCCTCCGGTCTGCAGATGACTCCGTACTGCCGGGGAACCGGGATGCCTTCCTTTTCAAATACTCTCTTTGCTTCGTTTTCGTACAGCCGCATAGTATCCTCAATGGTTGGATATAGTTATCTCACGCTTTTCCCCGGCCGTCGGCCAGTTTCCTGCGTATATAGGGAAGCAGCCCTCCCGCTTCCCTGATGGCCATCATTTCGGGAGGCAGTCCGGGAAAAGAAAAGACCTCGCTCCCCACCCGGATATTCCCGTTGGCCGCGTCTAGCTGGACCTCATCTCCCTCCCGGAAGGCTTCCACGGCCGCAGGAGCCTCAATGAGCAGCAGCCCCTGGTTAATGGCGGCCCGGAAGAAGATGCGGGAAAAGCTCTTGGCGACGATGGCCTCCACTCCCACGGCCTTGAGGCCCAGTGCCGGCTGTTCCCGGGAAGAGCCGCAGCCGAAATTCTTGCCCGCCAGAATAATGTCCCCCGCCTGTACGGCGCCGGCGAACTCTCCGTCTAAATCTTCCAGCAGGTGAGGCTTTATCTCTTCGGCGGTGGAACAGGTGTAGGTGTATTTTCCCGGGAAGAGCATATCCGTATTGATGTCATCTCCATATTTCCACACTCTCATGGTGACACCTCCTTGCGGGGATCGCTTATCTTTCCATGCAGAGCGGAGGCCGCCACTGTTTCCGGACCGGCCAGATAGATCTCCGCTTCCTTGCAGCCCATGCGGCCCTTGAAATTACGGTTGGCCGTGGAAAGTGTCCTCTCTCCCGGGGCCATCACACCCTGATGAGCCCCCAGGCAGGGCCCGCAGCCAGGCGGCAGCAGTACGGCCCCGGCCTCCAGAAGGTCTTGTATATAGCCGGCCTTCATGGCCTGGCTGAGGATGGTCCGGGAGGCGGGCAGAACCAGCAGACGCGTATGAGGCGAGACTTTTTTCCCCTTCAAAAGCGTCGCGGCCCGGGCCAAATCGGAGATGCGTCCGTTGGTGCAGGTGCCCAGCAGACACTGGTCGATGGGCAGTCCTTCCAGTTCCTTCAGTGGTTTGATATTATCCACCGTGTGGGGGGCGGCGATCACCGGTTCGACATCATCAAGCCGGAAAGAAAACTTCTTCTCGTATTCCGCGCCGGCATCAGCCTGAACGAACTCGTCCTGTTTCAGGGGCGCGCCGATCTGCCGGAAAAATTCCCTGGTCGTCTCATCCACCGGAAAGACCGCGATCTTGGCCCCCATCTCGATACCCATATTGGCCATGCTGATGCGATCATCCATGCTCAGTCCGCTGATGTCGCCCTGAAATTCCACCGCTTTGTAATTAGCTCCGTCCGCGCCCAGTTTGCCGATGATCGAGAGGATAAAATCCTTGGCCGAAACGCCGGGCTGCAGCCTGCCGCTCAGAGTGATCTTGAAGCTGGGCGGCACCTTAAGCCAGGTTTCTCCCGTCAGGATCAACGCAGCGGCTTCGGTCCGGTCTACGCCGGTGGAAAAACAATTTACGGCTCCGTAGGAGCAGGTATGGCTGTCCGACCCCACGATGAGCCCGCCGGGACGGGCGAATCCCTTCTCCAGCACGATCTGGTGGCAGATGCCCTCACCCACGTCGAAGAAATTTTTCAAGCCGTATTTCTCGACGAATTCCCGGATCTTCTTGTGGCCGGCGGCATTCTTTTCAGCCGCGGCCGGGATCACATGATCCAGTACGATGATATTCAGGTCCGGCCGCACAACTCCGTATTGCTCCAGATCAGCCTCGATCTTGCCGATGATGGCCGCGGTGTTGTCGTGGGTCAGGAGGTGATCGGGCCGGACGGTGACGATTTGTCCCACCTCGACCCGCTTCTGCCCCGATTTGGCGGCCAGCACTTTTTGCGCAAAGGTCATTCCCATCTCTATCCTCTTATAATTGATGGAACCGCTCCATGCAAAAACAGACCGGAACCAGCTTCTCCGGCCTTAAAGGTTGAGCAAACCACCCTTCTGGTATATTTCCATCTGGATGGCGGAAAAGGGACGGGCTTTGATTTTTTCCCCGCTCTTGCGGCGTAGGATGGTCCCGGTCTGCAAATCTACCTCTATCTCTTCGCCGTCTTCGATATCAGTCTCCGCCAGGTCGCTTACGATAACCGGCAGGCCTGAATTGATAGCGTTGCGCTCGTAGATGGCGCCGAAGGATTTAGCCACGATCGCCTGCACTCCCAGACTGGTGAAACAGTCCACCGCCTGCTGCCGCGAGGAGCCAGCCCCGAAATTTTCTCCGGTCACGACAATATCCCCCGCCTTCGCCTTCCCGGCGAAATCCCGCCAGCCCTCCAGGTTGTCGAACGTATACTGCCCCATCTCTGCGGGATCAGTGATGGTCAGATATCGGTTATGAAAGATCATATCCGTGTCGATATTATCTTTGCGGATGACCCAAACCCGCCCTATCAGTTCCATCGGTTTTTCTGAACCTGCCGCGCTTTCCCTCTTCTTGCCGGATTCTTTCTTCACCGCCGTCGTCTCGAAGAGGACCGGCTTTTTCAGAATGGCGTCCCGAGTCGTAATTACTCCGCTCACGGCGGAAGCGGCCACCGTCTCAGGCGAGGCCAGATAGACCTCTCCCTTCCCCTGTTTCCCGGCAAAATTCCTGTTCCCCGTGCTCACCGTCACCTCTCCGGGACCGTTCTGCCCGATCTGTCCCGCGGCGCAGCCGGCGCAACCCGGGTTGCCCACCAAAGCGCCCGCCTGCATGAAGATATCGATGATCCCTTCCTCAAGGCATCGTTGCCAGACCTCTCTGGTGGCGGGGACGATCTTCAGAACCACGTCCGGGGCGACCCGGCGATCCCGCAGAATGTCTGCCGCGGCCAGCATATCTTCGTAACGGCCGTTAGTGCATGAACCGATGAAGGCAGAATCGATCTTCTGTCCCCTGAGGGAATCCACGTTCACCACGTCTTCGGGGTGCCCCGGTCTGGAGATGAGCGGCGCGAGATTCGTCAGATCAATCTCCACCGTCTTTTCATATTCGGCATCACTGTCGGGTAAAAGGGAATCAACATGGAGCCCCAGGGAACGAAAATGGCTTATCACCGCGTCATTGGGAGGGAAAATGGCAATGATCCCCCCCATCTCGGTGGCCATGGAGGATATGGTGATGCGCTCACTAAGCTCCAAGCTCTCGGCTGCTTCCCCGTGCAGCTCCGCGGCGTATCCCAGCAAACCGGAGGCCCCGAATTCCTGCAGGAGGCGGAGGACCACGTCTTTGGCCGTGACCGTGTCCGGGCGCTGGCCCGTGAGCACAATTTTGATCGACTTCGGCACCTGGAACCAGACCCGTCCTTTGGCCCAGGCGGCGGCGATATCCTTGTCGCCCATACCTTGGCCGAAGGCGCCGATCGCTCCCAGAATGTTGGCGTGAGAATCGGTGGAGACCAGGGTGCCCCCGGGGAGGACCAGTCCCTGTTCGATGGCCAGATGGGTTCCGATGCCGTCGGTGATATCAAAAAGGCGAACTCCCCGCTCCCGGGCGAACTGACGGCAGATCTGCTGATTTGAGGCGTACTTCTGGTCCGATCCGCCTGGATTGCAGTCGAATGTAAAAAAGGTGCGTCCCTGATCCGCAACTCCCAGACCGTGATCACGCAGATTTTTCACCACATTGGCCCCGCCGAAGTCCCGGGCGATCCGTGCGTCTATTTCGATATCTGTTATTTCTCCAGCAATGACCTTTTTACCGGCATGGCGGGAAAGAATTTTTTCAACGAGCGTCTGCCCCATTATCACCTCGCATGGTTCTGTTTGATGTTATGCTTCGATCAAGAGCCCCTTGGCCTTCATGACCATGGGATCGAAGGTGGAAAAGTCCGCCAGATGCACCAGCACCGTCTCAACGACCTGGGGTCGGCCCTCTCCTTCTTTGGAGTGGCAGGCGATAATATTGATAATGGCATCGGGCAGACCGCACTCCCGGGCCAGCAGGGCCCCGGAAATGGGATGGCGGGCGTACTTGCCGGAAAGACTCTTCCGGTAGCCGCCTTTACCGTCCCTCTCGGTTTCCAGCAGCTTACCCACATCATGCAGCAGGCCTCCCGCGTACACTCTGTCCATCTCGATGGTGTAGGGGGGCTTGGCATATGTCCGTATCTGGACCCTGGCCATGGCGGCGGCCGCTTCCGTCACCGCGATGGTGTGCTGGATGAAGTTGATCCCGTGGGTTTCCGTGAGCAGGGTAAAGGGCATCTTCTCCAGTTCCGCGACACTGCTCCAGCCGCCCCGCTCGCATCCCAGCACCCAGGCCCGAATCGTCTTCTCTCTGAGAGACGCATCGCCGATGGCTTCCAGCTGCTCTTTAAACAGTGCTTCGATATCACTCTTCTGTATCATTGTCCAATTCCTTCTTTATCATACCTGACCGCTCTCTTCAGCGCCCAAGAAGATAGGAAGAGCAGGGGTAAAAATCAAGATGGGAAATTAAAAATGACGAGTGGAAGCGACATGCAGCCGGAAAAGATGGAATAGGAAGGACGGAGAAATCCCGGTGTACGTTTGGAGCCTTGCACTGCCCACTGACAGGATCTTTCCCGCCCTCCGCAAAATTATCTTGTATCTGGTTCTTTCACGGCTTACATTTCTTATTATTATGTCGGATAAAGATGAAATCCAGAGGGCATTGGCGGTATTCCCGCCTTCTTCCGCCCGGACAGCCGTCATTCTGGGCTCCGGGCTGGGCCGTTTTGCGGATCGTCTAAACGGGGCAACCAAGCTGGAGGCCGGTTCAGTGCCCCACTGGCCCGTTCCCGCCGTAGAAGGCCACGCCGGAGAAATCGTTTTCGGCTCCCTTTCCGGCGCCCCGCTGATCGTTTTGGAGGGCCGGGTTCATTTCTATGAGGGGCATTCCATGCGCTCCCTGGCCTTTCCAATCCGGGTGCTTGCCGCGGCCGGAATAAAGAACCTCATCCTGACCAACGCAGCCGGAGGGATCAATCCGGACCTGCGGGCCGGTGATATCATGCTGGTCACGGACCACCTCAACCTCATGTTCACCAACCCCCTCATCGGACCTCCCTTCGGAACAGGGGAACGGTTCCCTGATATGTCTCAATGTTATCACCCCGTGCTGCAGCAAAAAGCCCGGGAAGCCGCCGCCGCCAGGGGCATCGAACTGAAAGAAGGAGTGCTTGCCGTTACCACGGGACCCTGCTATGAGACGTCTGCCGAAGTAAAGATGATCAGGATCCTGGGCGGAGACGCCGTCTGTATGTCCACCGTACCCGAGGTGGTCACGGCGGTACAGCTTGATCTGCGGACCGCCGCATTATCCTGCATCACCAATGCCGCCACGGGTATTTCCCCCGGCCCGCTGAACCACGCCGAGGTGAAAAAAACCGCGGGAGAGATGGAGCGCCGGCTGGGCGGATTACTGGAAGAACTGATAATAAAAATTGATTCGGAATCATAACAAGCGGGAATACATATGAAAGATATCAGCATTATCGTCAATCCGACCGCCGGCAAAGGCAAAGCCGCCCTGGAAGCAAAGCGGGTGGAAGAACTCCTGCGTGCCGACGGAGTAGAATATGATCTGGTCTTTACCACCCATATGGGTCACGCCATCGAGCTGGCCCGTCAGGCCGCTGAAGCAGGCTGCTCAGTAGTGGCGGCTATGGGAGGAGACGGCACCGCAAACGAGGTGATCAACGGACTCATGCAGGCCGGGAAGGGAGACAAATCGAAAGCGGCGCTGGCCGTCCTGAGCGCCGGCCGGGGTAATGATTTCGCCTTCGGAGCCGGAGCGCCCGGCACGCTTGAAGAGGACTGTCACCTGCTGAAAAGCGGTGTCCGGCGAACCATCGATGTGGGCCGCGTGTACGCTGATGACGACCGGGAGGGCCGCTGGTTCGGCAACGGCATCGGTATCGGTTTCGACACCATGGTCGGACTGCGCGCCGCGGAATACCAATACATGAGCGGATTCCCCGGTTACCTGGTCGCCGCCCTCTCCACCCTCTATTTTTACTTTACCCCTCCCCTGGTCCGTATCGTCCGGGATGGCGAAGAGATCACCCAGCAGGCCCTGATGATTTCAGTGATGAACGGCCAGCGCATGGGGGGCGGCTTCTTCATGGCCCCCCAGGGAGATCCGGCAGACGGGAAATTGGACTATTGCATCGTCAGTTACGGCCGTCGGCTGCGGCTGCTCCAGCTCATCCTGAAATTCACCAAAGGAGCCCAGGAGGGAGAGGAGGAAGTGGCTATGGGACGCGCTTCCTCGATAGAGATCACCGCCCTGGAGGGGACACTGCCGGTACACGCCGACGGCGAAACCGTCTGCCGGGAGGGGAAGAAAATACGGGTGGAGATCCAGCCGGCCGCCCTGGACGTTATTGTTGCTCCGGAGTCGGCATACCATTCATGAGCTGGCGGCTGAAATCGCACCTCTACCAGTGGCGCAATGCTCCCGGTTTGGGCTGGATACTCTCCGAAGAAACCGCCAATCTGAACCGTCTCCTGGCACGTGTTTCCCTGCCCCCGGGCCCGATCCTGGACATCGGCAGCGGCACCGGCTCTTCCCTGACCCTTTTCCCTGCGGACCGCACGGTAATCTGCCTGGAGCGTTCCACGGCCATGCTGGAACAGCTGCCGAAAGGGGAAACCCGTGCTCCCGTCAGAGGCGAGGCCGAAAACCTGCCTATCAAGGAAGAATCCTTTCCTCTGGTGACGGCCATAGGGATCACGGAATATCTGCCGTCCCTGAGCTACTTCTTCCGGGAGGTTCACCGGATTTTACGGCCGGGAGGATTCTTTCTGGTGACATCCTCACCGCCGGGCTTCTGGACCGTGCTGCGCCGTGGACTGGGCCTTCCCCTGCAGGGGAGAACCACCGGCGCCATTACGGATGCTCTCTGTAGAGGAGGATTTTCCCTGCTGGCCCGGGACGGATCGTTCATGCAGGATCAGTTTCTTGCCGGAAAAGCCGGCTGAGACAGGAAAATCGAGATTCACGGCTGAAGGCTGCCGGATAAAACCGCAACGTCAAGGAGCTTAAGATGAAACGCATTTCCACCTTCTTTCGCACCCTCCTGAAAAACCTGCGCAATCCCAGCCACCGCTGGAAGGGATACGTCCTGATCGGCATCATTCTCTATTTTGTCCTGATAAACCAGTTCATCCATGTGCGGCCGGATCATACCTTTCTGGCCCTTCTCGTCTTCTCCCTGGCCTTCGGCTGGCGCCGCTCCAAACAGTTTCTCATCGACTGGGCCCCCTTTATCGGTTTCTGGATCGCCTATGATATGATGCGCGGCGTCGCCGACAGCGTGCGCAGCGTCATCAACGTCGTCGGTCCCTTCAAAGCCGAGCTGGCCATTTTCGGCCGCTTTTTCGGCAACCAGGTGCCAGCCCATTTCTTCGAATATTTCCAGACCATCCACGAGGGTGCCTGGTACAAAATTTTTCTGGATGTGATGGGTGCCAATTTCTACACCCTTCACTTCGGCGCCCCCCTTATTCTGGGCTGGATCTTCTGGCACACCACCTCGGACCGGCCCCATTTCTACAAATTTGTCTACACCATAACCATACTCAACATCATGGCCCTGGCCACCTTTATGTTCTATCCGGCCGCTCCCCCCTGGTATGTGTATAAGTACGGCCTCTCCCAGCCGCTGGGCATGATCAGCGGCAGCGCCGCGGGTCTGATGAACTTCGACAAACTGCTGGGCACCAACTTCCTGGGATCCTTCTGGGATACCTTCAACGCCAATCTTTTTGCCGCCATTCCCTCGCTGCACGGGGCCTACCCCTGTGTGCTGGCCTTTTTCGGGATGAAGAAATTCCGTAAACTGCGCCCGCTCTGGCTGCTCTATCCCCTGGGTACCTGGTTCTCAGCTGTCTATCTGGATGAGCATTATATTATTGATTTATTTATCGGATTGGCCTACGTGATCATCGCCTACAATCTGGTAAAGTGGGTGATCTATCCGAAGCTGTTTGAGGGATATGTGACCCGGACCGACGAGGTTCTCTCGAAAGAGGGGCCGGGACCGAAAAAGAAACGGAAGCAAAAGGAAAGCCCGGCCGCGGCCTAATAACAGCAGTCCGCCAGTACCGGAAAGTGATCCGAGGCGAAACGGCCGTCCCACACCTCGGACAAGACACCGTGCCGTCCCACCCTGGAGAATCCCTTCAGAAAGATAAAATCTATCTGATCACCGGGGGATACTCCGTTTTTAAATCCATTGAAGCTGAAGCTGGAACCGTAGGCGGGTTCGGAAGAGAGATCGCGGGCCTCGGCCAGACCGGAGAGACCGCCGGATCCCCCGTGGATGATCTGATAGGCCTCATCCTGCCTTATTGAATTAAAATCTCCCGTGAGTAGGAGCGGCCCCCGGCCGAAGCGGGTGGAAATTTTTTTCAGGATCAGCAGCGCGCTTTGCCGGCGAGCCTCTTGTCCCATGTGATCCAGATGGGTGTTGATCAGGGTGAATTCAACACCGTTGCTGCGATCCCGGAACCTGGCCCAGGTGGCGACGCGCACACAGGCGGCGTCCCACCCCCGGGAACCGGCCACCGTTGGCGTGGGAGAGAGCCAGAAGACCGAATCGGCCAGGAGAGTGAGCCGATCTCTGCGGTAGAAAATGGGCGCGAACTCCCCGGTCCGCTTGCCGTCATCCCTGCCGCACCCTACCCAGCCGTAATCCGAGAGAGCAGAATCGAGCCAGTCCACCTGATGGGCCAGGGCCTCCTGTAATCCCGCCGCGTCCACTTTGTGAAAGCGGATTGTTCCCGCCACCCGTTCACGGCGTGTGGTCCAGTTGTTCTCACCGTCTGAAGGATTGTCATAACGGATGTTGAACGACATGATCGTCAGGGACCGCCGTTCATAGGGACCACAGCACACAATCAGGAGGCCCGCAGCCATCGCCGTGACAAGGAAAAATCTTTTCATCGGGAAATCCCTTCTATTTTCTTCAGATACTGCCGCATCTGCTGGACCATGCCGCGGCTGTGGGTGCCGCTGTTGGTCTCCAGATCGAGATAGGTCGCCTTGGGCAGCATCTGGCACATCTTTTTAAGATTTTCCGGTTCATGGAGCTTGTCCTGAGAGGCTCCAATGATGAGGACGGGACTGGTGATATCCGCAAGCTTATCCCAGACACTGTAGCTCCAGAGAGATGTAGCCGCTTTCTTCAGCTTATAGGCATCCGCTCCGTCAAGGGCGCGGCAGTATTTATCGTATTGAGCCCGGTCCGCCTCCACATTCATGCGGAAGGTTCGCAGATACCACTTCACCGCCGGTTTTATCAGTGAGTAAAGAGGCGGGTAAAAGAGCATGATCACCATCTTCCAGAAACGGGGCACCCGAAAAACGGCATTGGGAGCCACCAGGACCAGACATCTGGGTTCGGGATCGAGTCCGGCGGCACAATCCAGCACCGCCGTGGCTCCGAGAGAACTGGCGAAAAGCAGATAGGCTCCTCCGCTCGGAAGCTGATTCTTTATATAATTGTGGATGTCACCGGCGATAACGGCGACGCTGTAGTCTGCTTTGCCCCGGACCCGGGCCGTGGTCTTCTCCCGGGTTTCCAGGTAATAGATGGTGAAATCCCGGGTCATCTCCCGCAGCACTTCCCCCCAGCCGTCGATGAGAGAAATCCAGCCGGGAATAAAGACAACGGCCGGATTCCCGCTCTCCCGGGCGGGCGTGAAGACCAGAAGCCGCAGGGTTACCTGAGGATTAATTATCACCTCTTCTTCCCTGACTGAACTGCCCGGGGCGCAAAATTTATGTAAATCCTCTCCGCTCACTCTTGCTCTCCCTCAGATGTGTTCATGCGTTTATACCAGCGCCGGTTCTGTCGATAGATATTTTTGAATTCCCTGAAAATACGGTCGTAGAGCCGGCGATTTTCCGGATTGGGCGAAAAGGTCCGGTCAATGGTAATGAGCCGGCTCATTTCCTGGAAGGAAGCGATATACCCCAGGGTGAGACTGGCCAGCAGAGCCACGCCCCTGGCCCCGGCCTGCTGGGGATCCCGCACCCGCCGGATGGTCCGGTTGGTCACATCCGCCATGATCTGGCACCAGATGTCGCTGCGGGCGCCGCCCCCGATAATATTGAGCTGGGTGACCGGGAAATAGAGATGTTCCAGGGTATGCAGCGCCCAGCGGGTATTCAGGGCCACTCCCTCGAACAGGGCCCGCACCAGATGCTCCCGGGAATGGTTCAATCCCAGATTGTAAAGCCCGGCCCGCACGAATTCATCATCCAGGGGACATCGTTCCCCGTACATCCAGGGGGTGAAGATCAGCCCTTCGGCTCCGGGCGCCACCTTCTCGGCCATCTTGTCCAGGATCTGGTAAATTTCAAGCGTGTGATGCTCTTTGAGCAGCTGATCCTTATGATAGAGAAATCTGTTTTTCAGCCATTCCAGGCAAATGCCGGCCGTCTCCTGATGGGCCATGGCCAGATAGTATGTATCCGGCCGGGCGCTGCCGATACAGCCGGTGTAATGAGGGATATCTATCTTGCGTTTTCTCACGTGACCCGCAACCCAACCGCTGGTGCCCACGCAGATATGATATTCTCCTTCTTCCAGACAGCCGCTGCCCAGACCGGCCGCGGCCAGATCACCCGCTCCATTGATCACCGGAGTGCCCTCCGGCAGGCCGCTCTCCCGGGCCGCCGGACCGGTTACGTGACCGATGATATCGGCGCTGGCGTGAATAGCGGGCAGACGTGATTCGTTCAGGCCGGCCAGGCGGCAGAGAGCCGGGTGCCAGCGGTTCCGGTTCCGGCGCGAATCCATCATCCACCAGATATACGCCAGGTCGGCGGAGGTTACCCGGCTGCCGGTCAATTTCATCAGAATGAAGTCCTTGGCATCCATGAAGGTGGCGGCGCGGTTAAAATTCTCCGGTTCGTGCTGCCTGAGCCAGAGTATTTTCCCTATCTGATCCTTACCGGTCTGGCCGGGGGAACCCCCGGTGATACGCAAGAATCGGATCAGGCGAAAGATATTGTATCCCATGAGCCGGGGAGGCGTCCATAGTTTTTCAGCCATGATCCCGGCGCTGCGTCCGTCCAGCCAGCTGATCAGGGGCCGCACCGGCTCCCCCTCCCGATCCACTGCCACCAGACACTGAGTCATGGACGAAAAAACCACCCCGGCGATCCGGTCTTTTCTGATCGAACCCTTTTTAATGACCTCCCGGCTGGTGTCACAGACGGCCCGCCAGAGGTCCCCGGGATCCTGTTCGGCCCAGGTAGGCTGCGGGTGAGACATGCTGTAGTCTTTCTTGACTTCGGCGATGATCTCGCCCCGGACGCTCACGGCAATGGCCTTGTCTCCACTGGAGCCCATATCATGGGCGATGATTACCTTCTCCTCCATATACGTCATTCCTTATTATTAGGAAAGCGATTCACGTAACCTCAAAACGGATTGAAGGACAGGATCTTGTCAATTCAGCGGGACTGTCCCTCTACCCGGCCCAGAAACCAGGCCCAGAGGCGCTGGTGGAAGAGATAGCTGGGAGGATTGTTCTCCAGCACCGAGCGCAGGGTGAAGGGCTCATCATCCGGCCGAATGCGGACCTTCTTTTCCCGGTCATAAAGAATGGAGAATTCGGGATGGAACTGCACCCCCAGCACATTGGGATAGCGCTGGTGCGCGACGGCCTCCACTACCTTGCCGTCCAGCGAGGTGGCGATCACCCGTAAATCCTTGCCCAGTTTCTTGACGGCCTGATGGTGAGAGCTGACCACATAGGGGGTGGCCTCGGGCGGCAGGGCCAGCTCTTGCACCAGCGTGCCGTCCTCTTTCAGGCGGATGCGGTGCATGTTGTAGTGCAGCAGTCCGTCCAGGGGCCGGAGCCTGATCCAGGGATTATTGTGCCACCGCTCCTTGCCCAGCCGGAGAACATCTTCCACGTTCTCTTTATCATACACTTCATCCCAGATATCCTGAATCAGGGTGCCTCCCGTGCCGACATTGAGGGACTGCTCACCCAGACAAATTCCCAGGACCGGGTAAGCGGTCCGTTCTTCCAGGAGGGGCTCCACTTCACCGTTCTGATAGCCGCCCAGAAGGTGAAAAATAAAGGAAAGTTCGAAATAGTGCCGGTAGGGAGTGCGCAGCTCCGTGAGCAGGCTGGTCTTATCTCCATAGAGCTCCGGGGGAATATCCGCTCCGCCGAAAAAAATGATCCCCTGGGACTTGTGAAAAATCAGGGCAAACTCCCCGGAACACCCGTTTTCCCGATAGATATTCTGAGGATTAAGCTCCCCCCGTACTTCATGAAAGCGGAAATTCTTTTTCAGCCCGTTTATATCAACATAGCGTCTGGCGCTTTGGTAGTCGCTGGACTCCTTTTCATAGTAGACCCCTACTACCAGAAACTTTTCTGTGGGCAAAAATCCTTCCCGCTGCAGCGCCAGCACGGATCGCAGGGAGTACATGGTGGGATAGCAGATGGCGATCACCTGGGTATCGGGACTGCTGGTAGCCCAGTCGAAGTAGCGCGGCTGGGCCTGTGTCGCGGCGGTGACGATAAGCATGAGGAGGATGGCACGCAATTTCACCTGAATGGTTTTCATCTTAATCTCCTGTGTGGATTAAATAAACAGCCGGATCTCTGTAACAGAATTGCTCTTATATATCAGCGGGCCTCATCAGTTTATTTTTCCGGAATCCCGTCTCCCTCCGCCAGAGCCAGAGCCCGCCCCAGTACGGAGGCCGACAGGCGGCAGCCGCTCAGGATAAGCGCGATTTTTCTCCTGAAAAATCTCTTGGGGGCCGTCATCAGAGCGGCCAGCGGCAGCGCCGCGGCTCCTTCAGCCAGCAGCCCTTCTTTTTCAATCAGGAAGACAATGGCCCGGGCGATTTTCTCTTCCGGTACCAGGATGAAATCATCCACCAGCTGGCGGCAGAGATCGAAGGTGATGGTATCCGACTCCAATCCCCCTGCCGTGCCTTCGGACAGTGTCGGTCCGGAGGGCAGATCCAGCTGGCGTCCGGCCCAGAAAGATTCGGCCATGACGGCCGATTTCTCCGGCTGGCAGCCGATGATCTCAAGTTTGGGATTGCGGGATTTCAGATAAAGGGCCACTCCGGAGATCAGGCCGCCCCCTCCCACCGGAACCAGCACCGTGTCGATCTGCGGTTGCTGCCAGGCCATTTCCCGTCCCACCGTACCCTGCCCGGCGATGACCAGGGGATCGTTGTAGGGTGAAAGAAAAACTCTGCCAGTGGCGGCAGCCTCATTCCGGGCCTCAGCTTCGGTAATCGCGCAGTCCCGACCGCACTCTCTGATGTCAACACCCTGCTGCCGCAGCAGCGACCGCCGGGCCGGATCAATCTCCTCAGGAACGTAGACCAGGAGAGGAATATTCAGTTTGGCGGCCATATAGGCGCAGGCCAGGGCGTGATTGCCGGTGGAAGCACTGATCACCCCCGACTCTTTTTCTTTTTCCGAAAGGGAGAGCAAGCGGTTAGCCGCCCCCCGTAATTTGAAAGAGCCGCTCTCCTGCCGGTTTTCCAGCTTCAGGAAAACGCTGGAGCCATAGAGAGCACCCAGAGACGCGGAAAGACGGAGCTCTGTTTCACGCGCGTAGGGCTTGATCCGTGACGCGGCCTCTTCAACCATGGCGGGGCTTAGCTGGTGCACTGTGCCTCCCTGTAAATGACGGGATTGTACAAGATAAATAATTGCTGTTTGGATGTCAAACGAATCATTTAGCGTTGACTTTGGAGTAAATATTGTGTAAAATTAATTACGTAATCCCTGAAGGATTGAGAGCGTTTGGAGGAATCATGACCAGGTTGACAATTCTCTGCGTGGATGACCAACGGGAGGTACTGGCGGCCCTGCGCAAGGACCTGACTCTCTTCGAAGAAATCTGCGATCTTATCGAATGTGAAAGCGCAGCCGAAGCGGAGGGATTGGTAGAAAAGATCGCCGCGGGACAAGGGCTGCTTTTTCTCATCATCTGTGATCATATCATGCCCGGAGAGAACGGCATTGATTTCATCGCCAGACTGGATAGCGAAGGCCGTCTGGGCCACACCAAGAAGGTGCTGCTAACCGGATTGGCAGATCAGACCGACACCATCCGCGCCATAAACGAAGCCCACATCGATCACTACCTGGAAAAACCCTGGGAGAGTGAGGGAATCAACCGTACTGTCAGGAAGCTTCTGACGGCCTTTATTAAAGAGGAGGGATTGGACCCGGAGGACTACGCCGGCATGCTCGCCTGACCGGACCAATAAGAAACCATCCCTGACGCCTCCGCTTCCCGGAGGCGTTTTCATATGCCGTGCTGTTTACACCAGACCGAAGAGACTGCTGAGATAGAAGAGGTAAAAGATGAGCAGCATCCAGCCCTCCCAGCGGATTATCTTCTTCTCTTCCGTCATGAAGTAGAAGATCAGAGTGGCTACCACCATGATGGGTACCGCGCGCACCAGCAGCTGCCGGGGCAGGGTCAGTTTGCCGAACAGGGCTGGAATCCCCATTACCGCGAAGGTATTGAAGATATTAGATCCCAGCACGTTTCCCACCGCCAGTTCAGGATTGCCTTTCCGGGCCGCGGAAATGCTGACGGCCAGTTCAGGAAGGGAGGTCCCCAATGCCACCACGCTGGCGGCCACCAGCGCGGTGCCTATCCCCAGAGAATTGGAAATACGGACGATCGACTCCACGGTAAATCTTGCTCCCAGGTAGACAAAAATGCCGCTGAGGCCAAGAAGTAACCAGGGCCGCGGGCCGATCTTATCGACGCTGTCTTGATCCTTCTCCTCCCGCACGGAAGGACCGGAGCGGGCCGCGTGCACTGCGTGGCCCATGTATACCACCAACGCGGCCAGTGAAAGCAGGGCCTCAAAAATGGAAAAATTACCGTCCCAGACCATCATGGCCATGAGAAAAGAGGACGCCAGAAGGATGGGCAGATCGACAAAATTAAGATCATAGGACAGCTTGAAATCCCCCGCCATGATTGCGGTGCAGCCCAGAATGAGAAAAATATTGGTGATATTTGAACCGGCCACGTTTCCAAGGACGATCTCCGAAGATCCGATCAGGACCGCCACCAGAGAACTGACCAGCTCGGGCAGAGAGGTGCCCACAGCAACGATGGTAACTCCCACGATAAAGGGAGGGATCTTGAGAGAGATGCCGATCTTCTCGGCCGCAGTGGTGAAAAAATCGGACGACTTGATCAGCACCGCCATACTGACGATGAATATGGCGATCCAGATTAAAAGGGGGATAATATCCATAATTGAAAATACACAAATTTTCCAGGAAAACAAATCAATTATTTACGGCTTCGCCGGCAGGTGAGGATCACCCTCAATGCCCTCCGTGCGGGTGAGGATCCGGGACAGCCTTGAGGTAGCAGCCGGCCGCCTCCCGCACTCCTTTTAAGCAGTAAAGAGAGCGGAAGCGGCTCTCAGAGTGGCCGCGCCGATCCCGTCCGTCAACCAGCACCCCCCAGCGGCAGTCCAGGCAGGGCTCCGGCTGGGAATCGTGCCGGGTAGCGGTGCGCACCGCTACCAGTGCTTTCTCTCTGGTCCAGACGTCGCCGCTGCCCTCTTCCGAAGTCTCGATGGCCTTGGGCGCGTTGACCACCAGACGTCCCCGGTCCAGGCGAATCTCTCCCTGCAGTTCCACCTTCAGGCCCGGACGTAACCGGTGCTGTTCCATCAATCCCGGAGATAGACGCAGATAGAGAGGATCTTCGAAGCGTTCGAGGCCGATGAATCCTTCCCGCAGGACCGCGAGATATCCCAAAAGACGCAGGCGCGAATGGTGATGCGTGAGGACGCTTTCCAGCCAGGGTTTCACGGCCGCGATCCTGCCGGCCACCGGCAGTCGTTTTAAAAGAATGGAATCCAGCCAGAGTTCATAATCCTCGAATTCGTCCAGGAAACGGGCGTACTCGGCTTCATTCAGCATCAGTCTGGGCTGCAGATGCACCTTCTCCTCCACGTACTGATCGCAGCCCCGGCACTCACTCCCGACCCAGTTGAACCCGCGTTTGCATGAACGTCCTTTTTCCATCAGCTGGCAGTGCCAGATGAAGTAGAGACATCCCTGGGGATAGCAGCCCTTCTCTTTGAGAACGTGATATACGGAGACCCGGCCCTGAAAGTGCCGGTGCGCTTCCTGGCTGCATTTAAACACATCCCTTCTTTTATAATAATTTTTCATGGGGAGGTTCGGCCTCGTAGAGCAATTGGCGGCGGGCCTCCAGGGGATTGTTCTCGTCGCCCCGGTAGGTAGCCGCCGTGACCACCGACATTCTTCCGCTCCTCAGCCGGGAGAATATTCTCTCGTGCTGCTGTTCCCAGCGGGGATCACGCACAATATGATGATCGATGATGAGCGTGCGAACCGGAGACCCGCTGAGCGCGTCGGAAATCCGTTCCATCCTGGTAAAAAATCGCTCCGTTTCCTTCTTGTCGTCTTCAGGGGGCCATTGCGGTCCGTCCAGATACACCACTTCGGGTGAGACATGGGAGATGAATCCTGCCAGGGTGTTATTCACCTGTCCCGCAATTTCGGATGTGTAGAGAAACGTCCTCTCCCGCTCCTGAATCGCCAGAGGCAGCACTTCTCCCTCTTTCCCGGATACGCCCGGCACGGGACGGGAGAAATGCACCGCGGTGTTTCCCAGCGTCAGACGCATCCCGTCTACCAGCTTGACCTCAGCGTCGTACTGCCGGGCCTGAGCCAGGAAGGTAAAGACTTCCGAACGCAGTCCGGACTTCACTCCCCGGTTGGGATTCTTGATAAAAAAAGTTTTTCCCGAAATCTGATCGGGAGTAAGAAGGGAGAAGGTATCCACCTGGAAACGGGTGATAATGACGACCCCGCTGCCGGAGAGGTAGAGCCTCACCCTGCTTTTCATTTTTTCCGTCTGCCAAAATTCGAGCTGATGAGGATCGATCCCGTGGCTGACCGCCGGCTCAGAGATCCAGGGATCGATGCACAGAGAAGTGTCAGCGGTTTCTATAAAGGTGGCCAGGGAACGCACCCCCAGCGATTCGGCGGCAAGAGGGACAATTTTCATAGACAGGTCCTCTGTATTAAAAAGTCCCGGAGAGCCTCCTCTCCGGGACCTTGACAGCCTCTGTGTACGTCTTTATCCGAACACGATCCTTCCGGAGGATCTCAGGTCCCGATCTTCCAGGAGGAAAGATACTCTTTCTGTTCCTCGGTGAGCGTATCGATGGTGATACCCATGGAGCTGAGCTTCAGGCCGGCCACCTCGTCCTCGACAGCCGCCGGGACGTCATACACTTTGGGAGCAAGCTTGTTCTGCTTGATGACCCACTCGGTCATAAGCGCCTGAGTGGAGAAGCTCATATCCATAACGCTGGCGGGATGTCCCTCGGCGGCGGCCAGGTTGATGAGCCGCCCTTCGGCCAGCAGATAGATGACGCGGCCGTCCTTCATCCTGTAACCGTCCACATGCGCCCGTACTCCCGGCAGCTTTTCCACGGCCATCTCTTCCAGGGCATCGGTCTGGATCTCTACGTTGAAGTGGCCCGAGTTGGCGACGATGGCTCCGTCTTTCATCACCTCGAAATGCTCGCCTCTGATCACATGGATGTCGCCGGTCAGGGTGCAGAAAAGATCACCGATGCGGGCCGCCTCGATCATCTCCATCACCCGGAACCCGTCCATGGCAGCTTCAATAGCTTTGATTGGATCCACTTCTGTGACGATGACATTGGACCCCATGCCCTTGGCCCTGGTGGCAAACCCGCGCCCGCACCAGCCGTAGCCGGCCACCACCACATTCTTGCCCGCCAGGAGGATATCCGTGGCTCGGATGATGCCGTCCACAGTGGACTGACCCGTGCCATAGCGGTTGTCGAAAAGATTCTTGGTCTTGGCGTCGTTGACCGCCACCACCGGTATCTTGAGAGCGCCGTCGTTGGCCATGGCCCGCAGCCGGATGACTCCCGTTGTCGTCTCCTCCATGCTGCCTATAATTTCCTGGGCCTGCTCTTCGTAATCAAAATGGATGGTGGATACCAGATCAGCCCCGTCGTCCATGGTCACGTGGGGATGATGTTGGATGGCGGTATGAATATGCTTGTAGTAGGTGTCTTTGTCCTCCGCCCGGATGGCGTGCACCGAAATGGAGTAGTCCTTCACCAGGGAAGCGGCCACATCATCCTGGGTGGAAAGGGGATTAGAGGCCACCAGCACGATATCGGCGCCCCCTGCCTTCAGGGCCCGCACCAGGTTAGCCGTCTCCGCGGTGACATGCAGGCAGGCCGACAGTCGTTTCCCGCTGAAAGGCTTCTCCTTGGCGAACCGTTCCTTGATCAGACCCAGAACGGGCATATCCCTCTCGGCCCAGAGAATACGTCGTTTCCCTTCCGCCGCCAAATCGGGATTTTTAATATCGAAATTCATTCATACTCCTCGTTAGGCGTTTACCAGCTCATCCACCCGGTCTGTTTTTTCCCAGGTGAACTCCTTTTCTTCCCTGCCGAAGTGGCCATAGGCCGCCGTCTTCTCAAAAATCGGCCGCCGCAGCTGCAGCCGTTCTATCATCCCGGCCGGGGTTAAATCGAATACCTTGCGAACCTTGCGTTCCAGTTCCTCATCGGGGACCTTGCCCGTGCCGTTGGTATCGATCAAAACGGAAATCGGCTCAGCCACTCCGATGGCATAGGCCAGTTCCACCTCGCATCTGTCCGCCAGTTCGGCGGCCACGATGTTCTTGGCCACCCAGCGGGCCGCATAGGAAGCGGACCGGTCGACCTTGGTCGCGTCCTTGCCGCTGAAAGCACCGCCGCCGTGGCGTCCGTAGCCGCCGTAGGTATCGACGATGATCTTGCGTCCGGTCAGTCCGGTGTCACCGTGGGGGCCTCCCCGCACGAAACGACCGGTGGGATTGATGTGGTAGGCGGCCTCCTGGGCCGTGAGGAGCTCCTCCGGGATCACCGGTTTGATCACCTTCTCGATGATCTCTTCCCGGATCTGTTTCGAGCTGACATCGTCGTCATGCTGGGCCGCGATGACCACGGCCGGCACCGCCACCGGTATGCCGTCCCGGTAGAGCACCGTCACCTGGCTCTTGCCGTCGGGCCGCATCCAGGAGATGATGCCCTGGCGCCGCACTTCCGCCAGGCGCATGGTAAGTCCGTGGGCCAGCATGATGGGAAGGGGCATCAGTTCCGGCGTTTCCCGGCAGGCGAATCCGAACATCAGTCCCTGATCACCCGCTCCCCTCCTGTCCACTCCCATGGCTATGTCCGGGGATTGTTCATGAATTGTATTGAGGATGGCGCTGCTCTCGTAATCGAAGCCGTAATGGGGATTGGTGTAGCCGATGCGCATGATCACGTCCCGGACTTCCTTCTGGATATCGATGTAAGTCTGGGTGGTGATCTCACCGCCCACCAGCACCATCCCGGTGGTCACAAAGGTCTCACAGGCGACACGGCTGGAGGGATCATCCTTCAGGGCCGCGTCCAGAATCGCATCGGAAATCTGATCGCATACCTTATCCGGGTGTCCCTCGGTAACCGATTCAGAAGTAAACATCCTTGAAGCCATTATTATTTCTCCTTGTGGTTTTAAAGCTCTATGTTAAGAAATTGTTCGCTTTGACATTTCCGCCTTGAGATAATCGATATTCTCGATGCGGACCGGATCGACCCGGTACATGATCGCCAGGTAATAACTCATCAGATCGCCCAGATAGACAAGGTAGAGCACCTCCTCCAGAAAGGAATCACCCCGGGCCCGTATCTCCTGCAGGGATCCCCCGCTTTTTTCGATCACCTCTTTGGTGATATCCATGCGCAGCTGTATCCGCTCATGATCCCGGGAGGTGCGAAGAAGAATCGCCTGAAGCCTGGAGAAAAATCCCTTGGTATCGGGCAGCTCCTGCCACCCGACGATCTCGTTATGATTCAGCTCCGACAAGGCCTGGGCATAGGCGTGGGTGTCGGCATTCTCGTTAAACTGGGTCTTCCAGCGCTGTCCCACCGCCTCGATCTGATTGTATGCATAGATGAGGGGCAGATGACCGGCCACTCTCTCGGCAACCTGCAGCGGCAGGTTGTCGTTCGACTCGGGATCCTTCCAGGTCTCCTGCAGTGCTTCCAGACGATCGCAGACGGAAAAAAGCGCCTCTTTGCTGACAGTGCCGGGCATGGCTCCGGCAACCATGGCCAGCAGCGCTCCCAGGCTGAATCCCAGCGCGGCTCGGGGAGGATAGCCTCCCGGCAGTACGGCCAGGCCCGCCTTGCTCTCCCGCGCGATATCGCCAACCTTCCCTCCCGAGGTAATGGCGACGAAAGGACATCCCATTTGCCGCGCTTCCGACAGTGAGGAAAGGGTCTCCTCTGTATTGCCCGAATAGCTGGAGATGATGCAGAATGAGTTGCGGCTGGCCAGGGGTGGCAGGATGTAATCCCGGTTGACCAGGAAAGGAAATTTCAGCTCCGGGCCGGCCAGAACCCGCAGCAGATCGCCTGAAATGGCCGAACCTCCCATGCCGCAGAAGACGACGGCATCATGCTCCTTCGGATTGATCCGCACCCCAGCCTCGGCGGCGATCTTCCAGCCCTGCCGCAGCTGTTCCGGCAGCCCCGCCAGTTTATCCAGCATGTTGGTGGAATCTATCCGCTCCATTGCTTTTCGATCTATTTTCATCCTTTATCCCTCATCCATATCTGTCGCCAGGAAATCCACCAGGACCTGAGCCAGTTCGACTTCATCTTTACCATTCGTCTTCAGGGTGATCTCATCCCCCTTTTCGGCGGCCAGCATAAGCACTCCCATGATGCTCTTCCCGTTCACGTCCACCCCGTCCTTGATCAGGGTGACATCCGCTGAATAGCGTGAGGCTATTTCCACGAATTTAGCCGCTGGCCTGGCGTGCAGTCCATACTTGTTCTTGATAATGAGCAATTTTTCCTGCATCATCTATCTCCCCAGAGATTCTCATAGTTCAGCTCAATACTCGAATTCCGTTCCATTCCCTACCCGGCGGCCTCCGCCTCGACTTCGTCGTCCTTGAAATGCGCCGACACGATCTTGGACACTCCCTCCTCTTCCATGGTGACCCCGTAGAGGGTCTTGGCCGCCTTCATGGTCATCTTGTTATGGGTCACAATAATAAACTGGGTCTTCTCGGCGAATTCGGTCAGCACGCTGGTGAACCGGTCCACATTGGCGTCATCAAGGGGCGCGTCGATCTCATCCAGAATGCAGAACGGACTGGGCTTCACCTGATAGAGCGCGAAAAGGAGCGAGATAGCGGTAAGGGCGCGCTCCCCGCCGGAGAGCAGGCTGAGATCCCGGAAGTGTTTCCCCGCCGGCCGGGCGATGATTTCAATCTGGGCCTCCAGGGGATCTTCATCCGGCGGCAGCCGCAGATCCGCTTCGCCGCCGCGGAAAAAACGTTTGAAGGTTTCCTGAAAATTTTCCCGCACTTCGGCGAAAATCTCTTCAAACCGCTCCCGGGCCGTTTTGTTTATCTTCTTAATCGTTTCTTTCAGTGTCTCTTCCGCGGAAAGGAGATCGTCCCGCTGCTGAGTAAGGAATTGCAGCCGTTCGTTTTCCCGCTCGTACTCCTCCAGGGCCATCAGGTTGACGCCCCCCAGGGACTTCATCCTCTGCCGGGTCGATTCTATCTGCTGCTCCATCTCATCCAGATCCACCGCTTCCTCCGGCGGCGCCACCTTGCTGATGTCGACCTCATACTCTTCGTAGAGCCGTTCCCGCAGGCTGGTGGCCTTGTGATCGAGCTCGGCGATGTTCATTTCCAAACGGTGCAGGGACTCGGCCGCTTCCTCCCGGTCCCGCCGGACCTGACGCACATCCTTTTCCTGCCGCTGCACCGTCTCCTGCAGTTCCTGATAAATGCTTTCTTTGTCCTCGATATGTTTTTCCTGGGATTCCTTGCTGCTGTATTCCTCTTTCAGCGCCTCTTCGTTTTCCCGGACCGAGGTCCGGCGCTGTTCTATCTCTTCCCCGGCGGTTTCGATCTCTTCCCGCCGCTGTTTCCGGGTTTCTATTATTTCAGTGATGAGCTGCTGGCAGCGCTCGATATCGAAATCAAGATTCTTGGCATCCCCCCGCAAGCGCACCATGGTCAGGTTGAGGTGGTGCACCTCCTCCCCCAATGCTTCCTCCTCCTCCTCCAGCCGGTCCACCTCGGACTGGATCTGGCCCGTGGCCATCTCGATCTTTTCCCGGTCATCGGTAAGCTTCTCCACGCGGGGGCGGATTTCCTCCAGGGCTTCCTTTCCCTTTTCTATTTCCTGCAGCAGGTGCTGGCGCTCCCGCCGGTTGCGCTCCAGACCCTCCTCCGCCTTTCTATCCTCATAGGCGACCTGGGCCTGCTCTTTTTCCGCCTCCATTCTTTCCTGTTCGACGCGGGAGAGCTTCGTCTCCAGTTTCTGGCGTTCGGCCGTCAGACCGCTGAGCCGCTGCTCATCTTTCTGCAGTTTATCGGCGGCCGTTTCAAGATATTTCTGGAGTGTGCTTCTCTGGCTCCCGTATTCTTTCAGACGGGCCTGGCGCCCCACCATGCCGCCCTGGTACTCCCCGCCGTCACCGCTCTGCTGTACCGTGGCGGGCGTGACCAGCTCTCCCGACAGGGTGGCGATTCGCACTCCCCTGGCCAGGATCTCGGCCGGTATCCCGCGTGCCGCCTTCAGATCGGGCACCACCAGAAGATCTCCCAGGAGGTATGAGACCACCGGCTTCACTTCGGCGCCGCAGCTGACCAGTTCGTCCCCCCAGCCTACTGTATTCAGCTCCTTGGGAAGCGACGGCTTGTCTGGGCTTTTCAGGGTCTGTTTCACCCGGTCCAGACAGATGAGCGTCACTTTGCCGCCGCCGCTGCGGTTTAGGCTTTTCAGAGAGGCATAGGCCGCTTCCGTGTTTTTGGCAAGCAGGTAACGGGCCGCATCGCCCAAAGCCGCCTCCACAGCGGCCTGGTGGGCCGCCTCGGTATCGATTAAATCCACCACCGCACCCAGTATTCCCGCCGGTTTATCTTTTAAAAGCTTGCGGGCGCCGTCCGTCAGGCCCTCGCCGCTTTCGATGACATTTTTCAGGAAGGCAATGCGCCCGTCCAGCAGTTCCAGTTCACTCTTTTTCTGATAGCGCTCTTCCCGGGACTTCTCCAGCGCCCGGCGCAGGGATTCTTCCTGTCCCCTGGCGTTCTCCAGACCCTTGAGGATCTTTTCCCGCTCCTCTCCGATTGTGCGGCCCTTGCCGTCCACCTCTTTGCGCTTCTCACCGACCTGCTGCTGCATTCGCTTGAACTCGCCGTCTTCCTGGTCGAGTCGTTCCAGCTGGCCCTGGTAGTTGTCGATCCGGGCCCGCAGGGTTGTTTCCTCGTTGCTCAGGCGGCTGGTCTCTTCCAGGCAGCCGATGATCTCTTTCTTCTTGGCGTTGAGGTCGAGCCGTTTCAGATTGAGGCCCTGCTGGAAGACTTCCAGCTCCTTCTTCTTGTTGTTGAAGATGCGTCCGTTGCTGGCGATTTTGACCTGAAGCGCCTCCCGGTCGCGGCGGGTGGCCTCCAGGTGATTCTGCTGCTCTTCCTCCCGCTTGGCCAGATCCTCCAGTTCCTTGCCTCCCCGCTCGATCCTCTCCTTCAGGGAGTGAATGCGCTCCTGCCCGACGCGGATATCGCCTTCGCGACGGTGGATCTGGGAGACGAGGCCGGCCAGCTTTCCTCGCTCCGCCACCAGCACCTTTTCCTGTTCCAGCAGTTCGGCCTTTCTGGCTTCCAGATCAGCCTCTTCCTTGCTGATCTCCGTGGTGCGGCCCTCTTTGGTGGCCTTGAGGCCTTTCAGCTCCTCCCGCAGCGGCTTGATCTCGTCCCGCAGCCGGGTGAAGATGATGCTGCCCCGCCGCAGCTCCAGTTCCTTGACCCTTTCCTCCAGGGTCTTGTAGCGCCGGGCCCGATGCACCTGGCGATTGAGGGAGTTGACGTTCCGCTGCACCTCCTTGATAATATCGCTGACCCGCAGCAGATCATTCTGGGTGGCGTCGAGTTTTCGCAGGGCCGCCCGCAGCCGGTATTTGTATTTGGTGACTCCTGCCGCCTCTTCCAGGAGCTTGCGCCGGTCTTCCGCCTTGTCGCTGAGGATATCCTCCACCATCTTCAGTTCGATGACCGAATAGGCGTCGGCGCCGATGCCGGTATCCATCAGCAAATCCTTGATGTCCTTGAGACGGACAGCTGTCTTGTTGAGCAGGTACTCACTTTCACCGGACCGGTAGAGCCGGCGGGTGACGACCACTTCGTTGTAGTCAATGGGGAGGATGTGATCCGAATTGTCGAAGGTGATGGAGACTTCGGCCATACCCAGCGGCTTGGAGGACCGGGCCCCGCCGAAGATAACGTTCTCCATGCGGTCGGTACGCAGAATGGAGGCCCGCTGTTCGCCCAGCCCCCACCTGATGGCATCGACTATATTGGTCTTGCCGCAGCCGTTGGGACCGACCACCGAGGTTATTTTGCCGTCAAATTTCAGTTCAATCTTCTTGGCGAAGGACTTGAAACCGTGGACCTGTATGCGGGATAAGATCATCCTCTCTTGAGCCTCTCGTGCGACATTAAAAATGCCCCATAATAGTCTTGGGGCGAGCCATAACCTATTGCTATTATGAGATTAACTGTTAATATACCGAATAGAAAAAAAGTAGTCAAGGGAAATAACGCCTCCCACAATAGAAAGATCCTTTCGGCGTCCGCATGCTTGACCTAGACTGTATCATAAGAATCATTTACAGAAACGTTGCTACCAAGGGGAAATATACCTCATTTCGGGCCGGCCTCCGGCTCGAAGGCGCGGCTGCTGTGTTATATACCGCAAAACATCCCGCGCCAGAAAAGGGGCCGGAGTGAAAACGAAATCAATCGACGGCCCGGCTCCTTTCCGGGCCGCCGCATAAAGAGAAACGATGCCTCCTGGGGCCGGGGAAGGGATATAGCGACATTAAGAATGGGAACACACACGAAAAACCCATTCAGCCGCGCCAGGGGTTTTTGGTCCTTTTTGCCCCGTTAAAAAGGACAATCCATTCTCACCCCTGGATGAATAAGCCATTCATGGCGCGCCCGGAATGAATATGCCGGGCGATCGGGAAACGGGATGCTCTTAGGATCCGCGTTAAAAAAACCCCCGGGCAAACTACCCGGGGGACAGGAGGAGGAGAATCGGTTTTATGGATTGAGACGATAAGGAGCGAACTGCTCAGATAATTTCTCCCTTCTTGGGATCACTTGTGAACTGCTCTCCGCCGACATTGATGTCGGCCTCGCCGTTGCCCAGCTGAATGTCAATATCACGGTCCACCGTACGATACCAGGTCTCTCCGTTGATAATCAGCTGCATATCGGCGTGGAAGGTGCCGCTGATGGATCCCGAAACCTTCCGGGAAAGATCTCTGCGGCTGCCCCGCGGGCCCGTGACATCGGTAAGGTCGAGGTTGAGGGAATGATCGGAAATGCGCATGCCGTTCAGCCTGAAAATGGAATCCAGCGCGGCGCGCTGGAAAGTGCCGTTCACGGTGATCATATCCGTGTTGGTATTGGCGGCCACCCAGGCCCCGCTGATGGATTTCAGCTGGTGGGAGCGCCGGGGCGTGTGAAATTCACCCGTTCCGGTGATGATGTTAAAAGCGATGGAATAGGCGGTATCACCGTCCGTGATGTAGAATTTCTGGGCGATACCGTCCTGGTTGCGGTACTGGTGGGTGAAGGTGCGGCTCCAGGTGCCCCAGATGCTGTCGCCCGGCGTTCCTTCCTGCCGTTCGACCATCACGGTCCAGGTCTTGCTGAGCGAGTCATAGGTCACTGTTTTGGTCTGGATGATATTCGGATCGATCTCTTTGGCCAGACCCTGGGCTCCCTGGGGAGTGGCCAGAATCATGAGGTCACCCACCTGATCGAGGGCTCCGCCGCCGTCTTCTCCGATGGCGCCGGCCACGGAAAGGGCCACATCCTGGTTATCCACGGACGGGACATTCGTCCCCTCATCCAGCGCGACGATGGTTTCCTTCTGACAGCCCGTGACCAGCAGCATCAGCAGGGCCGCCGCCAGCAGAAAGAGAATAGTCAGGTTAGAAGTTCTGATTTTCATCACATCCCTCCGTTTATTTTTTGTTTCGGATTAAGCGTCGTTACACAGGGTAAACGGAGGGAGCGGGAATTTATTGTGCGGAATTTTTATTTCTTCTTCCTAAAACATTAATGCCGGATCCAGCGCCTCGTAACTTTCATCACCCGGGATCTTCGCCCTTGGTGGGACCATTGATAAAAACCGTCGCCATCAAGAGAAAATACGCCTCATTTCGGGCCCGCTTCCGGCCCGAAAGCGCGGCTGCTGCCTTTTCACCGCAAAACACCCCACACCGGAACAGGGGCCGGCTCATTATCGGGCCGCCGCGGTGAGAGAAATGCAGCGTCCGGAGTAGGGAGGGGACATAGATACACAAAGAAAGGGAACGCAAATGCAGAAACCGTTCAGCCGCGCCGGGGTTTTTTGGTTCTTTTTGCCCCGTCAAAAAGAACACCCTATGCTCACCCTGGGATGGATAACCCATTCATTGCGCGCCCAGGATGGATATCCTGGGCGATCGGCAGGGTCCGCATCTCAAATTACTATAAATAGCAATCCGCAATGATAAGTAACCTCACCGACAACTCCACCCGGAAACTCTACTTTTACTTTCACATCACAAGGTAACGCGCCCGGCAAACAACCGCCATTGACGCATATTTGAAACTTATCTGGTTCCTGCATAATAGAAGTACCGGCACTCGATCTATCTACAAAATTCGTTATCATCATTAACGAATTGACAATAACTAAAAGAATCCCGATTGCTATCTTGTGTTTCATTTTTAATGCTCTTAACAACATATCTTCCCTCCTTTTGGTTACAACTCTAAATTATTGCATGAAAGTTCCGTTACTATAATATTGAAATTATCGATACAAACGAATTTATTTCCCCATAATGAAAAATAAGTACATTTAGGAATGTTTTTTATACTCCCAAGATATTTGAAATTCATTTTTTCATAAATATCATAATATGCTACTTTATTGTCAGCATCATAAACTTTATTAATCAATATGTTATTACTGGACGTACATCCAAGTGATGTATAATAATTTTCTTTTAATTTTACCGCGAAAATTCCTTTCATCATTTCCTTTTCGATTAATTTTACATCTCGTTCTCCATCAATTGTTTTCTGTACGAACAATTTTGCTGTCCCCTCGAAATATTGAACCAATCCATGCACATAAGAAATAAAACAAAACCGATTATCATCTATTTTAGTAAAATTACCGTCATGAAAAATACTGCTTTGAAGATTTCTCTTATGTATCAGTTCCCCAAAGGGCTGTAAGGTACCTGTCTTTAAATCATAGGAATAAAATGGAGATCCACTGCCAATCTCTTGCGGACGAACAATCAATTTATCTTTGATGACCACAATCCTAGAGGGTATTTTCCCATTATTAAAACTTATTCTCTTTATATAGTTACCATTTGTGCTGTACACTTCTATAGCAGCGGTAGGAGGATTGACAATATATATCCTTTCACCTGATATGCATAGATCGGTCGGATTGCCCAGTTCCCCCGGCCCTTGACCAATCCCCTTGCCAAAGCTTATATGCTCACAACTGTCACCGCTGAAATGATACTTGTGAATTTTCATAGTACTGTAGTCCAGGATGTACAAATTCATATCATTGTCAAACTTACAGAATGTTGGTCTGAATACATTCTCTTCAATATTTATCTTTTTTGTTTCAATAACATTACAACTAATAAATTTACGAGGACCGTTTTTCTTATTAATTAATATTCTATGCTTTTCGATCTTTTTTACATTTATATCTGCTTTCTCCTGGCTAAATACGATGGAATCTCCGTATATTACCCCAAAAAATAATAAAATTAGGCATCCTAAAAGACCTTTGTTTTTTAACATATTATCTCCTTCAATATTTTAAATAATTTTTCGCTACTTGAATTTTTTACTGTTTTACTATCTTGTTTAAAATGTTGCCAATAAATTATTTCTCCTTCCCTATCGGTTAGAATAAAAAATGGCGTTCTCACTGTGTGGAAAGTGCTTGATCGCCCAGGATATCCATCCTGGGCGTAAATAGTATCGGGACATTTGTCCCGGTTTTTTATTTATTACATGATATTGTCAATGTCGATCACATCATGTACATCATGTAACCAGTTGCGGGCACTACTGTATTTCCAATCCTCGGGTCTATTCACAAATCCTTTACGAATTGGATTATTGTGAATGTACTCCATCTTTTTCCTGAACCACTTACCGGAAATGATCGCTATCGGGTGGTAATCATCCTGCCATATTTTTATCCTGGTTCCCTGTCGCTCTCCTGCGCTCCTGAAAATAGTCAGGAACAGGCATTTGTTATCCATCTCCAATAATTTTGTGATTTCCGTTGCTGTATACCGTTTGAAATCTCTACATATTTCGGACACATTGTACCCATCCTTACACGAAATAATATAGTGGACATGGTTTAGCATAATAACATAACCCAAAAGAAGCAATCCCTTGTTCTTTCTGCAATATTCAAAACTATCGATAATGACATTGAAATACCGTTCATCGGTGAAAATGCATTGCCACCCAACAACGGTGCACGTGCAAAAATATATGTTTGTCGTATCTGGATACGTACTGTATCGTTTCATACTTTTATCATTCTGGGATGGATATCCCATTCATGGTGCGCCCAGGATGGATATCCTGGGCGATCGGGGTATTTATGATAAAAATCCATTCGTAATTATGTGTTCAGGAACATATGTGATGTTAAATACACCAAATTATTAATTATAATGTAATACATACTTTTTAACCGTCATGGCTTCATCCGCCCGTGAATAAAGACAATTATCTTTATCAAAATAAATTATATGCGTGAAATCCTCTAAAGTAAATCTTGAAAATAACTTCCCATCGGAAGTTAACACATATACATCCTTACCTCTATTTTTTGATTTATTCCCGCCCAGCACGAAAACATTTCCCATAGAATCGAGCGCGATGGCGTTGTAACATGTCTCAGCATAGATTTTAATCCCGTTAATATCTTCAATTTTGGAGTCTTTTCCATCCAAAAGATGCGTTTCCCATATTTTATTTCCAGTTGAATCAATTTTCAGAATGACATCTTTTGCCGTAAAAGCAAAATATATGTTTTTGTCTTCATCAACAGCAAAATCACTGCTTCCGGCGGAGAATGATGCGTCGTTCTTTTTATCTTCATCCCAATACATCATTTCAGTTAACTTCTTCCCATTTTTATCAAGAATGCATACCTTGCTTTCCCCGAAATTTGAGTTGACAGCAATTCGATTTTGCCCAAATATGACTGCGTCCGAGAAAGGATAGTTTAATTCCGTTCCAATTGTCTTAATATATTTTAAATTCCTATCGAATACCTGTAATCCGCTTTTATAAAGATCCAGCACATATAATGTATTGTCATTATAGATTATTTTTGCCGGCAGGGCAAATTCACCGGGCCCGTATCCCTGCCGTCCGCAGCTTTTAATAAATTCTCCCTTGCAGTTGAATTTTTTTATCGCACAATCACTTATATCCGTTAT
>CAZUMH010000006.1:0-72540 GCA_964621645.1 uncultured bacterium
TCCTCCTTCGTGGGCAAGACCGTCTACTTGCAGTTTGTCGATGACAGTACCGGCTTCGCGGTCGGATCAAACGGCACGATTGTGCGGACCGATAACGGCGGAAAAGATTGGATATTGGTATACACTGTCTGGGATTCAGATATATTCGATTTGTATGCGCTTAATTCCGATACTATCTATGCAGTAGGCGGTGATGGATCTTTCTGGCAAAGCTATAATGGTGGCAAATCGTTCCGGTTGAACAAGTTTGACAATACCAGGCAAAACCTTTCCATCAGTTTTGTGAATGACCGCGACGGTTGGATCACCGGTAGCCTGGGACTCATTATGAAAACAACGGATCACGGCCGGACCTGGCAAAAACAGGAGAGCGGGACAGATACAACTCTGATGTCGCTACAGTTCACTACCCCGGACAGCGGTTGGGCGGTGGGCTGGTACGGCACTATTCTTCACACAGTGGACGGAGGAGAATCCTGGCAGAGACAAGCCAGCGGCACCACGCACCATCTCACGGATGTATTTTTTACCGATTCCCGGAACGGGTGGTGTGTCGGAGTTGAGGGCACTATTCTGCATACCGGGGACGGGGGCGCACACTGGCTGCCCCAGTTTAGCGGTACTTCCGAATGGTTTTACGCGGTTCAGTTTTCCGATCAGGAGACGGGATGGGCCGTAGGGACGGGTGGAGTGATCCTGAAGACGACAACAGGCGGAACCACCTTTGTTGAAGAACATTCCTTCCCGGATAAGTATCTTCCCTCTGAGCCTGAACTGAAACAGAATTATCCCAATCCGTTCAATTCCAGCACAACTATTGTATTCAGTCTGCCCAAGGCCGGTCACATCAGTCTGAAGATGTATAATATCCTGGGGAAGGAAGTGGAAACCCTGACCGACGGCTGGCGGGAGGCCGGAAGTCACGAGATCCAGTGGCATGTCACGGAACTGCCCAGCGGAATTTATCTCTGCCGGCTCCAGACGGAGACCCGGATCCGAATCATAAAGGTGATATTGCAGAAGTAAATGACATTTCTTCTCCGGATTACGCTAACGGCCGCTCTGATAGAAAGAGCGGCCGTTTATTATCCATATAACAGGCACGCAACATTTTCCAGTTACACTCGTATGTTGGATTCGTAGAGCAACTATTTAATTTGAGAGAATCGAGGGCCCCCATGAAAAAATCCCGCAAACGTTTGTTGATCATCGGATTGCCGATCATTCTGACGGTTGTCGTTGTAATTATCTTGTCCTCTAACGGCGGAAATTCCAATGAGCGTCGTACCGTCAAGGTCGAGCGTAGAACAATTGTAGATAAAGCACTGGCAGTGGGCGCGATTGAACCGCTTAATGAAATTGCCGTGAAATCGAAGATTTCGGGTGTTGTCGGAGAGCTTTATGTAAAGGTCGGGGATTATGTGCATGAGGGAGATCCTTTGCTGGAGGTCAAACCCGATCCGACGCCCCAGGAGCTGGTAATGGCCAAGAGAGCCGTGGAAATGAAGCAAATCAGCATGGAGACTCTGGCCAAGGAGCTGGAACGCAAGCGTGAGTTGAAAAAACAGGATCTGATCTCTGATTATGATTTTGAATCCCTGCAGCATGATTATGAAGAAGCCGCGCTTGATTACAAAATAGTAAAAGAACAGCTGGAACTCCTGGAAAAAGGCAAAGTCCGTATTTCCGGTAAAGAAATAGATAGTGTGATCAAATCCCCCATATCCGGATACATTCTTGAAAAAAGTGTCAACGTGGGTGATCCGGTCGTCCCTCTGACGTCCTATCAGGCGGGTACCGAGCTTTTACGTCTGGCTGATATGAAGAGACTGCTGTTCAAGGGTACGGTGGATGAAATCGATGTGGGCAAGATAGAAGAAGGAATGCCCGCTCATCTGCAGGTTGGGGCGCTTCCAGGTGCCAATGTGCGGGGCCGGGTTTCACTCATATCCCTGAAGGCCCGTCAGGAACAAAATACTACTGTTTTCCCCATTGAAATAACCATAGAAGAAACAGGGGGAGCCGTGCTGCGGGCCGGCTTCTCCGCCAACGCGGATATTATTATCGCGCAGAAGGACAGTGTTTTGTCTATCCCTGAACGAGTAATCTATTTCCGGGGAGATTCGACCTTCGTGAAGTTCCCCCAGGGGGAGAATGAATCCAAAGAGGTGCCAATCCGGACCGGATTAAGCGACGCCATTTGGATTGAAGTCGTCAGCGGGTTGGAACTGGGCCAGGAAATACTGGAAAAAGATATCGTCGAGATCCACTGATCATGGCTATCCTACAAACAGTAGCCGGATTTCTGCGCGATCTGACCGCTCAAAAGCTGCGCACAACCCTTACTGTTTTTGGCATTGTCTGGGGTACGGTTGCCATCATTGTACTCCTGGCTTTCGGCTCGGGCTTTCAGGCAAAGACCATGCAGAGCATGAATGGAATCGGCGAATCGATTATCCTGCTCTTTCCCGGACGTACCGCTAAGATCTTTGAGGGGTATGGCCGGGATCGCATGATCCGCTATCAGGAGGAAGACGCGGAACTGCTGCGGCAGGAGATCGCGGGGATCGAATACATCAGTCCGGAGTACTCTACTTATAATGCCCCTCTCAGGTACGGTCAAAGGCGGCGCTCTCCTAATGTCACCGGTATTCTGCCGGAATTCGGCCCTATGCGCAATATCTATCCAGCGGCGGGTGGAAGATTTATCAACAACTTCGACGAGGGCGGGCGCCGAAGAGTAGTCTTCCTGGGAAACGAACTGGCCAAATATCTGTTTGAGAATGAAGATCCGGTGGGCCGGTACGTATATGTCGGCGCCACTCCTTTTCGGGTCATCGGAGTAATGGAACCTAAAGACCAGGACTCAAACTACAACTCCAGCGATGAAGACAGGGCGTATATCCCCGCTTCCACGTTTCATACTATTTTCGGGTACCGATATGTCAGCAATATCGTTCTTAAACCCGAGGATCCCCGTATGTCCCCGTATATCCGGGACCGCATCTATCAGGTTCTGGGCAAGAAGTATAAATTCGACCCTTCCGACAGAGAGGCCCTCGCTATCTGGGATACCTCGGAATTTCAGAAAATGATACTGTACGTCTTCATCGGCTTCAACGCCTTCATGACGATTATCGGTCTGTTTACCCTTACGGTGGGAGGGATCGGCGTCGCCAACATTATGTACGTCGTGGTGCAGGAAAGGACCAGGGAGATCGGTATTAAGCGGGCCGTGGGAGCCCGGCGGCGCAGCATCATGGGCCAGTTCTATCTTGAGACATTCTTCATCGTTCTCATCGGCGCTTTGATCGGATACATCATCTCCTACGGGATCATTTCCCTGATCGCTTTTCTGCCCCTGGATGACTTTGTGGGCACACCCCAGATAACTTGGTGGGTGGCCTTTGTCGCCTTTGTGATTCTGATGCTTGTGGGGCTTCTGGCCGGCTACTTCCCGGCCCGTCGGGCGGCCAATCTTTCCGTGACGGAGTGCCTGCATTATTGATGAAGAGGAGTAATCCGCTGTTAAAAAGATGAGGTGAACATGCCCTTCTGGATGCTGATCGAAGATTTTCTCCAGGATCTGAAAACCAACAAGACACGTTCCCTACTTACCAGCGCGGCGGTAGCCTGGGGTACGCTGGCCATTGTTCTTATGATGGCATTTGGCCGGGGTTTCAGAATCAGAATCGAAAGCGCCATGACCAATGCCGGCAACAATATCATCCGGGTATACGGCGGTCAGACGGGGATGAAGTACCGGGGGCTCTCCGAGGGGAGATGGATTAATTTTACCGAAGAGGACGCCCGTATTCTCCGGGAGAGTATTCCCCAGATAAGAGTGGCTGCTCCGAGTTACGGGCGCTCGAATGTGCGGCTTATAGCCGGCGACCGCACGGCAACTACCTACATGGAGGCCGTTTATCCGAGTTTCGAATTCCTGCGCACCATGTATCCCAAGGCCGGCGGCAGATTTCTTAACGAGTCCGATCTCGTGAATAAAAGAAGAGTCATATACCTGGGCGCCGATATCGCCGATGAGCTGTTCCCGCGGGGCCATGCCGTAGGCAGCCAGCTGAAGCTGGACGGCATCCCCTTCACGGTGGTAGGCGTGATGCAATCCAAAATGCAGATGGGAATGAGTAACGGACCGGACACGGAGAGAGCGATTATCCCTTTTACCACCTTTGAACTGCTTTATCCGCACCGCTATCTGAGAATGATAACGGTGCAGCCCAACAGGCTGGCCGATACTCAGCAGGTGCGCCGCGAAATCTACCGGGTACTGGGACGCAAACTCCGTTTCGATCCAGATGACAGGGAAGCGATCCAGATGTGGGATTTCGTCACCAATTTCAAGCAGATGAGCGCTGTCTTCATGGGGATTGAAATCTTCCTCGGAATCATGGGTGGGCTGACCTTGCTCATTGCCGGAGTAGGAATCGCCAACATTATGTATGTCGTCGTTACGGAGCGGACCAGGGAAATCGGGATAAAACTGGCTATCGGGGCCCGTCCCCGGCATATTACGGCTCAGTTTATCTTCGAATCTCTCCTCATCGTCTGCATGGGTGGGGCGGTCGGGATGCTTATCTCCTGGGGAGTGGTTGCACTCATGAGAGCCATCCCGGTTGGGAATGCGGGGCTGGCCTACCTGGGAAAACCCCAGATCTCGGGGATTGTTGTCCTGATCACCCTTACCGTCCTGGCTCTCATCGGTCTCGTCGCCGGAGTATTTCCGGCCCGCAAGGCCGCCAGACTCGATCCGGTGGAGAGCCTGCGTTACGAATAATCCATCCGGCGGACAGCAATCGCTGTGACCTCGCGATACGACCGGATTTTTACTTGATTATTCCCCAATAATTGATTATACTATCAAACTATTATTCCCGAGACAATTACAATACCGCGTTTAACGGGTGGAAGGTACAATCGAGGGGTAGTTCAGAAGGATAAATCATAGAGGAGGAAAGGATGAAAAAGTACCGTTTATTTTTTATTATTACGCTGTCGTTACTTATGCTCATCGGTTGCGGCAAACAAGGCACCTTTAAGATCGATTATGAAAAATACTCTCTGGACAATGGCTTGAATGTTATATTACATCAGGATAGATCGGATCCCATCACCGCTGTCGCGATCCAGTACCATGTGGGTTCCAACAGAGAGACGCCGGGACACACCGGATTCGCCCACTTGTTTGAACATATGATGTTCCAGGAATCTGAGAATGTGGGACAGGATCAATTCTTTAGCAGGATCCAGAGCGCCGGCGGAACCCTGAACGGCGGCACCGGGAAGGACGGCACCGTTTATTTCGAGGTCGTCCCCAAAAACGCCCTGGAGATGGTGCTCTGGATGGAATCCGATCGCATGGGGTATCTGCTGAGCAAGGTTACCAAGGAAGCCTTTATCAACCAGCAGAATGTGGTCCAGAACGAGAAGCGTCAGACCACAGACAACCGGCCTTATGGATACACCAGTTACATGATCGACAAGCTGCTTTATCCCGCCGACCACCCCTATAGCTGGCAGGTCATCGGTTCCATGGAGGATCTTACCAACGCCACTCTGCAGGATGTGCACGATTTCCATGAGAAGTGGTATCTCCCCAATAACGCCACCCTGGTCGTGGCCGGTGATTTCGACGAGGTTCAGACCAAACAGTGGATCAAGAAATATTTCGGCGATATTCCGTCCGGTCCCAAGGTTGAGGATATGGCTCCCCGTCCAGTGACTTTGTCAGAAACCAAACGGGCCTACTATGAAGACAAATTCGCTAAATCACCCGAGTTGAATATGGTGTTTCCCACCGTGGAAGAGTATACAGATGATTCCTACGCCCTGGACATGATGGGCCAGCTTTTCGCCAGAGGCAAGAAGGCCCCGCTTTACAAGGTAATCGTGGAGGAGAAGAAGCTGGCGCCCTACGCTTCGGCCTATAACAACAGTATGGAGCTGGCGGGGACCTTCAATATCCGGATCCGTACCTTTCCCGGTATATCCCTCAATGATGTCGAGAAGGCGGTGTTCGAAGCCTTCGGCCGTTTTGAAGAAGAAAAGTTTAGCGAGGAAGATCTCTCCAGGATCAAAGCAGGCATCGAGACCAGCGTGTACAATTCCATCAGCAGTGTGCTCGGTAAGTCATTCCAGCTGGCCCGTTATAATGAATATGCCGGATCACCGGGGTATCTGACAGAAGACCTGCGCCGCACGCTGGCCGTGACCAGTGATGATGTCTGGCGGGTGTACAACAAGTACATCAAGGGCAAGAACTATGTACTTACCTGTGTGGTGCCCAAAGGGCAGGCTGACCTGGCGGCGGATAACTGCAAACTGTTCCCCATTAAAGAGGAATCGGCGGCCGATCAGGTGGAAGTAACCAGCGCCAAGGGTGAGGATATCAAAGTGCAGCCACCTCCCTCCAGTTTCGACCGCAGCGTGGAGCCGACCATTGGCCCTGATCCCCTACTCACCCTGCCCGCGGTATGGACGAGCAAGCTGGCCAACAATATTGAATCGTTCGGCATCACCCATAACGAGCTGCCGCTCATCCAGTTCCGGATCAGCCTCAAAGGCGGCATGCTACTGGACGAACCGGGTAAGATCGGTACGGCGGCCCTGCTGGCGGACATGCTGACCGAAGGCACTGCCAACAAGACACCCGTGGAACTCGAGGAGGCCATTGATAATCTGGGTGCCAATATCACCGTCTACGGCGGAAGGGACCAGATTACGCTCGCCGCCAATTGCCTGGTTTCAAAACTCGATGAGGTGTTCGCTCTGGCCCATGAAATTCTTTTTGAACCCCGCTGGGATGAGAAAGAATTCGCCCGCCTGAAGGATGAAACAATCGAATCCATCAAGCGGAGAGAGGCTGACCCGTCCTCGGTGGCATCCAGTGTCTTTTCCAAGCTTGTCTACGGCCCCGAGAGCAAACTTGCCCTCTCTACCAGCGGAACCCAGGAATCGGTCCAATCCATCAGCATCGATGATCTGAAAGCCTATTATGAGAAAAATTTCTCTCCCGATATGACCCAGCTTATGATCGTGGGAGATATCACACAGGGCAAGGCCGAGAAACTCTTTAAGACACTGGAAGACTGGCAGGAAAAAGAGGTGCGATTCCCCCAGCTTCCCGACGCACCGGCCTATAAGCACCCCCAGCTGTATTTCATCGATTTTCCCGGTGCCAAACAGTCTCAGATTCGGGTGGGACACCTGGGATTGAAAGCCTCCGATCCGGATTACTACAAAGCAACGGTGATGAATTACAAACTGGGCGGCAGCTTCAACGGTGTGTTGAATATGATCCTGCGGGAAGAGAAGGGCTACACCTACGGCGCCCGCTCGGGTTTTTACGGTTCCGAATACGGCGGCCAATTCATGGCCTCATCAGGAGTGCGGTCCACCGCGACAGAGGAATCGGTGGATATTTTCAGAAATTCCATCACCGATTACCGCAAGGGTATCTCTGAAGAGGATCTGCAGTTTACCAAGGACGCCCTCCTTAAATCCAACGCCCGCCGTTTTGAGACTATCGGGGCTTTGCTCGGTATGCTCGACGAGATCGCAACTTACGGAAAACCCGCAGACTACGTGAAGCAGGAAGAGACCGAAGTGCGGGAAATGACGCTGAATGAGCACAAGACTCTGGCACAGGAGTACCTCCATCCCGACCGGATGATCTATCTGGTCGCGGGTGACGCAGCCTCCCAGATGCGTGGGCTGCGTAAACTTGGATTGGGTGTTCCGGTCCTCCTGGACAAGGAAGGGAATCGACGCTAAACGCCATTCCCCAGGATTATAATAATAAAAAAAGCCGGACGAATCGTCCGGCTTTTTTTATCCGATCAGCGGCTGATATTATCAGGCCGTCCGCTCCCGGCTGATCCGTTTAGCCTTGAGCATAATGACCAGACCTCCGATGCCGATCATCAGCATAATACCGGCCTGGATGGCGGTTTTGATAGGGAGCTTTCCGGTTGTTGTGGTCACAAAGTAGAGCATGGCCACGGCTCCGGCGATAATAAGACAGTAGACAATGGTCATGACCGTATGGGCCCGGGCCCTGGTTTCCGCTGTATCCTGGCCGAAGATTTTATTGTAAATACCCAGGGCGCCCACGGTCGCTACACCGAGAACTGCGAAGGTGAGCCAGAAGGTGCGCAGAGTCCCGGCAACGCCCGCCTGATTTACCAGGGGAACCAGGATAGCATTGTATAATTCACCGCCGACATTGGACCCCACCAGAGAGCCGATGACTCCATAGAGGAAGGCGTAGCCCATATAGGTAGCCTTACTCTCATGGGGGGCGATGAAGCCGACGTAACTGTAGTATTTCGGATGAGTAGTCATTTCCCCCAGGGAGAAAACCATAATACCGATAATGAATATCCAAATGCTCTGGGAAAGGCTGAGAAACAGGAATCCCATGGAGCCGATAAAGATACCGGCCATCATTGTGGGCAAAGCCTTGAGATTTTTTACAATCCGGCTTACAACAATCTGAAGCAGGACGATGGTGGCGGCATTGAGTACGGTGACATGCTGTGCGTCGAAATGAAAGGATATGCCGATTCTGGCGAATGCGTTATTGACGGGAGTAGCATCGATGAAGTCACGCAGGTACCAGAGGATGGACCCGAAGTTCTGGAAATAGAGAATCCAGAAGCAGGAATAGATGAAAATAAGCAGCATGAAACGGGCATCCGAGAGAACCATGGCCGCGTCGGAAAGCACCTGTTTCAGCTTTTTACTGGATTCGGGACGGGGTGGATCCTTGTAAAGAAATATGGTCGGCAGCAGCATGAGGAAGCAGTAGAGAGAACTGGCCAGAAAGACGTAGCGCCAGGAAAAACCGCGCAGGTATCCGGCAACCAGAGGAGCGATGAGCGCGCCGAGATTGATCATCCAATAATACACCCCGAAACCGAATCCTGAATTTTTCTCATCGGTGGTGCGCGCCACGGTCCCGGTGATGATCGGTTTGAAGAGCCCCGATCCTGTCGCCATGACCAAGAGAGCGGCGAAGATGATCCAGTAACTGGTAACATGTCCGGCTATGAAATAACCCGTGGAAAGCATGGAGAAGGCAATCAACAGCTGGCGGCGGTATCCGTAGCGGTCGGCCAGGGCGCCTCCCAGGATCGGAACAACATAGGTAACGGCGTAGACGATGCCTTGCAGGAGACCGACTTCATCCTCGGCGAATCCCAGACCTCCGCCCACGGTATCAGTCAGATAGCGGGCCAGAAGGGCGTTCAGTCCGTAATAGGCGCCCCGCTCGAAAAGCTCCATAACATTGGCCAGCCAAAATGTTGAAGGAAGTGAAGCGAGCAGACCTTTTTTCTTTTCTCTTTTTGCCATAATATCCCCTCATCAATTAATTAGTGATAACAGATATTATATTTATTGGTGTGTAGTGCAAGGTAAGAGAAATTGAGATTAATATCCAGTTTTATTTTTCACTGTAATAGTGAAGGAAAGGTAATGCTCCTGTTATTTTTTTCTTGCATTTCTTCAAGTTTAAAAAGTATATTGATTAGCATTCGTATTCCAGTGTGATCATTAAATGAGGGAAGAGAAATGAGAATGACCCGTATTGTTTTGTTATTTATCGTTGTGGCGCTGTTGTGGATGTCCTGCGGTACGACTTCGACTATCGGCATCAATGTACTGAAACCGGCGGCGGTGGACATGCCGGGAGTGAAAAAAATTGCGGTGGTGGATTTTAAAGGACCAGAAGGTTCAGGGAGCCAGATCGCGGCTATGGTACAGTCCATGCTGATGGAATCACAGCATTATGAAATTATGGAGCGGGACAAGATCAGCCGTCTCCTGGAAGAGCAGAATATGGGAATGGCCGGTATTGTCGATCCCACTACCGCGGCAAAGGTGGGAGCCATTCTCGGAGTAGACGCCATGGTCTTCGGGGAAATTTCTACCTATGAAGTCCCTCCCGATAAAAAGATCACCAACAAGGTGAAAGAACAGAAATTCACCGGAAAATACGAAACGGTGGAGGAAAAAGATTCCAAGACCGGTCAGGTAAAACAGGTACGCAAGAAGATCTATGAGGATGTCTGGGTCGACAAAGTGACCTGGGTGCGTCAGGGGTCGGTTGCTATCAATTTCCGGGTGGTGGACGTTAAAACCGGAAAACTGCTGGCGGCCCACAGCGACGCCGAAAGCTATGACAGCCAGAAAGAAAAAAAGTCTTGGTTCAGCCAGGAACAGAAGCTTAAACCACAGGGTGAGATATTATCGGATCTTTCACAGAATATCTGCCGCAGGTTTGTACATATGATCGCTCCTTATTATGAAACAGAAAACCGGATTATCGAAGGGGGCGAAGGGCAGATCGCGGTCGGTAAAAAATATGCTGATGTGGGGCTCTGGCCGGAGGCCATGGAAGCCTGGCAGCAGGCCGTTCAGGACCTGCCGCAGAATCCTTCCGGATATTATGATTTGGGACTGGCATATGAAGTGCAGGGCGACCTGGCCAGAGCCGAGGCCGCTTACAAGAAAGCCGTGGAATTAAATACCAAGACCCTTTATATGGAAGCGCTGGCCCGCATTCGTGCAGCCCAGGAAGATCAGATCAAACTGCAGGAACAGTTGAAGGATCGTTAAGGAATACAGTACAGGATAATTATATATAGATAAAACGCCGCATCCTGATAAACGACTCTGATACAATTCAGAAGGTTGACTATCCGCCTCTCACTTGCGAGAGGCGGTTTTTTTAACCAGGGAATTATTACCCGAAATCAGTTATGATTTCCCTATCCTTGGTGCTACCGCTTTTTATGTCGCTCCTGCCATAAGACCATAATAACTAAGTTATTACACCCTGTTAAAAATATGCAGACGCCCAGGCATACTCTTTGGTATATAGTAACGGGAACGGCCATGTACCGGGAGACATAGTTTTGGCTGCTGAAAGGATAAAAAAATCATACGGAATGATTTGAGCCTGACTCGGGATGATTTTGCATACTGTTTGGGTCTGACGTTGAGCACGGTGAACCCGCTGGGAAAACAACAGCAGCACTCCCGGTGAACTGGTTTTATTTCAGATTACGCGTATGGCCCGGCGGGGCCGGAAGAAAACAGGAAAAGGAACGGATTCCCTAATCAGGAGGAGAGACCGATGAATGATAAATCCATCCTTATCATCGAAGATGAGTTGAAGTTCGCCAAAATAGTAAAAATGCGTTTGGAAGCCAACGGCTATGAGGTGGATGTGGCCGGTGACGCCTACAACGGCACCAAGAAGATCATCCAGGAAGATTACAACGTCATTATTCTGGATCTGGGGATGCCTGCCGGCGGCGGATTTTCCATACTGGACCGAATAAGAAAAATACCCAGTAAAGCAGATATCCCGGTAATAATCCTCACCGGTCAGACGATCGATGATGATATGATGGAACGAGTTCGGGAATATGATGTGACGGCAGTGCTCAACAAACCTCTCGAAGACAATTTGCTGCTGGACCTTCTGCGGTCTACCCTGCAACGGGGAGAGCACATCAGTGTATTCGGATGAAGAGTGTCACTCAGGGTAAATAGTAGATCAGGCATTACGATAACAGAAGAAATCAATCCGGAAGAATACGTTTAATTCCCACCAGCCTTTTTCTGTAATAAGCCTCATTCAGACTTGAGATAATAACTCCCTGGGAAGCGGTGGCATGAATGAATGCATTACGCCTCAGATATAACGCCACATGGGAGATCCCCGCGGAATCCTCGTTTCTAAAAAAGAGCAGGTCTCCCAATTGCAGCGAGCGCAGACTGATCATCCTGCCCATTTGATAGAGGGCGGTGGATTGATGGGGCAGGGTGAGACCGGTGGCTTTACGATAGATATAACACACCAGGCCGGAGCAATCGAATCCCCGCAGGTCCGCGCCGCCCCAGCGGTAGGGAGATCCCAGACAGGAATGAGCGGTACGCATTATTCTGCCCGCAGCGGCCGGCTCCCTGCGAGAAAACTCCGGATAGGGAGCGCAGGATATCCTCGTGAGCAGGATAACCATCACGAGAGATGCCGTCAGAATAATAGAAAATTTTCTTGATTTTTCCCTGGAAAATATCACCAATAAAGGTTATCTTTTTTATAGTAAATGTCAAGCCTGAAATCCCTTGTTTTTAATCCCTGCAACCTGGATCCTGTAATGACGTAATCTGAGTATACCCTTAAGGGCTAAACAGGAAGGAGGAAATGATGGCGAATATTCCGGACAAGCAAGCGCGCCAATGGGCCATGGCGGCGCATCTTTCAGCACTCTCACTTTTCATCGGCATCCCATTTGGGAATATACTGGGACCGCTGGTGATCTGGCTCCTGAAAAAAGACGACCATGCCCTGATCGATAAGACGGGAAAAGAATCTCTCAATTTCCAGCTTTCTATGCTGGTATACAGCATCTGCGCCGGCATTCTGGTGCTTATTTTTATCGGCGTCCTCCTCCTCATTGCTGTCGCTGTCGTTGATGTTGTACTGGTGATTATCGCCTCGGTAAAAGTGAGCAACGGGGAGGATTATTCCTATCCGATTACTATTCAGTTTATAAAGTAGCTATGAAAAAGGGCGGGATGATAATCATCCCGCCCGGTAAGATCACTTTCCCGCCTTATTCCTGATAGACCGGATCGGCTGTGATACCCATAAAAAGCAGATTTCCGGCCTGGTGGTCGCGAATGAAGAAAATAAAGGGTCTGTCCATGATCATCATCGGCCCGACCGAGGTCAGCCGCATTTCCACAGAAGTGACGGCCGCGGCTTCGGTTCCTTCTTCATTTACCTTCACGTAGGTCTTGTGTTTTACCTTGCTGATGAAGATTTGTTCGTCACTGATGCCGCTGAAATCCGCCTGACCCGAAAAGGCGATCCCCATGCCCATGGCCATAAGAACGTCCTTCAGCTGGATCTCATACTCAATGACGAATTTCGGCAGCTGCAGGGTAATCTCCCGTTTCACCATCTGTCCGGTCCAGTTCTGCCAGTGTTCCTGGGAGAGCTCCTCAATAATATCACGTACTTTTTTCCCAGACTTTGGCAGGAGAATGGTCATGCTGTACCGTTCTTTGCTATAGGGCAGATCAACCGCTTGAAAAAGTTCATTTTCGTAGTAAGCAAACTCATTCTTCATGGCCATGAAGGCGGCGTCTCTGTCTGAACCGTTCGGCAGGTGGAAGGCGGCCTGAACTGTTTTATCAGGATCGAACTGATAGGTCCAGTCTCCCTTGAAATAGAGCGCGTTGATCAGGAAAAGAACAGTGAGAGGATGGATTTGATCGATGATTCTCTCTATTTTCCCATTGGTATGCGTGCTGACCCAATTGTTGATGACATCGACGCTGGCCGGATCTGAAAAATCCAGCTTCGCGATCTCCGCTCCAAAATAGGTTTCCAGGGTGCTGATATAATCATCCTTCACCGGAAAGTCTTCCCGAATCCAGGCGGAATTGGCCACGGTGAAGATAACCCGGGAATCCAGATCGGAGAGAAAAGTCATAAGACTGAGATAGGTCTGGTTGATCTCTTCCCGGGTTAGGGTGCCATACCCAAGCACCTGGCCCATGGAATCGGCCGTGGCTCCGGCGGCACCGTCATATGCCATCCCCAGAGCAAAGGAGATGCTGAGGGGAGAAATAAAGAGATTGGAATCCGTTTTTGCTTCCGCAATCCTTCGGAAAATTTCGATACCGAATTGATTGGCCGCGGTGGATATTTCCTTTTCCAGAGTGGTGTTCGAACGAACGGTGTCTTCGATCACCGGGGAAAAGTTTCTGGCGCAGCCGAAAATAATGGCAAGCATCGCCAGGATCAGGATGAAAAACACATTCTTGCTGTTCATTGCTAACCTCCCTGTTATCTGAGGAAAGGAACTAATTCAGTCTTTAAGCACTTATAAGTACCGGTGGCCATGGGGCCGGCGAATCCGATGCTGGTCCATGATCCCGTGAGCAAGCGGCCGTCAATTCTGCCGATGAGACTGAGATTGTTGTCTCTGTAATCAGGCCTGAGCTCAATCAAAAGACTGTCTCCGGTTCGGAATCCTGTAAGAGAGTCGCTCCCGATCATGGGACCGACATTCTGGGGAGATCCCACGGCTTCTATTTCCCAGGTACCCCGCACACTCCCGTCCGAATTAATCTCCAGGCGTAACCAGCCTTTGGCAATTTCGGTACTTGTTGAGTCGAAGGCTGCGAAGCTGTATGTATCTCCGGGCTCCGGACAGATGAGTTCCTTGAGTGTATCGCAAGAAAGAAATAACAACCCCACGATGATTGGAACGAGGACTCTACTATCAATTTTCAATTTTTTATACATACATGAACACCGCTTTTTAGTTTATCAGTTCGAAATCAAGCCACCATTGAAACTGACTCAGGGTGGTGCCCTGCCAGGTATTGGTGAAACGGGGAACGGTGAGGAGCCGTATCCTGAGATGATCAGATGGACTCACGGTCACCCCTGCCAGCACAGAGGTGGTCACATCGGTCTCAATTTGGTCGGGCTGGTGGTAACGTTCCCCGAAATCCGTCTTTTTACTGTATATTCCATCCTCGGTCTGTTCGCGATAATCAAAAAGCGCCAGTGTCTCTTCCTCAACCTTCCAGCGGGACATATTGCGGTTGATACCGAAAGTCAAGAGAACCTTGGGCGAGATAGTGTACCGGATGAGCACCGGGATGTTAACGGTAGTGGCGTGTGAGATCATGGTCCAGTTGAGGGTCTTTTTTTCCAGGATTGAAAGGGAATACTCGTTCTTGTAATTGGTGCTTTCATAGTAGTACGTGGACAGCCGATCGGCCATTACCTCTTCCCGGGTAAGCGTTTCGGTGCTGGCGTCTTGCAGGTTGAGGCCGAAATGTATCCCGGCCCGTTCAGACAGGCGCCAGCGCAGGTAGATACCGGCCTGGTGCAGCCAGCCTTTTTTGCTTCCGTCACCGGTGCGGTCGTCATAGAGATGGTATGCGGAGGTGGAGGTGGACGTCCAATCCGTCGAGGAGTAGTAGTAATCACTGGAGGAAGAATCGGCTATCTGGGAAGCCAGATCGATGTCCACCGTTTGCCGGCCCAGACGATAGTAGAAAAAGAGGGTGCGTCCGCCGCTCATTTCCGTCGAAAGATTGAAGCCGCCGTATACAAAGCGTCCAGTATGTCCCCAGGATTGAATGGTGGAACCGGCCTGATCGTACCAGCTCCAGTCTGTTCCTGTCCCAACGATCCCATGCTGATACAGAGAAGAATTGGTTTGCTCCAGATCCTGATCCGCCTGGCCTGAGACGATGCCTCCGGAAAAGCCCAGCCGAGTGGCCTTTGAGGCTATGACGTTGAGGCCGGCAGCCAGCTCCCAGTGGGAGTAGCCCTGATCCCTCGTTTCGCTTGACGAATAGCGGGACATTTCGTCGCTGCTCATCCCGTTGTCCCATTGGTAGCTGTTGCCGTAACCTCCGTCCCGGTTGAAGAGCACGGTACTTGCTTTTATCCCTACCATCATTTTATTACTCAGGGGCAGGCCGGAATAGAGGGTGATGAAGTGTCCGGCGTTGTGCATATCGTCCCGGCCGGTATACCGATCGGTGATGTCAGCATCCGCTACCTCGGCTGTCTTATTGCCGGCGAAGTCATATCCCGGGGAAGAGCGATAAATGGACTGGGGCACTGAATAATACCCCTCATCCTTGAAAATCGCCTGATAAGTAAGACCGAGGGTAAGATAGTGCCGTCCTATTTTAAACGGACGGAAGAAGGTGGCCAGGGAGATGAGCGGCTCCAGTTCCTCTTTGGATTGATTCTGAAAATAGGGGGAAGGAAGGTAATAACAGCGATAATAGAGGGGATAGTAATACTCATCCATTTTGACCGGAGCGGTGTTGCGGAAATTAAGATAGGTATAGCCGTCCAGCAAACTGTCGGAAGCCGCGAAGGCGGGATTTACCTGCAGATCCAGGAGAGGATGAGAGAGCAGTCCGGGAGCGCTGGTCCCGAATCCGTCCAGTCCGTAGGGATTAATCCAGGAGGGCCGGAAGAAAAAACCGTTCTCCTCAAAGGTCCTTTCCAGTACCGTCTCATTAAAATACTGCGCCTGGACAAGGCCTGAGAAGAGGAAGAAGAAAAGCAGAAAAACAAAAAATATGCGTTTCATGAAGTATTCCTTTCCTCGTTCTTATTCTCACTGCATGATCCAGATACAATGAACGTGCCATTACCATCGGCGTTTCGCCCCGGCCCGTGACACGGTCGTGTCCAACATTTAGAAACCGGGCCTTGCGGAGTATGGCCGCCTCATTATGGTAAAAGGTATGAACTTTTACGATGAAGAAAAAAATATTTTTTTTTAAAAGATGAATAACCAAACCGGGATAAACGGGGTGAAAATCCTCCAAAAATCGAGGATTCTTCGAATATTCGATGCTCTAGAAACGGAAGGAAAGACTGCTGGTTATTATATTCTTATTATAATAACGGCCCGCCAGAGGGGATTCATCCTGATAACGCCCGCCGCGCACGTGCAGCGTAAGGCCGGAACGGATATCCCGGGAGAAATCCAGGAGCAGGAAGGTGTTTTCTTCTGACTCGCCGCCGGGTCTAGTCAGCAGGGCCGGGTCGAGACGGTCATCGTAGTGGCGCGTCCTCAGGGAACCGTGCAGCATAAACACGACTCCCGCCCCCAGATCGACGGCTGTCTGCAGGGAGAGCAACGGCTGCCAGAAGCTGTACCCGAAACTGTTGGATGACTGTCTTCTGAATCCCAGGGCGAAGCGAAACAGCAGGGGGCCGCGCCATTCGCCGGTAACATTGAGGTCCATAAAGACATCCTGCTGTTTATCCGCTGCGATGGCCCAGAAGTCTGTCGTGTTATACTGCCAGGCGGGCCGGTCATACACTCTTAAGGAGAGCATCGTTTCCAGCGAGAACAGCAGGTTCCGATTGGGACGAAGATGAGCGGCCAGGCCTCCTCCCGTTTCACGATTATCATAATAGGTTGAACCGGAATAGTTCATGACCGCCAGCATTCCCAAAAAGGAAATACTCACGCCAGGGGTGAAAGAGCGATAAAGACCGGGGCTGATCTGCAGGCGGGTGTACCCCCACCTCAGCTGGGGATACCATTTGACTCTGGCTCCGGCCCGCGCGCTGCAGATCCAGTTCTTTCCCGCGGGCAGCGTTCCCACAGCCGAGATGTCTTGTACGAGACGGGTCTCTTCTCTGTGATTTTGGTAGATTTCCGTGCCGCCTCGGTAGTCAAGGCGCAGACTGCTCTTGGCCTTGCGGTGAAAAAGCGAGAGGTACAGTGAAACCTGGGGGCCTCCCGCTCCTACCGAATCACCCTCGGATTCGAAGATATTGGAATCGTGTTTCCAGCCCAGAGTAAGGCGTGATTCCCGCTGCCAGCGGTTCTGAGCCATACATGAAAGAGGCAGGATCACAACCAAACTAACGATCAGGACCTGCCGCAACCGTATTGTCATAATTACTTTTTCGATTTTTCGTCCGCATGCTTGTAGAACCACTGGGCCCTGGTTCCAAGACTGTCGGCCGAACGTTCCAGTGAAGTCTGATAGCGGGAGAGGAGATCAATCCATTTTTTTAGATCAGTAATATTGTCCGGATAGGGAGCGGTGAGCAGATAGCGCAGGGTTGTCAGATCGGAAGGATAGATGGGGGCTAACGTCTGAGAATAGGCTTTGCCGTCCAGGTTCAGGGTGGCATTAGATTCTCTCTGGTTGGAGCCGGGATCAGCGGCGGCCCGGCCGCTCAGTTCTTCCTCTTCATTGAAGAGAGCCATATCCTGACCCAACTCATCCAGACGGGAACGCAAACGTACCTCTGAGCGAAGTTTCCCGATGCGGTCTTTGGTAGCCCGGCCTTCCTGATGTAGCCAGTCTATTCTGTCCATGAGCAGATCCCCTTTAAGACGCAGGAGACGGGAAGAGTCATCCGGATTGGCCTCGATGGCCGCGAATGAGATTTCGCCTGCGGCTGCGGGGGTGAGTTTTCCCTGCCAGTCCTTTTTATAGCCAAGCATCTCCACCAGTCTTCCCTGCAGGATCCGCTTCTCATCCGATCCAGTCTGTTCCAGTCTGGTTATCAGGCTGTCGATGGCGCTTTCCAGATCCGCCAGATCTTTTTGGAGCACACTCTCCCTCTCGAGATGTATGCGGGTCATCCGGTTCCGTTCGAGTCCGACGGTATAACTCAGGTGGTCTATCTGAAGCATCAGTTTTTCGAGGCGATTATGTTCGGAAGATGAGAGCTGTTCTTTTTCCTTGAGAAGATTAACCGCTAATGCCAGGGAACGTCCCTGGTCCTGCAGTGAGTCAAGCAGGGCCCGGGATGAATCGAGGCGCGCCTCAATGTGAGCCAGTTTTTCCGCTCTGGCCTCCCAGATGTCCTGTGCCTGTGTATGCTCCCCTAAAATAAATAGAAACAATATCAGGAAGCTGGCCGATGTGAGAAAATGTTTCATTTCCTCTCCCATACTTTTAAACCAGCCCGTGTTTTTCCAGCTTATAATACAGCGTGCTTTCCTTAAGGCCCAGCAGCCGGGCGGCCCGTGCTTTTACACCGCCGCTGGCATTAAGGGCCTGCTCCAGAATTTTCTTCTCCAGAGCAGCCAGACGGGCTTCCAGATCGAGAGAGTCATCAGCAACATCCGTGCCTTTTGGAGGATTGAGAAGGAATCGCAGGTCCGAGGCATCGATTTCGGAACCGCTGGCGAGCACCACCGCCCGCTCAAGAACGTTGCCCAATTCCCTGATGTTGCCGGGCCAGTGGTAGGCCGTGAGCGCGGCAACGGCGTCATCCGTAAGCTTCATGGGAGGGGCGGTGCGGTTTATGCTGAACTGCCCCAGGAAATGAGCCGCCAGAAGCGGGATATCCTCTCTGCGCTCTCTCAGGGGAGACAGGTGCACCGGCAGAATAAAGAGGCGGTAAAAGAGATCTTCCCGGAATCCGCCTTCTTTGACTTCCCGGGCCAGGTCGCGATTGGTAGCGGCGATGACCCGGACATCCACCCGCAGGGTCTCTTCACCGCCCACCCGCTCGAACTCTTTCTCCTGCAGGACACGTAGCAATTTTACCTGGGTTGCCGGCGGGATATCTCCGATCTCGTCTAAAAACAAGGTGCCCTGATCTGCCAGTTCAAAACGGCCTTTCTTGGTCCTCAGGGCACCGGTGAAGGCTCCCTTTTCATGTCCAAAGAGCTCGCTTTCCAGCACGCCCTCGGCCAGTGCTCCGCAATTAACCCGAATAAAGGGCCCCTGGCGGCGAGGGCTGCTTTTATGAATTGCCCGTGCGACCAGTTCCTTGCCGGTGCCGCTTTCTCCGCTGATGAGAACCGAAGCTTCGCTTTGAGATATTTTGGCTATGGTGCCATAGAGGGTGCGCATGGGAGGAGATTCACCCACGATCTCACCGAAGTTGAAACGTACGTCGTCTTCCCGGCGTAAATAGGCGTTTTCTTCACTCAGACGGCTGACCTCTTTTTGCTGCTGCAGCAGCTCTGCCAGACGTTTCACCCGCATGATGAGTTCTTCTTTTGAGAAAGGCTTGCAGATAAAATCGTCGGCTCCTGCTTTCATCGCTTCGACAGCCAAGTCCACTGTGCCATAGGCGGTAATAATAATCACCCGAAGATTTTTCTGCAGTTCCCGGCTCCGCCCCAGCAGCTCCAATCCATTCATACCGGCCATTCGATGGTCCGTGATCAGAAGATCATGCGAGGTTTTCCTCAACTCCTTCAGCGCCGCTTCGCCGCTTTCTTTCGAGGTCACCGCATATCCGGACTGGTGTAAAATCTGGTGTATGCCGTCCCTCAGGGTTTCATCATCTTCGGCCACCAGTACTGAAAGAGACATTTTCGCGTCTTTTTCCATCCAGTCCAGCTCCTTCCGCTTCTATCATGAGTTACCCGTGTTATCCGGCCAGGGGAAAACGGACACAGAACCGTGTCCCTTTCGGGTCTGACCGCACTATTTTCACTTCGCCTTTGTTGCTTTTTACTAGATTTTTTACGATGGAAAGCCCCAGACCGATCCCCTTTTCCCGGGTAGTATAAAAAGGCTGAAAGACCGTGTCTCTTACTTCCCGGGGAATGCCGGGGCCGCTGTCCTCTATGAAAAGCCGGCAGTCGCTATTTTCGGTTTCCCAGGATAACGATATGGTCCCTCCCTGAGGCATGGCCTGAATGCTGTTCTGCATCAGGTTCAACAGAATCCGTTTCAGATGGTCCGGGTCGACCATGATCTTGGCGTCTTCCCGATTGCCGGGAACGCGTACCGTTACCGTTGCGCTCTGGAGCCTGTCTGTCAGCAGCTGGCGGCACTCTTCGATCGTTGCAGAGAGTGAGCAGGGCTGCCTGTTTGGTTCCCTGGGCCTGGCGAATTCCAGAAAATGATTAACAATACCACCCAGCTGCCGCACTTCCCTGACGATCCTTTCCAGCTGATCGAGGGCTTTGTCATTCTCAACGGGGATGGAGTCACGCAATAATCCGCAGAAAAGTTCGATCCCGCTCAGAGGAGTGCGAATTTCATGGGCGATACCGGATAGCATTGCCTTCAGCTCCCGTTCCCGTTCCAGCACGGCGGAGCGCATCGTCTCCATGGTTTCCGCCAGCTGGTGAGGTTCTCCGCCGCCGCCGACTGTAATGGGGAGGCTGTAGTCACCCTTGGCAATACGCCGGGATAGCGCCGCCAGTTTCATAATGGGGCGGCTTATTGTCCCCCCTGTAATTACCGCTATAATCATGGCGAGGACGACGGCGACGAGACCCGTCAGCAGCAGTTTACTTTTAAGGGCATCAAGCCCGGCCAGAAAAGCGGCACTGCCGTCCACCGCCACGCCTCCCGCTATCTCCCCCGAGAAAGAAAGAGGAGCGAATCCCAGCATGCGGGGATTGCCGGCGGCGTCATGATAGAGGGGCGAGTGAGATGATTCTCCCTGATAGATCCGTCCCACTTCGCTGCGGTAGAACTGCAGCTGGAAGGAGGCATCGGGCCAGATACCGGCAGTATCCGTATCCAGAATAGGATGTGTATAGTCGCTGAAAAGATAAATACGCTCTACTTCGGTAACCTGCCGCAGCTTTTCCAGATTGCCTAAAAGACCGCTCCTGGCCCGGGGGCCGGGGGTTTGGCCGAGCAGGGTTAACTCTTCAGCCGAGTAGAGCACGCTGGCGGCGCGGGCCACGGCTTCCAATTTTCCGCCCAGTTCATTTTCCAGGCTGCTGCGCAGGGACCAGTAGACCAGTCTGCCGCTGAACAGAAGCGAGAGCACCACCAGAGAGACAGACATGACTACCAGTCGATTTCTGATGCGATGCAGGAACATATACCAATCCCGGATTAATCCATCCCGCGATCAACCCTAAATAGGAGAAACCTCGCCGTCCTTCCAGACACGGAAACGGTAAAGAAGATATCCCGCGTTACTGTCCTTGCAAAAGAAGAAATCCCAGTAATTTTCCTTATAAGCCGCGTGGATATCGGTATTTTTCACCGTCCGGAGAGGACAGGCCTGACGGATTTTGGCAATATCCATGAAACAGAAAGAGAGCGCGAACGTGTTCAGCGGTTCTGCCAGCGTAAGAATGGCTCCCCGATCCGGTTCCCAGTTGTAGTAGACCGTCAGGGTCAGGTGGTACCGCAGGATGAGCGAGTCCAGTTCCGCCTCGCCGGTCAGGATGTCCCCTTCGCGCCAGGCCTCGTCCCATGAGGCGCTGCTGTCATACGTTACGATAATATTATAGGGATCCGGTGCGGGAGAGGCATGGATGTGGTGGATGATCATGACGCTGTCCCGGGTGGCCAGGTGCCGGGCCTGATAGATGGTCAACAGACCGTTATAGATCGTCTCTTGCATTTCCTCGGACAGGGTAATGGACCAGTCCCCCCGGTTGGCCGCGAAACGCAGTGTGAGAATGGCGGCATCGATGCGGAGGAGACTGGTGATCGAGTCCGGGACGGCGGTTGCCGAAACCGAGGGCAGCCGGGGGAAGGAGGCATCCTTCTCGGGAGTCAAAAGGCTGCATCCCGCGATGAACAGAATAAAAAGGACGAGTACCGGCAGTCCCCGCTGATATTTTCCTGTGAGCAATGCACCCATACCATGATAAAGTACGTTTCCGCCGGTTTATTGTCAAGGTCTTTCCCGGCCCCCGCGTGAGGCATATATTTTCGGTGAAGGGCTGATAAAATACTTGACTTTAAAGGCAATAAACCGTAAATTTTCAACTCGGTTGGCGGTGTAGCTCAGCTGGTTAGAGCAGCGGAATCATAATCCGCGTGTCCGGGGTTCGAATCCCTGCACCGCTACAAGAAGAGGGGGTATATATGAGGCGGCCTTTCTAGATCCGGTAGAAAGGCCTCTTTGTTTATCCGCCCTACTGCCGTTGGCGGAGGATCGAATGGCTGATCTGGAAGCACGCTTCCTTGCCTACATTAAGCAGCATGATTTGCTTGCTCCGGGAGATGGAATCGTTCTCGCCGTATCAGGTGGAGTCGATTCCGTGGTGATGGCTGAACTCTTCCGGAGATTTTCTGAGACGTTCTCCCTTTCCTTGACGGTAGCCCACTTAAACCACTGTCTTCGCGGCAAAAGCGCTGATCGGGACGAAGATTTCGTACACCGCCTGGCTGGGATTTGGTCCCTGCCTTGCTGTATAGAAAAGCGTCCGGTCGGCGATCTGGCCCGGGAACGAGGACTTTCCCTTGAAGAGGCCGGCAGAATCGTCCGTTTCGAATTTCTGGAGGAGGTGAGACGATCCCTTGGATTCCACAAGGTGGCACTGGGGCACCAGGCGGATGATCAGGCAGAGACCGTGCTGATGCATCTGGCCCGGGGGTCGGGTCTGCGGGGAATGCGGGGGATGCAGCCTCAGCGGGGGAACATTATCCATCCACTGCTTTTTGCACGAAAAGAAGAGCTGTTGGATTACGCCGGGGCGGAAGGACTCGATTTCATTGAGGATGAAACCAACCGGCAGGATATGTTCCTGCGAAACCGGTTCAGGCATGTCGTTATACCGGCGCTGAGGGAGGCCGCCGGAGCGGGGGTGACGGACAGAATCTGCCGCAGTGCCGGGCATCTGGCGGAAGTGGAGGAGCTGCTCCTGGAAGAGGTGCAAGAAGCGGAGGGGGCGGTGTTGAGCCGGAGCCGGAACGGGGAGGTTTTGCTTGATATTTATCATTTTTCAGCGTATCTTAAAGCCGTGAAAAAAGGCATCTTGGTAGCTGTTCTGGAAAAGCTGGGACCGGATCGTGGAGCTCCCGGATTTCAGACTATCGAGAGGCTTTTACACCTGATTGAACAGGGGAGGAGCGGCACCTGTCTGGATCTCCCCGGAGCTGTCCACGTCTGGAAGAGCGGCGGCAGCGTGCTTTTTTCGCAGAGCCGCAAGAGGCTTCGGTCCTGTCGGGTTCATCCGGGAGATGAGGTGGACCTGCCTGAGAGCGGCCTGCGGCTGCGGCTGCGGCTTCTGGAAAGAGAGGCTCTCCCTCCCTTTAATGCCGGTCGCGACATTGAATACGTGGATTTTGACCGCCTGGAGGCACCCCTGAATCTGCGGAGCGTTAAACCGGGTGACTGGTTTGTTCCTTTGGGGATGAATCAAAAGAAAAAACTGCATGATTTTTTCATCGACGAGAAGGTGCCGGCCTTTCAGCGAGGCCGCATCCCTCTGCTGACCGCCGGAGACGAAATTGTGGCTGTATTGGGCTTTCGTATCGATCATCGCTTCCGGATCACGAAAGAGACACGGCGGGTGATGGAATTGAATATCATGACAGAGTAATAATGGTTAGCAAAAAGGAAGACTGATGCCTGAAAAGAAATCGCCGGATGGTGATAAGTTTCAATGGAAGAAGATGTCCCGGGCTCTCTTTTTCTGGGTCCTGCTCTTCGTCGTGGTAATCTATGTTGTCAGTATTTTCAACGGTGGCAGGGAACGAGAGGTCGAGATAGACTATTATCCCAATTTCGAGCAGCTGGTGCAGGCAGGAGCGGTGGACCGGGTCACGGTGATCGACAATGTCCTGCACGGCCAACTCTCTTATGAAGAGACATTGGTGAAGAACGGAACGACAATCAAATATAAGAAATTCAAGACAAATCTGCCCCTCATCGACCGGGAAATGCTGCAGCAGTGGACGGAACAGGGAATCAAATACAGCTTTGAGAACAAATCCGCCGGCTGGTGGGGATTCATCCTCCCCATGCTGCCCTGGGTCTTTTTCATTTTTCTCTATTTCTTCTTCATTCGGCGTATGCAGGGAGGAGGAGGAGGAGCAAAAGGGATCTTCAGTTTCGGCAAGAGCCGGGCCAAGCTGCTCTCGGAAAATATCTCCCGGGTTACTTTCGACGATGTGGCCGGCGCCGATGAGGCCAAGATGGAGCTGAGTGAGATCATCGATTTTCTCAAAGAACCGGAGAAATTTCAGGCTCTGGGAGGGAGGATTCCCAAAGGGGTGTTGCTGCTGGGGCCTCCCGGTACCGGCAAGACATTGCTGGGCAAGGCAGTGGCAGGTGAGGCGGGGGTGCCTTTCTTCAGCATTTCAGGCGCTGATTTCGTGGAGATGTTTGTGGGTGTGGGGGCTTCCCGGGTGCGGGATCTCTTCGATCAGGGCAAAAAGAACGCGCCGTGCATTATTTTCATCGATGAAATAGACGCGGTAGGGAGGCAGCGCGGCGCCGGACTGGGCGGAGGACATGATGAGCGGGAACAGACACTGAACCAGCTTTTGGTGGAGATGGACGGATTCGAGTCCAACGAGGGCGTCATCCTTCTGGCCGCCACCAACCGGCCCGATGTGCTTGATCAGGCCCTACTTCGTCCCGGACGTTTCGACCGGCAGGTAGTGGTGGATCGGCCCGATGTGCGGGGCCGTGAAGGCATTCTGAAAGTGCATACCCGCAAGATCCCTCTGTCCAAAGATGTGACGCTGTCCGTCCTGGCCAAGGGCACTCCCGGTTTTTCCGGAGCTGATCTGGCCAATCTGGTGAACGAGGCTGCGCTGCTCGCCGCCCGGCGAGACCGCAAGCAGGTACTCATGGTCGATCTGGAAGAGGCCAAGGATAAGGTAATGATGGGCGCGGAACGCCGCAGTCTGGTGATCACCGAAGATGAAAAGAAAAACACCGCATATCATGAGTCCGGACACGTGCTTGTCTCCAAGCTTATCCCCGGATCAGATCCGGTGCATAAAGTTACCATCATCCCCCGCGGCAGGGCTCTGGGAGTGACCTCTTTTCTCCCCATCGACGAGAAGCATAATTATACCAAAACCTACTGCCAGGGCATCATGGCCCATATGCTGGGCGGCAGGGCCGCGGAGATGATTGTCTTCAACGAACAGAGCACCGGGGCGGGCAACGATCTGGAGAGAGCCACGGAGATGGCCCGCAAGATGGTCTGCGAGTGGGGCATGAGTGAAAAGCTTGGTCCGGTCACTTTCGGGAAGAAATCCGAAGAGATCTTTTTAGGACGGGAAATCAGCCAGCACCGGGATTACAGTGAAAATACGGCCGTACTCATCGATGAAGAGGTGAAACGGATGGTTGCCAAGGCGGATACATTGGCCCGTAAACTGATAAAAGAAAATTTGGACACGCTGCACCGGGTTGCCGAAGCACTGCTGGAACGGGAAATCCTGGACGGTGAAGAGCTGGACCGGCTGTTCAATGGAGAAAAGCTGCCCCGCAAGAAAGCCGTCAAAAAGGAGGAGACCGGGGAAAAGAAAACCAAATCCGCCAGGAAACGCGGATCCGGAACAAAAAAAGAGAAGAAATAGGGTGATACGGAGCCGTCCGGTCCGTTTTTACTATACAGCTTTACGGGGGTAAGCAGTGAAGTCACTCGGAATTCTCTTTACAGGAGGAAGCCTGTTGAGGAGGTATCATCCTTCAATCATGATGAAGAGCATTCCCCGCCGTGTAACAGGAGTTGTCCTTATCTCCGCTGCAGTACTGTCCCTTTTCAATGTATCATGTCAGAGAGAAAGAACGGGGCATTTTACGGTCCTGCCTCTCCTCTCCGATAATAAAGACCTGGCCTGTTCCGTTGCCTGGGCCGCAGGTCTCAGTTTGAGATCCGCTCCACCCAAACAGATCATTATCCGGCCCTTGCTGAGTCAAACAGGCATGGTGGTCGAAGATTCCCTGAGTACTGCCGCTGGTGCCAGACGCTATGCCGAACGATCCGGAGTAGATCAGCTGCTGCTGATACACGTCCGACAAACATTATCGGATAAGGCTGTCCTCGACTGGAGCCTTGTCCGGGTGAAAGGCGAAGAGACCATCCTCAACGCGAACGATACTTTGGTCTACCGGGATGCTGAAGCCTGCTTTCACCGTCTGGCGGATCGACTCTCCGCTGAACAGGTGCCGGTATCGGCGGCCGCGGATTCTCTTATCCCGGTTATCCCGGAAGGTGATGATTGGCACCGGTTGGGCCGGGGGCTGCACCGGGAACTCTTCGGAGATGTAACAGCGGCCGAGAGGGCCTACCGGGAGGAGCTCGCATCCTCTCCGGAATGCCGTCCCGCTTCCTTGGGATTGGCACGGGTTCTGGTGCGGCTGGGACTGCGCTCAAAAGGGACGGGCCGTCTTCCGGATGAACTCTATCAGGAAGCGGAGGAATCCCTGCGGAAATTACGCCGGGATGGTGCCTTCCGCGCTGAAGCACTGCGGCTGCTGGGAAGACTGTACATTCAGAAAGGCCGTTTCAATGAAGGTGAGCGATTCGTAAAGCAGGCCTATTCAATCAGGCCTGATGATCCCCGGGTACTGCTGGAGCTGAGCCGGTTGCACCCCTCCCGTTTCCGGGATCTGGGTTTTCGCAGCCGCCTCGCCATCCTGAACCGCTGCCTGAAACTGAATCCTGCTTTTCTGGAGGCCTCCCTGTCCGCGGCGGATATCTACTATTTCCGCAACCAAACGAAGAAAGCGGAAGATGTGTATGAGAAGATACTCAGGATAAATCCCGTCTCCCTGGACGCGCTCATGGCTCTGGGCAAGATCTATGTCCTGAAGGGTGATGTGTCCCGGATCATCACCACCTATCAGCGGGTGCTCGAGATTGATCCTCAATACCCTGAGGCCTACTACAATCTGGGGATCGCTTACTTCAACAGCGACAGGAGAGAGGAAGCGGCCCGTTTCTTTCACCGGGCGATTGAACTCGATGATCATGCCGACAGTTATTTCTACCTTGGCGTTATAGAAATGGAGGCCGGACATAAAGAGCAGGCCATACACTACTTCCGGGAACGGATAAAACGCCGCCAGGGTATGGATGATACCTACGCGAATGAGGCGGTGGATAATCTCTATCAGCTGCTGCACGGGGATGAACAATAATGACGCTGCGCCTGTTCCATTATTGCGACACGGATGAGCTCGCGGAACGGCTGGCTGAAATGGAAGCGGGACCGGTCCCGGCAGCCAGCCCGGAGGAGGGATGGGTGCTCGTCGGAGAGGACATTGATGCAGACGTGCTCAGATCGATCCCGGCGATGGTTTCTGAGGAGATTCCCGCATTAGTGGTCCGTCCGGAGTCCCCGGCCTCCAGATCGTTCATTATCATCACGAACATGCTACAGTCACTGAGCCGCAGCGGTAAAGAAATCCTGCCGCCGGCCCTGGCAGCGTCATGTCTCCAACTGCTGGGATCCTATCGCACTGGCGCGCCCCCTACGCTGATGCTTGGCAATAGAGAAGTAGATCTTTCCCACAAGACCCATGTCATGGGGATTCTCAATGTTACTCCAGACTCCTTCTACGACGGCGGCCGCTACCGGGATCACGATAAAGCCGTTGAGCGAGGTCTGGAGCTTGCTGCACAGGGAGCGGATTTTATCGACGTCGGGGGGGAGTCGTCCCGTCCCGGGGCAGAGCCCGTCGGTATCGAGGAAGAACTGGCACGGGTCATCCCGGTAATCGAACAGCTCCACGGGGCGACCAGTGTACCGCTTTCCATCGATACGAGGAAATCCGAAGTAGCCGAGGCCGCCCTAAAAGCGGGGGCCTCCGTCATCAACGACATCAGCGGATTGCGCAGTGATCCCCGCATGGCCGTTTTGGCCGCGAAGAGCGGCGCGGCTCTGATCCTGATGCACATGAAGGGCACACCGGGGACCATGCAGTCCGATCCCCTGGGGGGAGATATCATGGGAGCTATCTACCAGGGCCTGGCCTCCAGTATGGAAACGGCTCTGGATGCGGGTGTATCCCGGGATAGAATCATCCTTGATCCGGGGATCGGTTTCGGCAAGAAGCGGCCGGATAATTTCACCATTATCCGGCGCCTGGATGAATTGCGGGGATTGGGCCGTCCGCTTCTGATGGGAATTTCCCGAAAATCATGCCTGGGGTGGCTGCTTGACCTGCCCGAGGACGAACGTCTGGTGCCGTCTCTGGCGGCTGCGGTAGCCAGTTCCGTGAGGGGCGCGCAAATACTCCGGGTGCACGATGTCAAGGAAACGGTGCAGGCGCTGTGCGTGGCCGACCGGATCTCTAAACGGGAGACAGGATAATCCATGGATATTAACGTCATAATTTTCCACATTGGATTTTTACCGGTAGGTATCATCGATATTCTCGATATTCTGCTGGTCTCGTATGTACTCTACAAGACCTACTTTCTCATGTACCGTACCCGGGCCGTGCAGATGTTTATCGGGCTGCTTATCATTCTGCTGGTTTCCTTTATCACCCAGGCGCTGCACATGCAGGGCATGTCCCTGATTTTCCGCAGCCTGCAGACCATCTGGCTGCTGGCCTTCGTCATCCTCTTTCAGCCCGAACTGCGCCGGGTGCTCACCCTGTTGGGTCAAAACCGATTCATCCGCTTTTTTACCAAAGAACAGACCAGTGAAGTGATCAGTGAGATCGTGCGGGGGGCGGTGGAGCTCTCCCGCCGGGGCTACGGCGGACTCATCGTTTTGGTGCGGGACACGGGACTGAAAACGATTGTGGAAACAGGAATGAAAGTTCAATCCGTGGTGACGTCGGCTCTCATCGTGTCGATCTTCAATCCTCGTTCACCTCTGCATGACGGCGCTGTTATCATCCAGAACGATGTCATCGAGGCGGCAAAATGCATTCTGCCGCTTTCCAAAAATACCGGGCTGGAATACAAGTTCGGGACCAGACACCGGGCGGCCATCGGCATGACCGAAGAGTCGGACGCCCTGGTAATCATTGTTTCTGAAGAGTCCGGCGCCATCTCTCTGGCCGAGAACGGGGAGATCGTGCGGGGGCTTGACTTCGATATGTTAAAAAGCGCCATTCAGGCCGGATTACGGCGCAGCTAGAGGAATTATCCAGAGCGGAGAATTTAATCAAAAAAAAATAATGACTCAGCGGATATCACATACTGTTCGATTTTTATTATGTGCCGGCCTGCTTTCCATCCCCGGAACGGGTGTGACCCAGTCCGCTTCCCGGCACAATAAATCCTCGGCGCTATCTTTGGAAGTTGCCGTCCCCCTGCCTGAAGCGGCGGCGGTGGGAAACTCCGGTTCTCTCTTTCAGCCAATCCTTAGGCGCAACCTCTTTTTCACCGCTCGTGATACGGCGCTTTCAGTCTCCCTGCTCCGACTGGTCAAATCCGATCGGGCTGCCGCAGCCGGAATCGCGGCGCTGGAAGATATCCCGCTGGGTCTGGATGAACCGGTAAAACCGGATATCACTCCCTCCGGTCTGACCTGGAAAAAGGAACTGCTGGGACGGATATCGGGGGGATACCTCTTCCAGGTGCGTTTGAGTTATGTCCCCGGCAAAAACGATAAACCTGTCACACGGATTGTCTTTCAGATCCGGGGCGCGGACAGCAAACAGATCCATCCTCCGCTTCCGCCACTCCTGGAGAGCCGATTAGCGGCCGCTCCCGGTCGGACGGCCTCGGATCAATCCGGCACATTATCCAGCCTGTCCACAGCGGCCCCGCGCCTGAAAATATGGGTCTCCAAAGAAGGAATCGTGCGGATTCCCGCTCTGGTGATTAAAGCGGCCGGTCTGGCACCGGACGGATTCGATCCCCGCAGACTGAGCGTCATCAGCCGGGGCCGGGAAATCCCCATCCAGGTGGCCGGAGAAGAGGACGGGGTGCTGGACACCCGGGATGCGGTGGAATTTTTTGCCGAGCCGCCCTGGGAGTGGGAAGACGCTTCCCAGGACAGGAAGCATCTCGATATTTACAGTAACTGCAACATATACTGGCTGGAAGCGGGAGAGGGGCCCGGTCTCCGTTTCGGGCAGGAATCGGCCTCGGAAGGCGAAGTGGATTGGTCGGAGCTGCGCTACCCCCGTTCGACTCCTTTCCCGCTCCATGTCGAACGAGACGGTGCCTTCCACCGGCTCAACTATACACAGGGAGTAGCACCGGCGGATCACTGGGTCTACAGCGGCGGTATCTCAGGGGGAGAGAAGAGGGAGTTCAGCTTTAAGCTTGCCGCTCCCGATGAGTACGCGCTCACGCCCTTCCGGGTCAGGCTCAAGCTTCGGGGCATCTCAGAAACCGGCACTCTGAACCGGGTGGATGTCTTTGTCAATGAGGTTCTGGTCGGTTCCGGTGAGTGGCGCAACAACCAGCAACTCTTCCTGGTCAGCGAAGAAGCCAGCGCCGCCTTCCTGAAAGAGGGAACCAACCAGCTGACCATTGTCAACCATTCCAGTGACGGCGCTCTTTCCCAACTGTTCCTGGATTGGTTTGACGTGGAATATCCCCACCTGCTGGAAGCGGGAGACGACTATCTGGAGTTCCGTCCTCCCGCAAACAGCCTGGGAATGGTAAGCCGCTTTGAAATAGGCGGATTCAGCAATCCGGATATCGAGATTTTCAAACTCTCGAGCAGCCGGATATTCAAACCGGATATCACTCCGGTAACCGACAGCACCAATACCACCACTTACACCGTACACTTTGACGATCGCATCACGAATGCCTGCGGCCGTTACCTGGCCTTTACATCAAAGGCTGTATTCGCCCCTGACACCATGGCCCTGGTCCCTCCTTCGGATCTCAGGCAGCGCTCCCTGGGAGCCGATTACATCGTTATTTACCCCTCAGACTCTCTCGGCGCCGAGCCGCTGGCTCCCCTGCTCGATCTGCGCCGCTCCCAGGGGCACCAAATCGTCCTGGCTCTGCTGGAGGATATTTACAATGAGTTCAATAACGGGCAGCCCAATCCCCGCGCCATCCGGGAGTATTTACGCTACTGCTATGAGCATCGCTCCGATACCCTGCAGTACGTCCTCCTGGTGGGAGACGGCACCATCAACCAGCGTCTTACGCCGGCAGAGGGGAACCAGATTCCCGTCTACTTCTACCAGACGGTGAAGTACGGGGCCGCTCCTTCGGATCACTGGTACGTGCTCCTGGAGGGGGACGATTACAATCCCGACATGGCCATCGGCAGACTGCCGGTGAAAAACCGGGAAGATCTGGAGCTGATGGTGGGAAAGACAGTGTCCTACGAAACAGCTCCGCCGGCCGCCTGGAACAACCGCTGCCTGTTGATCGGGGCCGGCGGCTATAATTCGGCCTTCCAATCCCAAAGTGAAACGCTGATCAGGGAGGTGCTGCCGCCTCTGTTCCATCCGGAGCGGCTCTACCTTGCCGGCGATCCGTCGGATCCCAACGTTGGAGGCACCACAGATCTGCTGCGTCATCTGGAAGACGGGATGGCGCTAGTCAATTTTCGCGGCCACGGCGGCGGAGCCGTCTGGGCCGACGCCGGACTCCTTGACCTGGACGATGTGGGGCTGATCCAGAACCGGGACAGACTGCCGTTTATCACCAGTATGACCTGTTTCACCGGTGATTTCTCCGGCGGACGCACCTGTCTTGCCGAGGCGCTCCTTCTGGATTCACCCCACGGCGCGGTTGCCCTCTGGGGATCGACCGGCCTGGGCTGGGTGTATAATGATTATGTCCTCATCACCGAATTTTACCGTGAGCTCTCACGCAATCCCCGGGCTCCCCTGGGGGCCCTCCTGGCAGCGGCGAAACGGGACTATTTGAGCGAGACCTGGGGCGACCTGGCCTGGACAGATGTCCATCAGTATACACTGCTGGGAGATCCGGCTTTGCGACTGGCCCTCCCATCAGACACTCTGGATATCACGCTTGAGAAACGCTCTCTGGCGCAGGGAGACTCGCTCCGGATCGAAGTTCCTTCTTCCGCCAGTGGATCCAGTGCCCGGGCGGAGGTGTTCCGTCCCGACCGGCAGACAGTGAACAGCACCGATTTTGAAAGTCTTCCCACTTCCGGAGACATTGATATCCCTCTCCCGGAGGATTTCGATCTGCAGCGTGCCGGGTTTCGGATACATGTCTGGAACCAAAACAGCGGTTATCAGGCTCACGGATTTTCACTATTCTCTTTGGGAGTGACTTTTTTCGATTCTGTCCGGACCATACCGGCCGAACCGCAGGGGGGCGATTCTCTCCACTTTGCGGCAATTATCGAAAATGGAGCGGGGATCGACCGGGCCTGGTGCCGGCTGATTTCGCCGGTTCCGGACAGCCTGGAGATGGTCCCCGGCTCTGTGAGCGGCAGGTACAGAACCCTGAAGGCGGCCGGCCCCTTTAATCCCGGAGTGGAGATCGTCTATGCCATTGGGATCCTCGGCGGCCAGGGAGACATAAGCAGTAGTGACACGCTGCGGCTGCATCTGCCGGGAGCGGCCGACCTGAGGATCAACGCTGTTTCCTTTGGAGGAATATCTGCTCCTCAGCTGGAAGCGGTGATTTATAATAGCGGCGAAGCACCGGCCGGGAAAGCTCTGGTCCTCTTTGCCGACAGCAGCGCTTCCTTGCTTGGCACTGATACGGTTAACGTCGCCGGTTACAGCCAGACAGTTTCGACGATACAATTGACGCCGCAGAGCCCGCAGCCATTGTCCCTGCGGGTAACGGTGAATCCTGATTCCAGCCTGACTGAGAGTAACTATGGCAACAACAGCTGGATTGGGATGCTGCAGCCGGATCACTTCCTTGTTACCCCGCAGGAAGGCAGCGGTCCGGCGGATAGAGCGGGTCTGCCTGGCCGGGTGATGATCCACATTCCCCCCGAAGCCGTTCCGCAGGCGACCGTCCTCAGGGTTCAACGGGGCAGGGGAGGGGATCTTGGTTTAGGCTCAGCCGTTGAAGCTGCGAATGACACCTTATTCTTCCTGGATCTGCCAGGACTTGATGATCCGGTTTCTCTGACGGAGGAAGCACAGCTTGCCTTCTCTCTTGATCCCGGGGACTCCAGCACGGCGCTGCGGCTCTATCGCTGGGAGGCGGAGCGCAGAACCTGGCTGGCCCAGCCAGGTACCGGACAAGATGGACTGCTGACGGTGAACAGCGCCATCCTGGGATATTTCCGCCTGGGCAGCAGTGACGACACAGCTCCGCCGGGAATTAATATCGAGGTGCGCCGTCAATCCTTCACCACGGGAAGTTTTACCTCCCTGCGGCCCGCCTTCCTTATCACTCTTTCCGATTCTTCCGGGCTGGACCTGAGTCCCGGCAGGCTGCGGCTCTTCCTCGATGAAATTGAAGTGGCGGAAACCGATTATGCCGTCCCCGACAGCCTTACCGATCCCGAGCGGGTGACGGTCATCTATCAGCCTGAGCTTGAGGCGGGTCAGCATTCACTCGAAGTCGAGGCGGCGGATGTGCATGGCAACAGCACGCGTTCTGACGCGATAACGTTCAGAGCCGGCGATACCCTTGAAATCCACTTTCTCGGAAACCATCCCAATCCCTTCGTTACGACGACGATTTTCAGCTATATCCTCACCAGCGAAGCGCTGGAGACGACACTGAAAATATACACCGTCTCAGGGACCCTGATACGGACCTTTGCGAATGTGGAGATGAACGGAGCCGACTACCACGAGATCTTCTGGGACGGCCGGGATGAATGGGGAGAAGACACTGCCAACGGGGTCTATTTCTTCCAGCTCAGGGCCCGTTCCCGGGAAGGATGGCAGGAAGTGACCGGTAAACTAGCCAAACTGAGATAGAGATGGTATGAAAAAGAAGATAGTGATCGTAGCGCTGCTGCTCCCGATTTTGGCCCGGGCCGGGGATTATGGGGCCTCCTTTCTCTCCATCGGGCTGGGAGCCAGGCCGCTGGCCATGGGCGGAGCTTTTGTGGCCGTGGCAGACGGCGGCAGTGCCTTTTATTGGAATCCGGCCGGGCTGGCCCTGGTGCGCAGAGCCGGCCTGCAGGGTATGTACGGCCCCCAGTTCGGTTCCATATCGGAACCGCAGGGTCAGTTCCATCATCTGGGCCTGACCCTGCCGCTGAAGGGACAGGCCGTGATCGCAGTGAACTGGATCCGCCTGGCGGTGGACGAAATCCCCGTCTATTCAGAACTTCAGGGTGATTCCTACTGGGACCGGTTTCATGATCCATCCTTGCGGCCCACCGGATTGCCGGAAGGATATATCTCGGACGTGGAGGACGCCCTGTTCTTCTCCTTCGGCCTGCAGAACCAGACCCGGATAGATCTGGGCTGGGACCTGCAAAAGGTGCGGGTCGAATTCCCTCTTGGCTTCAGCCTCAAGTGGTTCAGGCAGGTACTGGGTGAGGGAGAAGCCACCGGGCTGGGACTGGATGTGGGCGGCATGTGCCGGATCTACCTGAATGATTTTTTACAGAACGAACATTTCGGGATCTTCAGCCTGGCGTTAACCCTGCGGGATGTGGCTGGATCTACCCTGGGATGGAACACCAGTCACGAAGATGTAATCCCGGCAAATCTTGTCTGGGGTGTCTCTTACCGGCAGCCGGTCAAAGCCCTCAAGGGAGCCGTCACTCTGGCTCACGACAGGGAAAAGCGCTACCACGGCCGAAGCAGATGGGGCCTGGAATACAGCGGGTATAACCTGCTGGCTCTGCGTCTCGGTCTGGATGCTGGAAGGATCTGTGCCGGAGCAGGATTACATTTCTGGCGGCTCAGCGTCGATTACGCCTTTATCAGTCATGAACTGGACAACCTGCACCGGCTCAGCTGCGGCGTTCGCTTGTAGGGAGGACGGTCATGAAGAGGCTATCTTTTTTCTTGCTATTAGTAGTTACTTTCTTTATCTTTAGCTGTAATACAGGGACCGGCCCCGGAGGCAGGAAACCAGCCGCAGTTATCCTCATTCCCACAGCGTCTGACACGGCGGGAGTGGAAAGCGGGATTGATGCAGTGCCGGCCGGGAATGTCATACGGGTCGAATGGCGGCAGCACCCGGATGAGCTGGTGACGGCTTTTCGGGTCTACCGTTCCCAAGAAGAAGAGAATTTCACGTTAGCAGCGACGGTCACCGCACCGGATACAGCCTGGGAGGATGCGGGTGTGCAACCATACCAGCGCTATTATTACTACGCCCAGGCCCTGACAGCAGACGGCATCGGCAGCGATCCATCGGATACCCTCAGTTACCAGCTGCTGTACAAAGCCGACCATCTCCAAGTTGGAGGCGGTGACACCAGCCGGCCGGAATTCAGTTGGGAGGATCCAAACCAGCCGCAGGCAGGATTTTATTGTATTCGCGTCGTAGACGAGTCTTCCCAGGAACCTGTCTGGATCTGTATGGTTCAGTCCACCTACAGCGGCGGCAGGGAAAAGATTCAGTACAACAGCAACGGAACCGCACGTCAGGCAGATCTCACTTCAGAAAAAGACTACAGATGGAGGATTGACGTAGTCGGTTCCGAAGCATATAGCGGATCGGAAAGTCTTTGGCAATCATTCACCGTACAATGAGGCAGGTATGAGACAAAAACAGGTCACGCCCATCCTCTATATCCCTTTGATAATGCTTTTTTTTGGAGCAGAGGCCGGATTTTCCCAGGAACAGCGTACCCAGATACCGGGCCAGCGACAGGCGGCCGTATATTATATGGGTTCAGAAGATGAGCTGCTGGTGCCGGTAAACATCTGGGGTTTCGTGCAGCGCCCCGGCCAGTACTGGATACCGAACAATACCGATCTGCTGTCATTGATATCCTTCGCCGGAGGCCCGCTTCAGGATGCGAAACTGGGAAATGTAAGGATCGTACGCAGTGACAAGGAACTTGGAAATATTATCATCCCGGTTGATGTCAAGAAGTATCTGGAAACCGCGGACACCAGATTGATCCCGCTGCTCAGACCGGGTGATACGGTCGTCTTAAAAGGAACGACCTTTTACTGGATTAAATCCGCCTTTGATTTTCTCTCCCGGTTCACGGCTTTCGCTCAGATTATCTATTTCGTCGTCATCGCAGACGCCTATTTGAATAAGTGACATATCATGGGGAGAAAGAAACATATGAAAGGTGTTGTTCTGGCCGGCGGGCTGGGCACCCGCCTGTTACCGTTGACGAAAGTGACAAACAAGCATCTGTTGCCCATCTACAACAAGCCGATGATATTTTATCCAATCGAGACGCTTGTCAAAGCCGGTATCGATGAAATCCTCATTGTCACCGGCGGTGAGAACGCGGGAGAATTCCTTCGCCTTCTGGGTAACGGCAAGACCTTCGGGCTGAAACACATCCATTATACCTATCAGGAAGGTGAAGGCGGCATCGCCGACGCCCTGGGGCTGGCCAGACATTTCGCGGATGAGGACCTTATCACTGTTATCCTGGGTGACAACATCATCGAGGACAATATCACGGGAGCGGTGGAAGCCTTCAAACAACATGGAGAAGGAGCCAAAGTCCTCATCAAGGAAGTAGATGATCCAGAGCGTTTCGGTGTGGCTGAGTTGAAGAATTCAACCATTGTCAATATAGAGGAAAAACCAAAGAATCCCAAATCCAGATATGCCGTCACCGGTATTTATATGTACGACAAACGGGTCTTCGACTTCATCGACCGGCTTACTCCTTCAGACAGGAATGAACTGGAGATCACGGATGTCAATAATTTTTATATCCGGGATGGCAAGATGACCTTCGATCTCCTGTCGGGATGGTGGACCGATGCGGGGACCTTTGATTCCCTTTTCCGGGCCAATTATCTGGTGGCCAAAAAGCACAAGAAGACTGTGGGGATGAGCTAAAAAGCCTTTGGAGGATGATGATGTTTCGACGGAATAGTATAAAACTGCTGTTTACAGTATTTGTCGCGGGGCTGATGACACCTGCCCTGGCCCAGGACGGCGGGTACGGACTCATCTATGTGCAGTCGGCCCGGGTGCTCCCCAAGGGACACCTGGAGATGTACAGCGGAACCCGCTTTTTCGGGAAGATCGCCCAGTTCGGCAGTGCCGGCAATGCCTATACGCTCTGGAACGTTCAGGAAAGAACCTCCTTCACCCTGGGGATTAATCCAAACCTGGAGATATACCTCTCTCCTATTCTCTATCAGGATACCAACAATGAATCCGGAAACGTGCTGGACGGCCAGGGAAACAGTCCTGACGATATCTTTCTTGGATTCAAGGTGGGTTCTTTCGGAGCGCTCGAAAGCCCCTACCTTTTCGGCGGCCGTGTTTACGCCAGAATTCCCACCGCTTCAGTCCATAACATCATCTACGAACCATATTCAGCCGGAACGCTCGAGGTGGGGGTGACGCTGCTGGCATCCTATTACAGCAATGTCAGATTTCCCGATGCCGGCTGGTCCCTGCACGCCAATCTCGGATATCTGAATCATAACGATGTGGGGGCGGAGCTGACCGACAATCCCAACGATCCCAAGCCCATTACCATGAGCAGCGAAATACTTTTTGGAGCCGGTCTTCTCTATCCCGCCGGCACCTTCGATTTCTCGGCCGAGCTGAATGCCCGAAGTTTCCTGGCCCGTCCTCCCGAGACGGCTTACAGCAGAGAGTTCGTTTCCTACTTGACGGCCGGAGTCTATTACAAACCCTACCGCTGGCTGACCTTCAAGATGGGGATCGATCTGAGGATATTATCAGGTGAAGATATATCGAATTATCAGAATACCAGTCTGGATCCGCCTCCAGCTGCGGATTTCCCCAATTATCCCGCCTGGCGGGGAATCCTGGGCGTAAGACTGGGTATACTGCCGTTCAGCCAGTATTCCGCGACGGAAAAATCCGCCCTGGAAAGAAGAGCCGATGAACAGCAGAGAACGCTCGATAAGATCCTTTCGGGAGAGCAGGATGAGAAGAAGGCCGATTCGGAACTTTCCAGACTACGCTCGGAACGGGTGAAAATAGAGGATGAGCTAAAACGGCTGCGGCAGCTCCTGGAAGCCGAAAAGAAGAAAAAGAAAAAAGACGAATAGCTGGACAAAGCTTTGGTTGAACAACCCTGTCCTCCGCGGAAGACAGGGTTTGTTGTTTTCTCCCTTTGGCGGCAAATACATGGTGGTGCAGCATGCGATTGAATTCCTACCGTATAGGTATCATTATCATTCTTTCCGCCCTCCCGCTGTTGGCTCAGGTGGATGAGGAGCAGAAATCCTTCGATTTCGGAGAGAAGCTTTTTCAGGAAGGACAGTACGATCTGGCCCTGATTCAGTATGAGAACATTCTGGCCGATTTCCCCTACAGCCACAAGCGTGACCAGGCAATGTACCTGGCCGGGGAGTGCCGCTTCAATTTGGGAGCCTATCCAGAGGCCAGAAAACTGTATCTGGAATTGGTGGCACACTATAGTGACTCGCCCCTGGCCGGGAAAGCCCAGCTGCGATTGGCTCAGTGCTTTGAGAAGGAGGGGAAGCCGGAACGGGCCGCTGATTCCTATTACCGGATGTATGCTTACTATACGGCCTCCCCCGAGGCGATTGAAGCCCTTCTTAAAGCCGCGGTTCTCTATGACCAGACAGGACATTTACTAAAATCCGCTTCTCTCTATACCACCATTCTGGAGAGTGAGGCGGAAGCGCAGTGTAAATCAGACGCAGCCCGGGCTCTCATCCTGCTTTACCGAAAACAGGGGGAGCGGGAAAAGGCGGAAGCGGCCGCCCAGCATCTGCTGGAGGCTCCCTACCTGGAATCCGACAGCCGGCAGGCTTTGCTGGATCTGGCCGCTGTCCATTCCGATGGAATGCTCTGGAGCAAGGCGGAGCAAGATTATCGGCGCATCCTCGATGCGGCTTCGAGCGGAGCGGAAGCCGGGAACGAGGCCGTGCTGGGCCTGTCCAGGCTGCTCGTCATGACAAACCGGAGCGCTGAGGCTGAGCGTCTCCTGAGAGAAAGAATAGCGGGGGAACGTCCCGCCGCAGGGGACCGGCTGCGCCTGCTCTTGGGCCGGATTCTTTTTCAGAACGGCAATGCTGCAGAGGCGTTCCAGCTGCTGCTTCAGGCCAGGGAGGAGACGTCGTCTCCCGATGTCAGAAACGAGGCCGCTTTATGGGCCGGTCGCGCGGCGCTGCTTATCTCTGAACCCGCCAGAGCTCTGGCCCTGTTATCGGATCTGGTGAGCGGCGACAGTATCGCTGTTAGCATTCGGAAACAGGGATTGCTCTATACCGCCGAAGCCGCGATTCAGGCGGGAGATTTTAAGCAGGCACGGATATTTCTCCGGGATTTTCTCTCCCGTTTCCCCCAAGATGCGCTGGCCGCACGGGTTGAGCTGCGTCTTGCCCGAATAACCGGCGAGAATTTAGGATGGGAGGAAGAGGGGTTTCTCCTTTTACGGCGAATCATATCGAATTATCCCGATCAGGAGGCTGCCCGCGCCGCCCGGTTTACTCTGGCCAAAGGAATGGCCAGAGCGGGCCGCAACCGGGAGGCAGCGACGCTGTTTTCGGCTCTGGACGCGGAGGCCGGCTGGTCCCGCTGGGGTCAAAGAGCCGAGACGGAACTGCAACGACTCAATCCGTTGAATCCGACTGAAACGACCTCTCTGCTGGTGCGGCTTACCGTGTTAACCCAGCAATTTGCCGCCAAACCTGCAGATCCCCGTCCGCTTCTTGATATGGCCGGAATCTGCCAGGATTCCCTGCGGCAATACTCCGCGGCGGCGGAATACTACCGGCGCTTCCTCCCGACTGTTACAGATTCACTGCAGCGTGCCGAAATACTGTATCATCTCGGTCTTTGTACCTGGCGGCTGTCGGAAGCTGGCAAAGAGGATCGAGGAGCAGCAGGCCTTCTTTTTCAGCAGGCTTGCCAGGAAGCGCCGGGCAGCAATATCGCGGCTCTGGCTGAATGGCACTCAATGAGTATGTCCGATTCTGTCGTCACAGGGGAGCTGGCTGATTTCATGCACCGCTACCCTGACAGCCCTGTATCCAGTCAGGTCCGGCTCAATTTCGGTCTTGGTCTGATGAAAGAGCATTTATTGGACAGCGCCCGTGTGGAATTGCGTCTGATCTATCATGAGGATGCGGCAGGTGAAACAGCCGGGCAAGCGCTCTATCACGATTTTATCATCAGCAGGATGCTGGGGCTGGGGGCCGAGGCCGATTCCCTGGCCCGGCAGTACCTTGCCGCATACCCGGAAGGCAGGTATCATCCCCAGGTACGGAAGGCTCTGGCGATCGCCGCTCTTCCGGAAGATCCAGCGGTTCTCGAGGAGTGGCTGGATAGATATTTTGAGGCTCTGAACGGAGATACGACCGCGGCGCTTCTGGGACGCACCCTGCTGGAAAGAGGGGAGACGAAGAAAGCGATTCCTCTTCTCTGCCGGTATCTTGAGGCGGACAGTATTCAGGCTCTCGCGGTTCAGACCGGTTTGCGGGAAAACTGGGAATCCTCCCGAGCCCTTATTCTGGAGCAATTGGCCCGGGCCTATAGGATGTCAGGGGATACACATCGGGCCCGGTGGATGTATTTCAGGCTTTTACGTGTGGGGGCATCTGGACAACAAACGGGAGAGTATTATCTTTCTCTTGCAGATCTGGCCCGTCAGGAAGAAAACACCGCGGAGGCGGCCTCTTTTCTGCAGGAAGCGGCCGAAAGGATCGACTCGGACAGCCTGACTGCCCAGTTGGGCGGCTTACAGCTGAAACTGGGAAAAGCGGAGGACGCTGAAAAATCTTACAGGCGTGCGGAACAGCTCGCTGCCGATCCTGAAGATAAACTGCGTCATAGAGCCATGGCATTGACCTCAGTATACCGTCAGGGTACAATAGCCAGGGCTGACCAGGAAGCGGAGCGGCTGCCCGCGGCGTATAAGAAAATGCAGCTGTGGCCATGGGTACAGGCATCACTCAATCTGGAAAAAGCCCGGGCTTTAATGGAAGGCAAGAATTTCGATCAGGCTATCGAAATTCTGGAGAAATTACGTTCGGAATCCTTTAAGGATCTTCTTCCTGAAATAGAATTGGCACTGGGCAAGTCACTGCTGATCACCAACCAGATCGGAGAGGCCCTGAAGATTCTTACCGCCATGCCTGAAAAGTATCCGGATAATCCTATTTTGATTAAAGTATATTACAATCTGGGCGACCTTTACTACCGCAGTAATCAGAGAAGCAACGCCATATACGCCCTGCGCCGGGCCCTGCGGGTCCCGGGTGAAAAGACAGAGAAAAAAGATATTTTGAAATACCTTATCCGGGTACTGACCGAGCAGGGTATGTATGACGGTGCTCTGGCCCAGGTGCGGGAATATATACACCTTTACCCTAGGGATGATCAAATCCTCAACATGAAGGTGAAGATCGGTGATCTTTACCGCAGTCTTAATGACTACAAACGAGCTATCGAGATCTACCGCGATCTCAAACCATATGCCGACCCTCAGACGGAGACAGAGATTCAGCTGGCCATCGGTCAGTGTTACGATGCCATGGGCCTCTTTACCGAAGCGGTATATGAATACCTGAAGGTAGTCTATCTTTCCAAACCGACCAATCAACTGCCCTGGAAGACTACGGCTCTTTTCGCTGCCGGGCAGGCCTATGAAAAACTGGGTCAGCTGAGTGAGGCACGATCAATGTATGAGCAGGTTATCAAACGGGAAGGAGCCGGCAGTCGCTGGGGGCAATTCGCAACGGATAAAATACAGAACCTGAATGCTGAAACAAAAGAAAGTGAACGCCAAGGTAATCGTTAATCGCGATACCCATCCCTGGATCGTAAGGAGCGCCCTGCGTTCGGCCCTGCTCATTCTTAAAAAGAATGGATTCACCCTTTCGGTAGTTTTTACCAAGCGGGCGGGACATGCCGAGCCACTGGCGCGTCAGGCGGTTGAAGAAGGATATGAGATAGTGATCGCCGCGGGAGGGGACGGCACCATAAATGAAATTCTCAACAGCATCGTCGGCCACGATGTAATGCTGGGTATCCTGCCGATCGGAACAACCAACGTGCTGGCCCGGGAACTGGATATCCCCCTCAGTATCAACAAGGCCGCCCGGTTGATCACTCAGCACCGGACTAGACAGATCGATTTGGGGTGCATAAACGGCCGTTATTTCTGTATGATGGCCAGCTGCGGCTATGACGCATACACTATCAGCAGGATCAATTTGAAGATCAAACGGTTGATCCGCCGCTATGCCTATGTCTGGGCGGGGGTGAAGGATTTTATCGGTTACCGCCCCACCAGAATAGAACTCTCCATCGATAACGGGCGGGTCAGGGAACAGGGAAGCTTTGTCGCTCTCAGTAACACTCACTTCTACGGAGGATCCTACCGGCTCACGCCTTACGCCAAAGTGGATGACGGACTGCTGGATCTGCTTATCTATCAGGGCAAAAGCCAGATAGGACTGGTGCGGTTTGTATTTCAAATGTTCTGGGGCCTGCATATAAAGATGAAGAAGGTCAAGTATTACCGGGTGAAACGAGTGGATTTTTCTTCCGGCCGCAAAACTCTGGTTCAGGCTGACGGTGATCTGATCGGGGAGTTGCCCATGAGCGCCTGGGTGGTGCCCGGTGCGGTGAAAGTCTTCTGCTGAATGATACCCGAGATGCATCACAGCGGGCTTGGGGTGATATTCAACGGAAAAATGAGAAAGAGGGGATATGCCCGCCAATCTTCCTCCCACGTATTATGCTGCTGAAGAACGATTGCGGCAAACCAGCGATCCCGGCAGGAAAGTGGAAATTCTCCGGGAAATGCTGGCTATCATGCCTAAACACAAAGGTACGGAACACCTCCAGGGTGATCTGAAACGTCGTATAGCCAAGCTGCAATCCCAGAGCAAAAAGAAGAGCGCTACCAGCCGTTCTTCGGGCTTGGATCATATCCCTCCGGAAGGGGCGGGGCAGGCGGTTTTAGTGGGCCGGCCCAACGCGGGGAAATCATCCATCCTATCCCAGCTTACCCATGCCGAATCATCCGTGGCGGAATACCCGTTCTCGACCTTTAAGCCGGTAGTGGGCATGATGCCCTTCCAGGACATTCAGATACAGCTGGTGGATCTGCCCCCTGTATCAGCTGAATATCAAGAGCCCTGGCTTTTCAATATTATCAGGCTGGCAGACCTGGTCCTCTGCCTTATCGATCTTTCCAAAGATGCTCCCCTGGATCAGAAGACGGAACTGGATATGATCCTGGAAGAACACAAGATCGTCCTGAGAAAAGAAGGGGAAAAACGCCCCTTGGGGCCGGTAGCCTTCAAATCGACCATAGTGATCGGCAGTAAATGCGATACAATGAGAGCCGGGGGCCGCTTTGAAATGCTCCAGACAGGTTTGGAGGAAGAATTTCCGGTGCTGCCCCTGGCTCTTGACGATACCGAACAGGTGGAGCGGTTCAAAGAAATGGTGTTCAGCGGATTACAGGTCATCCGGATTTATACAAAAACGCCTGGAGGCAGGGTGGATCTGGAGAAGCCGTACCTGCTGCCGCGGGGTGCGACCGTTCTGGACGCTGCAGCGGCTATCCACCATGATCTGGTTGAGAAACTTAACTACGCCCGTATCTGGGGCCACTGCCAATTTGACGGACAGCGGGTTGAACAGGAACATGAACTCCAGGATGGTGACATAATCGAAATACACGCGAGGTGAGAAACGTGTCAGGTAATATTCGTCCTTCGGCTCTGGCGGGAACCTGGTATCCGGCAGGGCAGCAGGAATTGCGGGATCTGGTGCGCGGATTCCTGGATGCAGTTCCGGAGCGGTCTTTTCCCGGACGGCCGCTGGGTCTTATCAGCCCTCACGCCGGCTATTACTATTCCGGCCAGACAGCGGCCTACGGATACCGGATGGTGACAGGGGTGCCCTATGATCTTGTGGTCCTGCTCGCTCCCATGCACATGCTGTCTTTCGGACGCTTCCTGGCCAGCAGTGCTTCCTATTACAGCACTCCTCTGGGGAAGGTACAAGTGGACCGGGACGCGTTGAAAGAACTTGCCGGGAAGGTGGAGATCACGTTCCTTGATTCTGACGCGGAACACTCTCTGGAGATTCAGCTGCCTTTTTTACAAACGGTGCTCGAGAAATTCATCATTCTTCCCATCATGATAGGCACGGTGGATCTGGGGGCGGCGGCTGATCTCGCGAAGGCGCTCTTGCCTATTTGCAAGGGGCGCGAAACACTCATTGTTGCCAGCTCAGATATGCATCATATCAATGATTACCAAGAAGTGGAGCGTCGTGACAGTCGCATTGAAGATGCCTTGCGGAGATACGATCTGCCTGCCCTTCGGAAGGAGTTGCGGCCGGAAGAGTGCAGTGTTTGCGGCAAGGTTCCCATCATGACGGCCCTCACCCTGGCCCGCGAGCTTGGTTCAAAAAGGTTGGAGATCCTGCACCGCACTCATTCCGGTGAAGTAACAGGAGAGCTGATACCCGGACAATATACGGTCGGATATCTATCGGCCGTCATGCTGCCTTAAGTATGCGGTTGTATAAATTCCTGACCTTGTGAGGGGAAGGTCAGCGGTCGGATCACTTCTGCGTCAGTATTTGGGGCAGTTTTGACTTGTGCGGGAAATTAATGGTATACACGGTTCCCCCTTCCCTGGAGATCTCAAGTTTTCCATTCAACTGGTCACGGGCGAAAATGGTCACCAGCTGCAATCCCAGAGAATCGGGATAATCGACGTCCACTCCCACCGGCAGCCCCACACCGGTGTCACCCACCATGAGATTGTAATTGTCGAATTTATCGGTTTTCAATTCCACCCGAATCAGGCACCGGCCCACATGTTCAGGGGGAAAAGCGTATTTGAGAGAATTGGAAACGAGTTCATTGACGATCAGACCACAGACGATGTAGGTCTCCAGATCGAACTCAACTTCCTGAATGTCCACTGTATATGAGATCCGCCTGGGATCGATACTGTAGGACCAGAAGAGCCCCTGGATGAGGTCCTCCATGTAGGTTTGCAGATCGATGGTGATCAGATTTTCAGACTGGTAAAGACGTTCGTGGATGAGAGCCATGGCCCGCACCCGGTCCTGACATTGCTGGAACATGGCCCGCATCCGTTCGTCACTGATATGCTGTGACTGCAGACTGAGAATGCTGCAGACGGTTTGAAAATTATTCTTCACCCGGTGATAGATTTCCTTAAGCAGCGTCTCCTTTTTTCGCAGACTTTCCCAGAGAGCCATTTCGCGGGCAGGGATGTTTTTCTCCAGCCGGAAAAGCCGGTGAGCCCGTCGCATAACATACTCGAGTTCCTGAAGATAGCCGTCATGAACAATAAGGTAGTCCACGATAGTATCGCTGATAAGATCCTGTGCCTGTCTCATTTCCCGGGGCTCCGCTAGGAGCAGGACCGGAATTTCATCGCCGTCATCCATAACATGGGGCAGTTCCGAGACGGGGCCGTCCTCCAGCGTAAGCGGAGCCAGAACCAGCGTTGGTTTAAAGAGTTTGGATTGCACCGCGGCTTCGATGAGGTTCTCCGAGAGCGCAATGACGTAAGAATCCGGATCCTGCTTGAGACGGTTAGCGATCAGATCCTTGCGTTCCCCTGGTCTGTCAACAAGAAGAACGCGCAAGATTTTTTTCCCCGCTGACTGCTCTTTATTGGATGGCACCGGATGTTGTCCTTTCACGGTTTTTTCTTGATGCAGGAATCCTGCGGCATTTATCTTTTCCAGAAGTTCAGCGCGATTTCCTTCTTTCTCTTCTTTTTATCGGATCGCTTCAGAAGTTCGGCCAACTCCTTCCGGAAGGCCGCAATATCCCCTGAAACGCTTTCAATTATTTCCTTCTCATGGTGAAAATCCAGGATCTGAAAGTTTTTCAAGGCCGGTTTCAGATAGATCTCCGGATTAAGCCTTTGGCGCTCGAGGTAGTTTATTTTATTTTCCATTATTTGGAAGGATGTCATTATCGTATTGAACATGGTGGGAGACGGACTGCGGGCAGGGGGTTCCGAGGAGCCCGAAACATCGATGGCGATCAAAATGTCACACTCGTCACGAATGATACTCATCGGCAGGGGATTGACGATGCCTCCGTCTACCAAGATGCGGCTGTTAATCTTTATGGGCTGGAAAACTCCCGGAATGGAAATGCTGGCCCGGACGGCCGGGATGATCTCGCCCTTTTCAAAGACGACTTCCTCTCTTTTCCAGAAATCGGTGGCCACGATCTTCAGTTGTATGGGAAGGTCTTCGAACCATTTGACAGGCAAATGTTCATTTAAAAAATCGGTAACACCCTCTCCCTTAACCATGCCGGACATCGGGAACAGGGAAAAATCGATCATATGGGTCATCTCTTTCAGGCCGATGCTCTGGTAGAGATCTTTGATCTGGGATGCGGACATTCCTGCGGCATAAAAGGCGCCGATGATGGAGCCGATACTCGTTCCTGAGATGAGTGTCGGTTTAACGCCCATCTCATCCAAAACCTGCAGGAACTCCATGTGACAGAGACCGCGGGCACCTCCCCCTCCCAGGGCGAGACCGAACCGTTTCACCTCTTGCTCCCTGAAAATACAATAGTATAAATAAAATAAGCTCTGGGAGGATGAAAGTCAAGCTCTTTGCCTGATTCCCCGCCAGTTGCTTCTCCTCTTCTGATTTCGTATCTTACAGGGTGTTCAAGGCGTAAAAAAAAGGAGGCCGGGATGAAGCGGAGCCTGTTTATTATTCTGTTAGGGATATGTGTCTCTTCGACCATACTGGCGCAGGTTTCGCGACAGGAGGTGAAGCCGACCACAGAGGAAGAAGCGCGGATAATCGCCCGCATCAAGGCGTTGCGGTTTTCCATTGACAGTCTCATGCTGCAGCTGTCTCCTGAAACCAGGGATATGCTGCGCCGTCAGTTGGCCCTGCCGACGGGAAATATCACTATCTCAGTCCCGGTGAGAAGAGAGACAACCCCTGAAATCAATACGCCGCAGGTCTTCACTCCCGATCCTAAATATGAGGCCTTGACCCAATTCGATCGTAACGGTGACGGGAAACTGGGCAGCGGTGATGATCTTTTTATTGACGCCTTTCAGATCTGGCACGATAAGAACCGGGATAAACGAGTGAGTACCAGCGAACGTTCCGGAATCCAGGAATACCTCAAGGAAATACGATTGAATGATGGGACGGCCCTGATTCCGGATGGTACGATTATCTCTTTTTGGATGGTGGATTATGTCATTTTCGACCTGAATCATGATGGAACCAACGATTATGAAACCGGGACCGGAACTGATGACGGTATCCTGGTTATCGATACAGGGACACTGAATAACCGGGGATATGAGTTACTCTCTCCCTGGGGCAGCAAACTTGAAGGTGTCGTCCCCATGGAATCAGGGCAGATACTGGTCAGGCCCGATGGCACCAGAAAAACGCTTCTCTGGTAACCCCTCAGTCCGAGAGCCCGTCATCTCTCCTCTGTTAACGGAAGCCTGTCTCCGGTGCGTGGGGCAGCCGTTCCAGAGGCCTGGTCAGCTGGAAACGGCCCTCGGCAATCCAGGATTTGAGGATATTGGAGATGCGTCGCGCTTTTTCCAGACTGGAAAGAAGATAGGCGGGCACATCCTCTCCGCATACCCGCACGCTTCCGTTCATGATCTCTTCCACGGTGGTCTCGTCCAACACTATCCCGGTCTTCTGGGGATAATCACAGCTGTAATCGACTATGGGCACCCGGATATCACGATTCCGCACTGATACGAACCGCAGCATCTCCTCATCCAGGATCGGAATGGGAACTCCCAATCCCACCATCATACTGGTACCGTAATTTTTTAAATATACGCCGCGCAGCCATTGGGCGGACATCTGTTTCAGATCACCGGTAACGGCCATCGTTCCAGCTGGCTTACAGGGGATTCCTCTTTCATTTCTGGGAGCTGCGGGAGCGTGCTGGGTTCCGGGGCCGGTCACGTATCCTATTCCCCCGCCTAAAAAAATACGGGTGCCCACTCCTATGGTACGGAAATATGGATCGTTCATGAGAGGACTGAGCTCCCCGGCCCCGCTGTAGGTGGCATTGCCGTAGCGCGGTTTTAAAACACCCATGTAGGTATGAATCGTACGGGTGGAACCGTTTACAGCGCAGTTGTAATTTTGATAGGCGTTGCGGGGACAAAACAGAAAGGCATCCGGAAGATCGGCCAGAGAGATTTCTTTCTCCAAGATCAGGCCGGGGTAGCAGTCGGTACCTGTTCCTTCAGCGCTCAGTGTTATCTTCCCTCCGGAAAGTAAATCCTGGATGACATGACCGCCGCCGTAGCGTGCCGGTCCATCCGTCCCGTTTTCCCGCGGCTGAGTGGCTCCGAGGTAGCAATCCACCGCAGCCAGTCCGGCGTAAGCTTCGACTCCGTTAAGCCTGATCCGGCGCAGTTTCATACGGGGGGTGGGGTGGCCGATGTTGAAAAAGGCGCCGGAGGAGCACATGACACCGAAGGTTCCGGTGGTGACCACATCGACCTGCCTGGCAGTGCGTTCCACGCCGTGACGGTCGATACAGCGCAGGACTTCCTCGGCCGTGACCACCACCGCCTGCCGGCGGCGGATTTTCTCGTTTATTTTTTCGTAAGTCCTCATGCTTTCCTCCCTATGCTGATACGATCAGTCATTTCCATTGAGAAAAAGACGGTGCACTGCCTGTACGCTTGCGTTGACGCACTGGCGGGGTACAATGAAATAGGCGGCCACCCGGGAGGCACCGGAAACAACCAGGTGTACGTGACTGCCGCTTTTATTAATTGTTCCGATCACATCGGTCAGACAGCCTTCCGATTCCGCCAGTCCCTGTCCGACCACGGCCACCAGACCGATGCTGTCCACCGGCTCGATTTGATCGATACCGGATGGCACGATCCGTCTCAGCGTCTTTTCGGCCGGATCGAGATCGGATCGGTCCAGCAGGATGTTGATGCAGGTCTGGCTGGTCATGACCGAGCGGATGTTCACACCGCTTTGCCCCAAGGCCGAAACCAGAATTCCCAGAAGGCCGGTTGCATAACCGACATCCGCGCCATGTACCCGTAAGAGAGCGATGTCTTCCTTGTAGGTGACGCTTTTTATCACGCCTTTCTGTACCGGGCTGTTTTTGGTTATGATGGTTCCAGGATTGTCCGGGTGAAAGGTATTGCGGATATAAATTGGAATAGCAGTATCCAGCAGGGGCTCGACGGTGCGGGGGTGGAGGATGCCGGCACCAAAATAGGCGAGTTCGGCGGCTTCGTCATAGGAGAGAGAGGGGATGATACGGCTGGAGGTAACTACCTGGGGGGCCGCGCTGAGAAATCCATCCACATCCTTCCACATCTCCAAACGGTCGGCTTCCAGGCAGGCAGCCAGAACGGCGGCGACATAATCGGATCCGCCCCTGCCGAAAGTAAGGGGAACGCCTGGAGACCTCTGTCCGAAAAAGCCGGTGACCAACGGCAGCTTTCCTTCCCGGAGGACGGCATGAATGTGCCGCGGCAGGAGTTCTCTGGTCCACTTCAGATCGGCGCTGGCGTTGCCCCAGGGACCGCGGCCCACCAGATCGATCCCGTCGCCCTCCAGCAGGGCGCAGGTCCTGCCCCGGGCCTCAAGAATGCCTGCCATTACCGTGACGGCCAGCCGTTCACCCATGGAGAGGATGTGGTCCTGCAGGCGGGGAGTGACCTCGCCTGTGTAGGATATCCCGGTACAGAGACGCTGCAGTCTTATTGTCAGCTGGTCGATCCCGGCAAAGGTCTTGTTGCGGATCAGGCTGTCCGGAATGCATTCCCGTGCCACCCGATGATGCCGGTCGCTGAGATCGCTCAATTGGGCCTGAAGGCTGTTTTCAGACTCGAGCGCTACCCGCATGGTTTCCAGGAGCGTATCGGTGACTCCGTCAAAGGCGGAGAGAACAGCAACTATCCGTTTCCCTGAAGCTGAGGCGATGCGGAGGGCCGCTTCAAAAATGGAATCGCTTGCTTGCAGGGTCGATCCGCCGAATTTCATCACAATCATTCTTTTTCCCCTTTCACAGGTAATACAGTCGTTCTGCGACCCGGCAGACATCCCCGGGTAATGAGACCGGTATCGTATGGAATTCTTTTCAGAGCAGGGAGGCTCCCCCACAGAGCTATGTCTCGTCCCAGCACGGCCAGGCCGCCTTCGATCTCGGGTATATCAGCCAGAACGTCGAAACAGTTAGTCAGGTCTTTTTTACTCAGCACCCGATTGCCAAGGGCGGTAGCCGCTGCGTCCGCTGTCACCAGATCAAAGGAGACAACCAGGGCCGCGTCCGCCTTTCCATAGCTGTGCGAATGTCCCACGGTTCCGGAAGAGGTGGCGATTCCAAAGGGTCGCGGGCGAGGGAGAGCTTCCAGCGCCAATTCCACGGGAAACCCGGGGCCGCAGTAGAGGCCCACCAGTACGGGCGAGGTGACGAACAGCGCGATATCGCCGCCGTTGTCCACCACGGCTTCCGGTGCCCCGGCTTTGAGCAGAGAGTCCAGACATTCCCAAGCCACCATCCCCGCAACCGCGGCCATGGGGCCGACTCCGCTTTTTTCCGCGGAGAGATACATCCTTTTAATCGATTCAGGGACTCGATCGGGAATATCCAGGGGGTCGTGTGAGGCGGCGAATTCCGGATGCAGGCTGATCCACTGCCGCAGAAGGCCGCGGGTTCTGCGTACAGAATCCACGGCAGCGGGAAAGAATTTCTTCTCTACCAGAACCGTCAGGATGCTCTCTCCGATTTCAATATGATGTCTTTGCCAGCGCATAATTCACATAAAAAAAGCCCGCGGCTTTGGAAGCCGCGGGCTTTGTATCCTTGTCCAATGCTATGACTACCTAGACATGTCCCACGGCCTCCCTATAAGCGCTGCGCATGCCCATAAAGGTGACACTCATGTTCATGATGGCGGGAATTGTCCGGCGTGTGTTATTCATTTTACCTGTTTTACTTCCTTGCGATACTTTTTATTGATGGGGATAAATATACGATCCGTGGATATCAGTGTCAAGGAAAAAATCCCCGTATAATTATTTTTTTAACAATAATTGCTGACAAGTTCCGGGCGGACAGTCATCTGTGCGGGATTAATTCGGCAGACTGTCGCGGTAACGCAGCAATCTTTCCCTAACCATTCCGGGGTCCGTCATCTGGAAGAGCTCTTGCCTCAGCCGGGTGCTCCCCGGCATTCCCCGGGTGTACCAGCCCAGATGTTTGCGCATTTCTTTTACCGCCGTTTCTTCCCGTTCTAGGGTGAGGGCGAGCCGGTAGTGATCCAGGCAGATGGCGATTCTTTCCTGAAAGGACGGGTCGGGAGGAACCTCACCCTTCTCTAAAAGCTGGGCCACCTGCCGGAAGATCCAGGGGCGGCCCAGGGCGCCCCTTCCGATCATGACGGCGTTGCAGCCGGTCAGGGTCAGCATGTTTTGGGCATCGCCGGCACTCTGAATGTCTCCGTTTCCGATAACCGGGATGGTGACGGATTCCTTTACCTGCTTGATCAAATCCCAATCCGCCTTGCCTTTGAAGGCCATGTCGCGGGTGCGGGGATGCAGAATGACCGCCGCGGCGCCTTCTTCCTGGAGGATCCGGGCCGCCTGCAGGGCCACGATATTTTTCTCGTTCCAGCCGGAGCGAATCTTCCCCGTCACCGGCAGACTGGTGGCCGCGATAACCTCTCTGATTACGGCCCGCAGTTTCTTCAAATCCCGCAGCAGGGCGGAACCGGACCCGTTTTTCACCACTTTTTTTGCTGGACAGCCGAAATTGAGGTCGATCCAGTCGGGAGAGGCCTCCTCGGCTGACAGGGCCGCCCGGGCCATCGTCTGGGGATCCTTACCGAATATCTGGACCGCGAAGGGGCGTTCGCTGGCTCCGGCTTCTATCATTCCCCGGGTGCGCTGGTTTTCCCGCACAAGACCGTCGGCGCTTACCAGTTCCGAGCAGGTGGCGGCCGCACCGAAGGAACGGCAGATGCGCCGGAAAGAGGCATCTGCCACACCCGCCATGGGAGCCAGCAGGGCTCCAGCATCAAGTTCCAGGCTGCCTATCCTCATGATTCCGCCTTCTGATCCTGCTCCCTATTCCAGGGCCGGCCCGCCAGTTCATCGGCCCGGGTCAGCTGATCCAGCAGGATTCTCTCGAGCCTGGCCGCTTCTTTTTCCATCACATCGTGGGAATCATCCCGGGAGAGGCGGACAGGCGATCCCAGGAATGCGAAGACTTTTGTAAAGGGCGCCGGGAGAAGGTAGCGGTCCCAGGCTTTCATGACGAGACCGCGGCGGACGGAGAAAGTGAAGGGAACGATTACGGCATTCAGTTTTTTTGCCAGGAAGAGAACACCGGGTTTGACGCGGTAGAGCGGGCCCCGGGGGCCGTCCACGGCGATAATGCTGTCTGATCCTTCCTGCATGTATTTCACCATTCCGATGAGGGCGCGTACCGGTGACTTGGCGCTGCTGCCAAAGCTGATCCTGAAGCCGAATCGCTGCAGAATGGCGGCCTGCAGGCGACCGTCCTGACTCAGCGAGGACATGACGCAGATGTTTTTCCGGCCAAACAAGCGGTAGACCATAAATTGGCGGCCGTGCATCAGGGCGTAGACGATCCTGGTCCCCTGGCTCCGCAGTCTCTCGATCTCTTCACCGCCCTCGATCCGCAAGCGAAGAGTCCGGGAGTAGATCCGTATCGCCGCTGCGCCCAGGGAGGGATAGATATGGGTGTAGATCCACTCTTTAAGCGAGGCGTTCATGGTTCTCCATTATTATCACCCGCTAAATGTAGGACTATCAGAAAGAAATGTCAACAGGAAAAGAGACGGGATATACATGTCTGTTTACATCTATTCCGAAAATGTGAAAATGAAGGGAAGAGAGCCCTGATCCCTCGTTTATCCCCTTGACTTTTATATATGATTTTTCGATATTAACAAACGATTCAGAAGCCGAAGAAAATACGACGGGAGACAGGTGGCCTTAATCAGAGAACCCGACGCGGTAAAACCCGTCTGCGCGGTTACTTTCTCGCAAGATGTGGCTCTCGAGGAGGTTCTGTCCCGACTGGAAGAGGTAATGGGCCATCACCAACGCCGTTCCAGTGTCTTTAATTTTTCCTTTACCTCCTACTATAGCCGGGAGATGGGAGATTCCCTTCAAAAAATTTTCTGCAGTTTCCATCGTTTAATTTCTCCCGCGGATCTGGCTGCATTGAAAGTCGCTACAAACGCTCTGGAGGAAACCTGGGCCAGGGCGGGTCGGCGCCGGGTGAATCTCGACCCCGGGTATATTGCCAAATCGAAGCTGGTGGTCGCCTCGGCCAAGAATTTTGCCCACCGTATCTATATGAGTCAGGGGATCTACGGCGATTTACAGCTGCAGTTCCGGGAGAACAGGTATCATCCGGAGTTCTGGACTTTTCCTGACTATCAGACGGAAGAGGCCCTGGATTTCTTCAAACAGGTACGCAATGACCTGATCAGGCAAGATGAAAAGAGAGGGAATGAAGAAGATAAGCTATAAAGAAGCCGGTGTCGATATCGATGCGGGAAAAGAGGCGGTGACAAGAATCAAGACACTGGCGCGGCAAACATTCGGTCCCGAGGTCATTACCGACCTGGGAAAGTTCGGCGGTTTCTTCGCCCTGGATACGAAAGCATACAAAGATCCCGTGCTGGTCTCATCCGTGGATGGAGTGGGGACGAAACTGAAAGTGGCCTTTCTCTGCGGAGTGCATGATACGGTGGGTGAGGATCTGGTCAACCATTGTGTCAACGATATCCTGGTGGGGGGCGCCCGGCCTCTGTTCTTCCTGGATTACATCGGCATCGGGCATCTGCAGCCGGAGGTGATCGAGGAGATCGTGAGGGGAATGGCCCGGGGCTGCCGTCAGGCAGGCTGTGCTCTCATCGGCGGCGAGATGGCCGAGATGCCGGGATTCTATCAGTCCGGGGAGTACGATCTGGTCGGGTCCATCACCGGTCTGGTAGAGCGGGATAAGGTGATTACCGGGGAGAACATCCATCAAGGCGATGTCCTGGTGGCCCTGCCGTCCAGCGGCTTGCACACCAACGGCTACTCCCTGGCCCGCAAGGTCCTTTTCGAACAGGCCGGATACCGGGTGAACACCCGGCTGGCCGATCTGGAAAAGCCTCTGGGCGAGGAATTGCTGCGGGTGCATCGCTGCTACCTGCCGGCGGTGCTCCCCCTTTTGGAAGTATTTGACATCCGCGGAATGTCTCATATTACCGGCGGCGGCATCGAGGGCAACACCAGCCGGATCCTGCCCGAAGGGACCGGTCTGCGCATCGACTGGCGGAGCTGGGAGATTCCACCGCTTTTCCGGATCATCCAGCGGGAAGGCGGCGTGCCGGATGATGAAATGCGGCGGGCGTTCAACCTCGGAGTCGGGTTTGTCTTTATTATAGCTCCGGCGGAGGCGAATTTCTTTCTCGATCAGTTGAAAGAAAAGGGCGAGACGCCCTTTTTAATCGGAGAAGTCATCCATTCTTGAAAGGATACAGGGACTATGATTTTTATTGTCCTCATAGTACTTGCCAGCTATCTTGCGGGTTCCATTCCCACGGCGATCATCGCCTCACGTCTGATCATCAAGGATGACATACGCAACCACGGCAGCGGCAATGCCGGAGCGACTAATGTCTTCCGCGTTCTGGGCTGGAAACCCGCTCTTGTCGTTTTTCTCGTCGACGCAGGCAAGGGAGCAGCGGCAGTGCTGCTTTTCAGCCGTATCGGAACGGTCCCTCTGTCACCGGTTCAGATACAGATTCTGGCGGGGCTGGCTGCCATCGCTGGTCATATCTGGACCATCTTCGCCGGATTTAAAGGCGGCAAAGGGGTGGGAACCGCTTTTGGGGTCCTGGTCTCGCTGGCCCCGCTGGCCTCAATTATCACCCTGGTCTTCTGGATTCTGGTCCTGCTCATCTCCAGGATCGTCTCCCTGGCCTCCTTGACGGCCTGTCTGCTTTTCCCGATCATCTTGCTCATTCAGAAATATTGTTTCACCCCCGGCCTGCCCCGGGAATTGCTGGCTTTGGCCTTTTTACTGGCCCTGCTTATCATTGTGACGCACCGCTCCAACATCAAACGGCTGCTGAAAGGGGAGGAGCCTGCTTTCGGTAAAGGGGAAAAGTGATCGCTTCGGCAGCCTGAAGCGCCGCTGTCGGCATAAAAAGGTTTTGGCAATTACAAAAACAATGACGGAAGAAGAGAAAAAACCTAAAAAGATCGGCGTTCTTGGCGGAGGCAGCTGGGGCACGGCGCTGGCGGTACTGCTGGCGGGAAACGGCCATGCCGTGACCGTCGGGGAAATTAACCACGATATTGTTTCCCGGGTCACTGCCACCAGAGAGAATCCCGATTTTTTGCCCGGAGTGAAAATTTCGCCCCAGATAGAGTTCAGCGGCCGGCTGGAAGCTGCGGCGGAGGGCAAAGATATGATTTTTATCGTGGTCCCCTCCCAGGCAGTGAGGCCGGTTGTCAGCAAGATTAAAGAATGGGTTACTCCACAAACCATTCTGGTAAGCTGCAGCAAGGGTATCGAGAGCGGCACCCTGCTGCGCATGTCCCAGGTGATCGGTGAAACGGTTTCCACGGTCAACGAGGATATGATCGCGGTGCTTTCGGGACCCAGCCATGCCGAAGAGGTGGGACGGGGCATGCCGACGGTAGTAACGGTTGCCTCCACCAGTCCGGACACAGCGGAGCTGGTGCAGGAGACATGTATGAATCCTGCCTTCCGGGTGTACAGCAGCCGGGATGTTGCCGGTGTGGAGCTGGGGGGAGCGCTGAAAAATATCATCGCCCTGGCCGCCGGCATCGTGGACGGATTGGGGTACGGCGACAACACCAAGGCCGCCCTGATGACGCGGGGGATTGTGGAGATGACAAGGCTGGGAACGGCCATGGGAGCCGACCCTCAGACCTTCGCGGGACTGTCGGGCATCGGCGACTTGATCGTCACCTGCATGAGCCGGCACAGCCGCAACAGACATTTAGGCGAGCTTATCGGCAAGGGGAAATCTCTTGACGACGCGCTTGCCTCCATGGTGCAGGTGGCAGAGGGAGTGACAACGGCGGTATCCGCTTATACGCTTTCCAGAAAATTCAGAGTCTCGATGCCGATCACAGCGGAAGTCAACCGGGTTCTCTACGACAGCAAGCCGGCGCGACAGGCCATCCGTGATTTAATGACCAGAGATGCCAAGGAGGAGGATTGGGGAGCACCGCAAGAGGTGGATTAACGATAGGATGAGAGGAACTTTGCAAGAACTAATTAAGCAGCAGAAAAGGAGTATGGATGAAACGGGTGTACATATCTGATATCGCCGCCTATGAAGGCAAGGAAATCACGCTGAAAGGATGGTTGTATAACAAGCGGTCCAGCGGCAAACTCTGGTTTCTCCTGGTCCGGGACGGAACAGGCCTGATTCAGGGTGTCGTCTCCCAGGCCGATGTGGATGAAGATTCTTTTGAGGGTTGTGCTGATCTGACCCAGGAATCCTCCCTGGAAATAACCGGTACGGTGAGCCCTGATAAACGAGCCCCCGGCGGCTTCGAACTGCAGGTAACCCATGTGAAACCTGTCCAGATCGCCCAGGATTATCCCATTTCTCCCAAAGAGCACGGTACTGCTTTTCTGATGGACCATCGCCATCTCTGGCTGCGTTCAGCCCGCCAGACGGCGATTCTCAAGGTCCGCCACGAGATCATCAAGGCCTGCCGCGATTACTTCGACAGCAACGGGTTTACTCTGGTGGATACGCCCATCTTCACCCCGGCCGCCTGTGAAGGCACCACCACCCTTTTCGAGACGGATTATTTCGGCGAGAAAGCCTATCTTACCCAGAGCGGACAGCTCTACAGTGAAGCTTCCATCGGGGCCCTGGGAAAGGTCTACTGTTTCGGCCCCACCTTCAGGGCCGAAAAATCCAAGACGCGCCGACATCTCACCGAGTTCTGGATGGTGGAGCCGGAGGTAGCCTTCGCTGACCTTGACGACAACATGGGTCTGGCCGAAGATTTTATTTCTTTCGTCGTCGGCCGGGTGCTGACCAACCGCCGGGCGGAACTGGAGAAACTGGAGCGCGATCCCGCTCCGCTGGAACGGGTGGTACCGCCCTTTCCCCGAATCACCTATGACGAAGCGGTTCAGATCCTGCGGAACCATAAGGTGGCATTTAAAGACGGTGATGATTTCGGCGGCGGAGACGAGACCGTTATCTCGGAACAGTTCGACCGTCCGGTCATGGTGCATCGCTATCCGGCTGCGGTCAAGGCCTTTTATATGAAACGAGATCCCCAGGATGACAGCAAGGCTCTGGGAGTGGATGTATTGGCTCCGGAAGGATACGGCGAGATCATCGGGGGCGGCCAGCGGGAAGACGACTATGATGTCCTGGTGTCCCGCATCAAGGAACACGGCCTGCCCCCGGAAGCCTTCGACTGGTATCTGGATCTGCGGCGGTATGGGACCATGCCCCATTCCGGATTCGGCATGGGGATCGAGCGCACTGTGGCCTGGATCTGTAAACTTCCGCATGTGCGCGAGACCATCCCCTTTCCGCGGCTGATGCACCGCCTTACTCCCTGAGAAGATGAAGCGGATGATCCATTGCAAAAAAATGAGAGTTGTTCCATGTCCCTTGCGAGTGGACCGGGAAGAATCCAGATCGCGGTGATCGGCGGGCGGGAAGCCGATCCGCGGCTGCTCCGCTTTGCCGAAGAGGTTGGGCAGCTGCTGGCCCGCAGGGGAGCGGTTTTGATCTGCGGCGGCATGAGCGGCATCATGGAGGCCGCCTGCCGCGGGGCCGGAGAAGCCGGCGGAACCACCGTGGGAATCCTCCCGGGGGAGCGGGCAGATGAGGGGAATCCCTATCTCGACATCGTTCTTCCCACCGGCTTGGGATTGGCCCGCAACGTACTGGTGGTGCGTGCCGCGGATGGGGTGATCGCGGTGGGCGGCAGGTACGGCACCCTTTCCGAGATCGCCTGCGCCGCGCAATTGGGGATCCCGCTGGTCCTGCTGGAAAGCTGGCACGTGGATGACAGCATCCCCACGGCCGCCACCCCGGAAGAGGCGGTGCAGCTGCTCTTCTCACTGCTGCCGCCCTCAGCAGGGGAGAAATAAAGAGTATGAGCGGCCAGGCCAGAGCCCATGTTATCGTATCCGGTATGGTGCAGGGTGTGGGCTACCGTTACTTCGTCAAGCGCGCGGCCGCAAAGTACGGTCTCACCGGGTGGGTGAAAAACCTGCCCCATGGTGAAGTGGAACTGGAAGCGGAAGGTGAGAGGGGCCGGGTCGAAGCGCTCCTGGCCGAGCTTTGGACCGGGAGCAGCTATGCCAGCGTACGGAATATAGAGACCGCGTGGCTGCCGCCCAGCGGCACATGGCAGAATTTTGATATCGTATTTTAACCGTTACCGGAGGCATATGGATCTCAGAGAATATATTCGCACCATCCCGGACTTTCCGAAAAAAGGGATACGCTTCAAGGATATCACCACCCTATGCCGGGACAGGGACGCATTCAAGGAGGCCGTCTCTCTCATGTGTGACCCCTTCCGGGATGCTGAAATCGATGCGGTGGTGGGTATCGAGTCACGAGGATTCATTTTCGGAGCGGCGATGGCGCTGGAGCTGGGTTCCGCATTTGTGCCCATCCGCAAACCGGGAAAACTTCCCGGTGAAACCTTCAGCTGCAGTTATGAACTGGAATACGGCAGTGACAGTATCGAGATCCACTGTGACGGATTGCAGCCGGAGCAGCGGGTGCTGCTGGTGGATGATCTGCTGGCCACGGGCGGAACCATGAAAGCAGCGGCCGAACTGGTGCATAAATGCGGCGCCGAGGTCGTCTCCGCTGTATTTTTAATTGAACTTTCCTTTCTTTCCGGGCGTGAAAGACTGGATGGGATGCCCATCCACGTTCTGATAAGCTACGATAAAGAGTGAAAGAACGAACCCGGGCACGTAAAAGTGCCGGTCCAATCCATCTTCCTTTATGGGAGGTATGTGAAATGAGCATGAGAAAATACATAAGCCTTTCCATCATTGCCTTGACGCTGCTTCTGACCGCCGCGGCATCAGGACAGAATGTGATTACCCTGCAGGCAAATTTTTGGCAGGCAGGCCCGAGCCTGAAAGGAGAGGGATTCGAAGGGATTACAGTCGATGCCTCTCCAACAGTGGGACCGTTCCTGGAAGTACGTTTGGGGCGTCTGATGCTGGGGTCATCCATCTATTTCGGCAGGCATGACTGGCATTTCAATGAAACATCCGAGACCATGTCCATGCGACGCAACGATTTTCATTTCCGGCTGGGCTACGGCTTCTCCCCTCAGGTATACGCCTTCGCCGCCGTAAAATGGCTGCGTTTCTACGGGACGGCGCCGGAACTGACCCTCTATGATGAGTTCGATACTCCGTTTACGGGAGAGTACCAGCTGGACTACGGCGGAACCCTGGCGGGCGGCGGGCTGACGGCCATGATGAACTTTCCGGATTCCCCCATATTTCTGCACTGGATGGCCATGTATCTGGGCGGCACCGTGAACATGAAGACAACCGTCACCGAGCCTGGATTCGCTTCCGTGGAGACCAATGACAAGATTCAGGACGGCATTACAGAGATCGAGATCGCCCTGGGATACAGACTGGAATCGGGACTGCGGTTTATGGCCGGGTATCGGGCCGCTTTTTCCGGACAGGTCAGGGGAGAGGAGAGTGTGCAGGGAATCTTTGCCTCGGTTGGATTCTCGGCGGGTGAGTGAGCTCAATTGGAGAATCCGCTCAACCAGACGTTCGGCGAATCACTGCAATAAAACGCGGAGGATCAGCACGGACACGCTTCTCTGATATCCGGAAGACAGGCGAGGGCTGCCGCTTGCAATAATGAAGCGAGGATACGACCGGAGGCGGCAGTCTGGGAAAGGGTGCTGTCCCGGCAATAATTATTAGTATCATAGAATTGCCCGATGAGTTGATTCTCCCGGGGAACTCCCAAGGCGGGGCCGGGGGCGATTCTGAAGCTGAGGAAGGTTCGCAGAAGTCCTGTCTCGCAGTGCCGTATTCGTGCAGCGGAAGGAGGGATAATGAATTATGCGTATCCAGTCATGAGAAAAAAGGCCGTCACTTTCCGCGTGTCCTGCCTCATCCTGATGCTGCTCGGGGCCGCAGGCCCGGTCTTGGCTCAGGAGGACGCTCTGCAACTGGAGCTGACGGTACCCTGCTCTCGCTGGAATTCAACTCAGGGATTTCTGGAAAACGGCGGCGCCTCATACGCTCCCAGTATACTGCCCCGGATTACAGTGGTGAAGAGAAAGATATTTCTGGGCGCGGAGATGCATCTCGGATCATATCGCACCGATTTTGGAACTTACAACGATACATTTACCGGCTCTGATGACAAAGAGTATCTGCATAAGTATGAAGATCTCTCACTCCCGGTGGTTCGGCGGGATATCGGGTTCTTCCTGGGAATCCAAACATCCAGGAATATCACCTGGGCTCTTGTCTATAAAGGCATCCATGTCAGGGCAGATGAATCACATCCCTATACAATGTATGAGTTTAATGAAACATCAGGAGGATGGCACGAGATCGGTCAGGCCGATGGCAGTCCGGATTTTCGTGAGTCCTGGGATTATATGGGAGTGGGCTGTTTCTTCATTCTGCCGATCTACTTCCACCGCTTCAGCCTGAGCGGGCAGCTGCGCTACTACCTCTGGTCCGGAAAGGAGCAGCACAACATCATCCAGGGAGAAGCCCTTTTCAATTTTCCTTTGGCCGGATCCCTTTCTTTCGCGGTAGGGGGCGGATTCGAAATGGTCACCAGTTCAGAGCTGTTGGGCTCGATCTGGTCGGTGACCGGCGGCCTGAAATACCGCATTCCGTTGTGACCGCAGTGAAAAATCTCTTGATTTTTTCCCAAAAACAATTAAGTTAATACAACACCACCCAAACGTCATAACGCGAATGTAGCTCAGTTGGTAGAGCGCCAGCTTCCCAAGCTGGATGTCGCGGGTTCGAATCCCGTCATTCGCTCTTATTTTTTTGCACGAATTTAATAAGAAGAAGGAGAATGACATGAAGTGCAATCATTATATGAAGGTGGGCGGCTGGATAATCTTGATTCTCATCCTGCCGGTCCTGGTCTCCGGTCAGGAATACAGTCAGCAGATCGAACAGAACGGAAAAGTCAACTGGACGCGGCACATGATCACCTGCACCGGGATCGGCGCGCCCAATCCCAATCTGCCCATGGCCGCTCAGAGAGCGGCGGCCCTGCGGGTAGCCAAGCAGGATGCCCTCCGCAACATACTGGAAACCGTGAAGGGAATTCAGCTGACGTCCGAAACGACCGTTGAAAACGCTCTGCTCGTCAGTGATGTGATCACTACCAGAGTGGAGGGAGCCCTGCGCGGTTTTCGGGTGGTGGACACACGCTATATGTCCAGCGGTGATGTGGAGATCGACGTGGAAATCCCACTGACAGGCATCGTCATGGACGCTCTGCTGCCCGATAATTTCGGCGGCGGCACCCTGATGACGGGAGGCCAGCTGCTCTGCCCCACCTGCGGTCAGCCCTGGCCCGAGGGCAAGAGCGTTCCCCCCGGAGTCACCCTGATTCAGGCCGGAAGCGGAAATGCTTCCCGGGGAGGTGTTTACACGGGTCTGATCATTGACGCCCGGGGTCTGGGAATGCGGCCGGCCATGGCGCCGAAAATTCTAGATCAGGACGGTGATGAGGTATACGGCACCCGGTTCGTGAGCCGGGAATACGCAGTGGATATCGGCATGGTGGGCTATGACAAGGATGTGAACCAGGCCCGGATTAATGAACGGGTTACTGACAATCCCCTCATAGTTAAAGCCGTAGATGCCAGCGGTCCTAATAAGACCGACGCGGTCATCTCAGACGCCGACGCCCACATGATCCATAACGCGGCTGCCAATTTAAACTTTTTAAAGCATTGTAAGGTGATGTTCATTCTGGATTAACTAAGGTCGAGCGTGCTCCGGTGTGTCCGGAACGCGCTCTTTTTGTCTTCATCCACAGTTCAAGGAGGATTCTTATGAGCGCGGTAAAAAAAATAACAATCTGCGCCCTTGTTCTGCAGATCCCGGTTCTGTTCTTCCTGGGAGGGTGCGGCCCCAAACCGCTGGAGCAGCAGTCTCTGTTTGATACACCCGAAAATCACTACAACCAGGGAATGCGGGAATTCGAAGCAGGACGTTTGGATCAGGCCACCGAAGAGTTCGAGAGAGCCACCGGACTGGACAAAGATTATCCGGGCGGGTATATCGGCATGGGATTGGTATTGGCCGAACAGGGCTCGTATCAGGAGGCGCTGAAATCAGTGGATAAGGGTATCGGCAAGGACGATCGGTTTATCGACGGGTATGTGGCCAAAGGGCGTATTATCACCGCCTGGAAAAAAGATGACAACTGGCTCAAGGAGGCTCTCAAGCCCTTCGAGAAAGCCCTGAAGATCGTTCCCGAGTCGGAGAAGGTACTCTTTTATATGGGCGAGGCCTATAAGGAGGCGTACCAGTTCGCCGATGCGGCCTCTATCTTCAGCCGGGTCATTTCACAGAAAGGGGATTTCGCCGGCCGTGCCAACATGGAGTGGGAACTGGTTCAGAAAATCCAGCGGGCGGCGCCGGGGACAAGAATCGGTATGAAGATCGCCCTCATCCCTGAAATCGATCGTTCCGACCTGGCGGTACTCTTCGTGGAAGAGCTGAAGCTGCTGGATCTGCTCAAACGATACCAGCCCCGCACCTATGATACCAAATTCAGACCTCCGGCCGATCCCACCCAGCCGCCGCCGGAAGAACAGGCCGCGGCCCAATCCGATTATGCCGACCACTGGGCCAAGAACTGGATTATCAGTGTGATAAAAACCGGTGTCATGGATCTCTTTCCGGACGGCGACTTCCATCCCGATGATCTGATCACCCGGGCCAATTACGCCCAGTTTTTGCAGAACATCCTGGTGGCGGTAACAGGCGACCAGTCCCTGGCAACCAAATACGTGGGATCGGTCTCCCGTTTCCCGGATGTGAATCCTTCCCATTATGCCTACAACGCCATCTGTCTGGCTGTGGACCGTGGCATCATGAAGGCCGACACCATGACCGGCGCATTCGGAATGTCCGAGCCGGTGTCCGGAGCCGATGCGCTGCTGATCATTCGTGAATTCCAGAATGCCCTGCGGATGACTTTTTAAAGAGCGGAGGGATCATGAAACCTCTGAAATTTTATTGTGTGTTTTCTCTGGCCGCTGTCTTTGTCCTGAGCGGATTATGTCCGGCCCAGGTGGCCGACAGCCTCGATCAGGGGCAGGTGGTGGTGGCCACCGGTATCGGAAGCATTGTCGCCGGAGATGTGGCCCATGCCAGGGATGACGCCATCAATGACGCCTTGCGAACGGGGCTGGAGCAGGCCCTGGGGATGCTGCTGGAATCCGAAACCCTGGTAGAGAACTACCAGCTCATCGAAGACAATATTTTCAGCAAGACCCGGGGATATGTGCAGAGCTATGAAGTGATACGGGAACGCAAGCGTGATGAACAGCTCTACGAGGTAACCGTACGAGCAGTGGTTAAAATCGCCAATCTGAAAAATGATCTGGACGGTATCGCCACCCTAATGCGGCGCAAGAATATGCCCCGTACCATGGTGATGATCAAGGAACGCAACGTGGGCGAGGCGCCGGGCATGTTTCATTACTTTGATGTCGATCTGAATATATCTGAAAATGCCCTCACATCCGCTATGATGGAGAAGGGCTTCAAATTCGTTGATCGTTCCACCGTGATGGCCAAGATGGAGCGGGACCAGGCGTCCGCCATCTTGGCCGGGAACAATGATTTGGCCGCTTCCATCGGACGTTCGGTGGGGGCCGAAATAGTGATCACCGGGCAGGCCGTAGCCAGCGCCACGCAAGTGGAAGTATTCGGGGCCCAACAGCGTTCCCAGCAGGCCGTGGTTACCATCCGGGCCATTCGGAGCGATACCGGCGAAATCATCGCCGTGGCTGACGGTCAGGGAGCCTACCCCCATATTAACGACATCGTGGGAGGCACCAAAGCGATCCAAAAGGCCAGCACCGCTGCGGCTGAAACCCTGATCGACAAGATCCTGGCCCGCTGGCAGAGCGATGTGGGCAGCAGTGCCACCATTACCCTGAATATCTACGGTATCAGCGGCTACCAGATGCTTTCAGGCTTCAAGACCAATCTTCCCTACTATGTGCGCGGCATTGAATCCCTAAATCAGCGCTCCTGGAACGGCGGTTACGCGGTGCTTGATATCCAGATACAGGGGAGCAGCGACGATCTGGCCCAGCGTCTTTCGGGCAAGACCATCGGCGGCTCCCTGGTAAAGGTGACCGGCATGACCCAGAACAGCGTCACCATTGAACTCTCTGCACAAGAAGAGTGAGGCAACAGTTATCATGCAGGAAGGAGTGATACCAAAATGAAGAAAACGATTGTTTTTGTCAGTTTACTGGCCCTGCTGCTGGCGGGGGTCACCGCTCAGGCTCAGCTGAAAAAAAGAGTGGCGGTCTTTACCTTCGAGGATAAATCAGAGCAGGGATGGCATTGGTGGTCCGGCGGGTCGCCCGGAGAGGGGATGGCCGACATGCTCACCACAGAGCTGGTCAAATCCGGCAAGTACATCGTCGTCGAACGATCCGAGATCTCCAAGATCATGCAGGAGCAGGATCTGGGGCAGACCGGCAGAGTGACGGAACAAAGCGCCGCCAAGATGGGCCAGCTCCTTGGTGTTGAACTTGCCATTATGGGATCCGTGACAGAATTCGGCGTTACCAAAGGCGGCGGCGGTGTACGGGTAAAAGGCATCGGCCTCGGGTCCAACAAACAGAGCGCCAGAGTCGGCATCGACGTGCGCCTGGTGAACACCAACACGGGTGAAATCCTGGCGGCGGATCATATCGCCAAGGAGGAGAGCTCCGGCGGCATCCGGGTGAGCACCCCCAAGTTCGGGTTCAACAACCGCACCGATTTTGACAATTCCCTGGCCGGCAAGGCTACCCGAGCGGCCATCGAGGATATCATGGGGCTCATCGAAAATCAGATGCAGGCACTGCCCTGGGAAGGCAAGATCATTCTGGTCAAGGGCGCCACTATTTACATTAAACCCGGTTCCGACGCGGGAGTCAATGTCGGAGATGTCTTTACGGTCTACAGCAAGGGCGAAGATCTTATCGATCCCGATACGGGGATTTCACTGGGATCGCAGGAAAGCAAAATTGGAACAATAAAGGTAACCTCCATGGTGAGCGGGGGCAAAGCCGCCATGGCAGCGGCCGTGAGCGGCAGCGGATTTGCCAAGGACAATATCATCCGCCAGCAGTAAGTTACTACGAGAGAAATAGGAAGGAAGGAGGGGAGGCGACTGACTTCCCTCCTTCTTTTATAATACGGGAGGTCCGTGAAGATTACTGTTGCGTCTTGCTTTCAATAATTGTATTTTTGGGCGGAACCGTAGGAGATAGGGCCGTCAGGGGGACGAGAGCATATCATGAGTGAGAGAACGCGTCAGTCCAGTAAAAGAAATCCAGTGCCGGAAACACGGGAAGAGCCGGCTGCGGCCACGCGGGATGTCGTTGCCGCTGTCACTATTCTGATACTGCTGGCCGCCTTCCTCTATTCCACCAGCTCCATTCTCTCTCCCTTCGTCAGCGGCGGACTGCTGATCTTCATCCTTGCCGCCGGCCGGGGACAGGACCTGAGGCGAAGGCTTCTGAGCGGGACCATCTTCATCCTGGCCCTCTGGATTTTTCTCCAGGCCCGGCTGGTGTTTTTCCCCTTTATCATTTCACTGGTGCTGGCCTTTCTGCTGAATCCCGTGGTTGACTGGCTGGAAGGCAAGGGGTTGCCCCGGCTGCCGGTGGTCCTTATCGTCCTGCTGGTCCTTCTGGCCCTGGCAGTGGCGGGCGGCATAATTCTGCTGCCGGGTTTGATCCATGAGATCCAGACGTTGATCGAGAAGATCCCCGATCTGGCTGCGGAGCTGGTGCGGCAGGTGAAGGTCAATCTCAAGGCGGTGCTCGATTTTCTGCGGGTCGACTCCACCCGGCTGCAGCAGGAACTGGCCGGTGAGATACCGGCCCGGGCCGAGGCGGTGCTTTCCAATCTGCTGCGCAGTATCTCCGGAGTGGGGGCTTTGTTTGGGAAACTCATCTATCTTATTCTCATCCCCATTCTCACGTTTTATTTCCTCAAGGATTACCACCGGGTGGCGGACTGGTTCCTGGAATTGATACCCCGCAAGAAACGCTCCCTGGTCACCTTTTACCAGTGGCGCCTCAACCGCATCCTGGGCGGTTACATCCGGGGGCAGGTGATTGTCTCTTCCCTGGTGGGGCTGCTTACTGGAGTGGGTCTGACACTTTTTCACATTCCTTTCGCCATCATCATCGGGCTGATGGCGGGAGTGCTGAATTTTATTCCCTTTGTGGGTCTCTACGTCAGCCTGGGTCTGGCGCTGCTCACGGCCTTTTTCACTCCGGCGCCGCTGGTTGCTCTGTTAAAAATAGGATTCGTCTTTTTGGTTGTTCAGGGACTGGAAAGCTATATCATCTCTCCCAAAATTGTGGGAGACAGAGTGGGACTGCATCCCATCGCGGTCATCCTCTCTGTGCTGATCTTCGCTTATTTCCTGGGATTCTGGGGATTGCTGGTGGGAGTGCCCACGGCCGCTCTTTTAAAATTCCTTCTGGATGAATGGAGGCGTCATCTCAAGTGGAGGGAGCTCCGTGCCGCGGAGTGAGGGCCTGCCCGTTATCGGGATTGAACGGGGGAGTCCGGCGCAGCGGGCCGGTTTACGGGAAGGTGATTTTCTTCTCGAGGCCAACGGCCGGGCGTTGCGGGATCAGCTGGATTTTTACTTCTACACCCAGGATGAAGAAACGGACATCCGTTTTCGACGCGGGGACCACGTAAAAAACATCACCCTTCCCAACAGTGAAGGGGAGCCTCTGGGACTGAATCTGGCGCCGCTGCAGTACCGGGCCTGCGGCAACAATTGTGTTTTCTGTTTTATCGATCAGAATCCCCCCGGCCTGCGACCCTCCCTCTACTTCAAGGATGAAGATTACCGGCTCAGCTTTCTGCAGGGCAACTACGTGACGCTTACTTTGGTGAGTGACGAGGATCTCGAACGCATCGTGGAGCAGCATCTTTCACCCCTCTATGTTTCGATTCATGCTGTCCAATCCCGGGTGCGCCGGGAGATGCTGGGCCTGCGGCGGGATGACCGGCTTCCGGAGAAGCTGGATTTTATCACCGACAATGGGATCGAGGTGCACGGCCAGATCGTTCTCTGCCCGGGAATCAACGACGGCGAGGTGCTCTGGTCAGGACTGGAGCAGCTGAGCCGCTTCCATCCGGGGCTGCGCTCCCTGGCAGTGGTGCCGGTGGGGCTCACCGCTCACCGTTACGGACTGCCCTCCCTGAATCCGGTAACGGAGGATACGGCCCGGGAGATACTGAAAACGGGAAGGAAGCATCAGCAGCGCTTCCGGAAGCGTTTGGGAGAATCATTCCTCTACTTTGCCGATGAGTTCTATCTGCTGGCCGGGGAGGAACTGCCCGGGACGAAGGAGTACGGGGATTTCTGGCAAACAGGCAACGGTGTAGGGCTGGTGCGGGAGTTTCTGGACCTCTTCCAGGAGGCGGAAAGGGAATTTCCGGAACGTATCGCCCCTTCAAGACGTTTAGTATTGATTACCGGCACTCTGGCCGAGCCGGTGCTGCGGAGCCGGGTGCTGCCCGGGCTCAACAAAGTCAGGGGAGTAGAGGCGCGGCTGGCAGCGGTGGAGAACAGCCTCTTCGGCAGGACGGTGACGGTCTCCGGACTGCTCTGCGGCGGAGATATCCTGGAACGGCTTAAGGCGGAAGAGGGCGATTACGAGGTGCTGCTGCCCTCCAACTGCCTCAACAGCGAGGACCTCTTTTTAGATGATATCACCTTGGAGGGCATGCGGGAGCGGTTGGGAAAGCCGGTGCAGGTAATAGATGATTTCCATGAGATATGGGAGAAGGCGTGACACTGCCGATTATTTCCATCGTGGGCCGGCCCAATGTGGGCAAGTCCACGCTTTTTAACCGCATTATTGGACGGCGGGAAGCCATCGTTGACGACGCGCCCGGCATCACCCGGGACCGCAAGTCAGCCGACACCGACTGGGAAGGAATCCCTTTCCGACTGGTGGACACGGGCGGATTCATCCCCAAAGGGAGCAATGCCATCGAAAAGGGGGTAAGCCGGCAGGTGTTGCAGGCTATCGAAGAATCGGATGTGATCATCCATGTGGTGGACTGCCACAGCGGCATCACCGATATCGACGGCGAGGTGGCCCGCAGCCTGCGCAAATGCGGCAAACCGCTCCTCCTGGCCGTAAACAAGGTGGACAATGACACCCGGGAACTGGAGGCGGCCCAGTTTATCCGTCTGGGGCTGGGAGAGCCTCAAACCGTCTCGGCTCAGGCCGGACGGGGTGTGGGCGACCTGCTTTCCGCGGCCGTGGCTCTGCTGGGACCGGGGGCAACACCCGGTGAAGAAGACCCTGATGACCGTCTGCGCCTGGCCATAGTCGGCAAGCCCAACGTGGGCAAATCAACCTTTATCAACCGCATCCTGGGCCAGGAACGAATGCTGGTCACCGACATACCGGGCACCACCCGTGATTCGGTGGATGTGGATGTTACCTGGAAGGGCAGGATCATCTCGCTGGTGGACACCGCCGGCCTGCGGCGCCGCTCCCGGGTGGACGGGGAGGTGGAATATTACAGCGGCCTGCGCGCCCGCCGGGCCATCAATGACTGTGATGTGGCCTGCGTTTTCGTGGACGCTTCCGAGAAAATCACCCAGCAGGACATGCACGTAATCGCGCAGGTGATCGCGGGGCGCAAGGGCATCCTGCTGATCCTCAATAAGTGGGATCTGGTGAAGGATGATCCGGACAAGCTCCAGGAGCTGCAGCTCAGTCAGGAGCTCAAGCTGCAGGGGCTCTCCTACCTTCCCATCCTGGCGATTTCCTGTAAGACCGGCCGCAAGGTGGAGCAGGTGCTGGACACTGTCTGGCGCATCGGGCAGGAACGGCAGAAACGCATTTCATCGCCTCAGCTCAACGTCTTTCTGGAGGAGGTAAACCGCGCCTACCAGCCTCCCGCGGTCCGGGGCAAGCGGGTGCGCATCGTTTACGGCACCCAGGTCGGGACGGCGCCCCCGAAATTCGCCTTTTTTTCCAACTATCCGGCCCTGATCACCGAAAATTACAAGCGCTATCTGGAAAATCAGCTGCGGGCCCGTTTCGGTTTCGAGGGTGTGCCCATTTCGTTCCTCTTCAAGAAAAAATAGGAATTCTGCATGAGACGCATCTTCTTAATCCTTCCTCTTGTTTTTATTTCCACTTTGCTCACGGCCCAGGATTTTCAGCAGTCAGTGCGGCAGCGAGTGCTCAGCGGCGAACTGAGCCGGAATCAGGCCCTGCTTTTACAGGCAAGGCGGGTTCTGGCACCATCCCAAATTCCGGCGGATATGCAGAATCTCATCCGTATGCCAGAGAAATCCGCTACCGGATTGAGTTATGAAATCAAACGGCGGGAACATACGTTCAGCACGGATGAGCAGGTTTTGCTGCGGCCCTTCCTGACTAGGCCTTCCACCCAGAAGAGCTACGTCAGCAGCGACGGGCGTTTTCGGATCCATTACGATATCAGTGGCTCCGCTGCCGTGGACCTGAGCGACGGTGACGCGTCCGGAGTACCCGATTACGTAGAGGAAGTGGCCCTGGCCTTTGAAAAGGCATATCAGAAAGAAGTGGTGGAGCTGGGGATGAATCCGCCGCCGTCGGACAACGGGGTGGACGGTGATGAGTGGGATATCTATCTTGAGGCCATCCCGGGAGCTTACGGCTGGACCAATTTCGATCAAAAAGTCGACCCCGCCGGAGATACCTGGATCACCTACATCGAGATGGATCACAACTACAACAACACACCCACTTCCGGGCTGGACGGGGCCCGGGTGACGGCTGCGCACGAATTTTTCCATATGATCCAGCTGGGCTACAGCGGCCGGGATGACGACGGGAACCAGATGCTGGATGATCTTTTCCTGCTGGAAGCATCGGCTACCTGGATGGAAGACGTGGTCTACAACGACATCAATGATTACATCAATTATCTCTCCACCTTCTTTCGTCAGGAGGGCCTGCCCTTCGATTATCCCTACGGCATTCACATGTACGGCCTCTGTCTCTGGTTTCACTTTCTGGAAAAGAGGACCGGCGGCCCGGAGTATATCAGGGATCTCTGGAATACCATCGTGACCTTTCCGGCCCTGCAGGCGCTGGATGTCTCGCTGCGTCAGCTGGGCAGCTCCTTCGCGGAAGAACACGGTCTCTTCCGTACCTGGAACTACATGACCGGAGACCGCTCCGACTCGACCATGTACTATCCGGAAGGGGCCTTATATCCCCAGCTTACCATTTCCCGTCAGTTCACCCTGCCGCGGGACACCAGCCTTTCGGTCCAGATACAGGCCACGGCCTCGGCCTATCTCACGTTTTCCCTGCCCGATGACACATCCTACACCTTCGTGATTGCCAGCGGCGACTGGTACAAGGAATATCAGAACGGCGAAGTCACTCTCACTCTGGCCCGGGGCCCCCTGCATGAGCAGTTCAGCGCCATCGGAAAGAACATTCAGGCCAGGGCCCAGTCGGAGGAATTTACAGTCATGGGAGCACGGGTGCTGGGCGAAAACACCGGCGAGACCGGGATCCAGGTCGCCAGCCTGTTAGTCGATCCCTATTCCGGTCATCCTGACGATCTTCCGGCCCTCTATCCCAATCCCTTCCTGCCGTCCAGGGATTTCTATACCTCTCTGGCCCTGCGGCTGGGAAACGAGGATGAGAAAAAGGAGGTATCCGTGTACACCGCCTCCGGCTTCCTGGTGCGGAAAGAGACAGTGGAGGCGGGATCGCTGATTTACCGCTGGAACGGGAATGACGAGCACGAACGGCCGCTGTCTTCCGGCGTATATCTCTTTGTCGTGGGACAGGGTGACAAGATCCTGCAGAAAGAGAAGGTGCTGCTTATTCGCTAAAGACATGGTGCGTGAAACCAAACGACGCGTTAGCTGTATACTATAAGGATACCGCGCCTGCTCAGAGAAGGACAGAGCGCGGCAGAATGAACCTGGAGGGATGAACAATGAGCATTTGGGATACGATTAAAAGCAGCCTGGAGGATGGTCTGGAAATTCTTTCGGAAAAGGGAGCTGATTTTTCCCAGGTGACGAAACTAAAATGGGAGCGGCGAACCATCCAGAAAGAGATAGTAGCCGCCCTGCGGGAGCTGGGCATCCTCTTTTTCAGCCTCAAGAGCGCCGCAGAAAAATCGTCCCTGGCGGACAGGTCAAAAGAACTGCTGAGCCGTATCGACAAGCTGGAAGAGGAACTCTCCGGTAAAGAGGAAGAGATTTTGAACCTCACCAGCCGCATGGACGGCAAACATGTGCGGGGGCTGCGCCGTGATCTGGAACTGGGTGACGGCTCCATCGAACAGGTGGTTCTGGCTGAGGGAGCTTCCCTGGTGGGACAGAAATTGATGGATATCAAGCTTCCGGCCGAAGTGCTGGTGGGAACCATTGTGCGCCAGGGGGAGGTGATCATTCCCGACGGCAAGACGGTGCTCCGGGCCGGCGACCGCGTCACGCTTTTAGGGAAAAAGGACGATGTGAAAAAGATTATACAGAAACTGGAATAATCAGATGCAATCAATCCTCCCAAAAGGAGATACAAAGATGAGCAAAATAAAAGACAAAATCAAGGGTGCCATTTCCCGTTCGGTGACGGGAGTGCAGAAGGGAGCGAGCAGCGCGGTTCATAGCGTAGAAGAGGCCGCCCCCAAGGTAGTGGAAAAGGTGGGTCAGACCACCAAGAATCTGGCCGCGGAAGCCTCGGAAGCCGCTCCCGTTATTGCCGAGAAAGCCAAGAAGGCCGCGGCCGTGGCGGCCGAGAAGACGGGAGAAGTCCTCACCCGGGGCAAGCTGCATCTCGAGTTGGCCAATGTGAAGCACAAACGGGACAAGAAACTTGCCGAGCTGGGCAGCCGGGTATACGAGCTGCTAAAGAAAAAAGGCGCGGATGTCTACGCTGACGAAACGGTGCAAACGGTCAGCAAGGAGATCAAGGATTTGGAGAAGAACATCGCCTCTCTGGAAAAGGAATTTGCCGAGGTCGGCAA
>CAZUMH010000007.1:0-65158 GCA_964621645.1 uncultured bacterium
ACGCAATTTCTCTTTATACTTTTCGGTCAGCGCGGCTTTGGACTGGATGGGGGTATGCACCGCGTAATGGGACAGATAGGCCAAAAAGGGCTCCCGGCTGTGCTGCTTCATGAAGGCGATGGCCTCATCCGTCAGCCTGTCGGTCAGGTACTCACCCTCCTTGCCCCCCTCCAAATCGGGGACGTCCCAGCGCTTACGCTCATTCTTGTAGGGATAAAAATAGGAAGCCGGCTGTCCGGCCCAGTGGCCGCCCTTGTTCAGCTGGAATCCCTGATCCTGGGGCAGGAATCCCTCATCGCCCAGGTGCCATTTTCCGAAAAACCCCGTGCTGTACCCTGCTTCGTCCAGGGCTTCGGCCAGGGTCACTTCCGCAAGAGGCATTGCGTGCAGATCTTCCGTCCCCAACAACGGCCGATTCTTGGGATCCAGCCCGGGGATCCAGTCGGTGATTCCCGCCCGCGCAGGATATTTTCCCGTAAGAATGCTGGCCCTGGTGGGAGAACAGACCGGGCAGGCAGCATAGGCATCGGTGAAACGCATTCCCCCGGCGGCCAGACGGTCGATATTCGGCGTCTCATAAAAGGTGCTGCCGTAAACCCCCGTATCCTTCCAGCCCATATCATCAATGAGAATAAAAACAAAGTTGGGCCTCCTCCTGCCCGAGAGGCGGCAACCGCCCAAAGCCGCTGCCGCCAGTCCGGCGCTTCCGAGTCTGACAAATTGACGGCGTGTAATAGGTGCGCCCATGTTCTCTTCTCCTTGTCAAAATACCCAGGACAGTTTGGTGAACAGTGTTCTTCCCTGCCCCTCCTCTTCGGTGTAGCGGGTGGTGCCTTCCTGATAGGCCAGCTGCAGCGAACCGAAGGGCGGCAGGAAGCGCCAGACCATAAGCAATTGCAGGGTCTTGCGTTCCAGTTCGAAATCGGGATTGTGCCAGAAACTGTTCAGCTCATATCTGGTCTGGTAGAAGATCTTGAAATAAAGATCGTTGTTCAGGTAATAGCTGGAGCGGATGTAGTGAATCCAGTTGTTCTCGCCCGGTTCAGTGGGCGAAAGCCAGGTTTTCTCGGCATGATAGGAAAGATCCCAGGCTTCCATCAGTTTGATTTCGACACCGCCTTCGATCGCTTCCATTTCGGCATCGTAAAGCCTGCCCCGCTTATATTCCACCCCCGCCGAGAAACCCTGATTATTGTCATAGCCGAAATCCAGACCCCATTCGTGATTGCTAAAATCCTTTTCGAAGTAGGGATCGTACTTGGCCTTGAAATCGGCTGCGTAGGCCAGCTCCAGACTGAAAGTCTTATTGAAAGAGATCTCCGCATCGGAATCGAAAGACCAGGAGCGCAGATATCCGGACTGGCTCCGGTACTGGTTGTAATTGATAGAAGGCTCCACAGCATCGAAGCCGTGACGGTTGATCCAGAAGACATGACTCAGATTTGTGTCGAATTCCTTGCGGTCGTCGTGCTGGATGAATCCCACCTCATTCATGTTCTGTTTCACTCCCGTGCCGTAGGAGGAATAACGCAGGTGGAAATGGGTAAACTGGGTATCGTAGGCCGGTCGCAGGAACCAGGTCCAGGTTCCCTCCCTGGCGGGGCCGTGGGATTTGATCAGCTGGGTGGTCATCCCCAACAAATCGGTAAAAAACAGCGTGCCGACTAAACCGAGAGAACCGCTGTTTTCGCTCCGGTAGGAGCGGTTGGCGCCGATGATTCCGAGTGTAGAACCGTTGGCCAGCTCCCTGTTTACTCTGAACACCGAATAGATGGCTTTCTCTCCGGCTTCCACATCCTCCCCGGCTGTGGCGGGATCAGAGGCGGTCACCAGTCCGTTTAGATTCACTTTGCCCACCTTGCCGTTCACTTTTGCCCCCCAGGGAATTTCGCCGATACGCCGTGAATAGAACTGTTCGATTCGGGTCGAATAGTTTTCCGCTCCTTCCAGGAAGAAGGGACGCTTTTCGGGATAGCTGAGTTCGAATCGGGTTAGATTTACCTGTTCCACGTCTCCTTCCACGGTGGCAAAATCCGGATTGATCGTGAACGACAAGCCCAGATTGCTTTGAAGATTGAAGCGCGCGTCCAGTCCGATGTTGCGCACCGGGGCTTCACCCTCCTGAAATTCACCTTGGATGTAAGGAATAAGGGTGTATTTTTTTAGGGATAAATTTTCAAAATCGAGATTTGTCAGGGCTCCGAACTGGGAGACTCTGGTAGTTGAAACCAAATCCCTATTGATGAAAGATTCCTCTTTCAGCCGGGCGATCCAGCGCCCCGCCCCAAGACCCCAGCTGGTCAGATTGCGGTTGTACTTCAGGGATTTTATCGGAATGGCAAATTCGGCCTGCCAGCCGTTTTCCGTGATCTGAGCGGCTCCGTACCAGGTCTCATCCCAGTTCCAATCCGCCGTTCTGCCGTTGTCAGCGAAACGACCGTCCAGCTGGGTGCCTAAGGGATTTATTGCGAAAAGATAGGCACTGTTATCGTCATCGAAGCTATCCAGGGCGATGGCCACCGCGTCGTCATCAAAAATATCGCCGTCTCTCTTGGTGGCGCAGGCGGTTATCCTGCCGGGTTCCTGATCACTGCAGTCAAAGGCAAAGTAGATCATGTTATCATCATAGGCCGCTCGCAATACGGTATGCAGACTGGCCGGTTCATTATAGCTGGGCTCAAACTGGTAGAAGGTATCGATAAAAGGGGCGTCCTGCCAGACCTTCTCGTTTAAAAGGCCGTCTATGTGGATCTTCTCACTGGTGTGCCGGGTCGGGAGGGACTGAGCCGTCACCCCTGTCACTCCGATAAACAGCATCCCCGCCAGAATGAACACCGATCTAAATCTCTCCATATCTTCCTCCATTAAGGATAATAGCCTTCCTTTGCTCCCTCAATCGCGCAGTAAAATCCGTTGAGTCCCTAAACATGGGATCAAGCGTCTCTTTATCAATAAATCTTGAATACGCAGATGGATATCCAGATAGTTTTGATAGATCTGGATAAAAAATATCCTGTTTCTCTATTCAGGCGCCGCAGCACTGCTTGAATTTTTTCCCGCTGCCGCAGGGACAGGGATCATTGCGGCCGGGAGCCTCCCCCTGCAACGATTGCCGCACATTCCAGCGCCGGGCCAAATCCCGCATGCGTTCGTCGATGTAGGGGAAGAGCAGTTTGTATGAAGGACAGAGAGCGCTCAGGCCGTTGCCGGTGGGATTATTGAGGCGGTCCTTGGGACATCCGCCCCGGCAGATTCCCAGCCAGGAACAATCCCGGCATTCCGCGTGCAGCTGCGCCTTGTCCTCCCCGAACGTTTGCTGCCTATCTGATTGTAAAAGATCTATTAACCTGTCGTTCAGGACATGCCCGAGATGGTGTTCCTCATCCACGAAAAAATCGCAGGAATAGACATCACCCGTGTGCTCCACTACCAGGTAAGTGCCGCATTCCTCCAGCAGGGTGCAGAGGGGGGGCGGCACTTCGACGTAGAGATGAAACAGAGATTCAAACAGCCGGATCGAGGTAGTTGGCCGCAGGCCCTGGAAATCATCCCACCAGAGATCAAACAATTTCCGCATGAACTCACCGAACTTATCCGGATTAACCGAGAAAGATGCGGCCCGTCCCCGGCGGGAAGGATCAAGTTCCACGCAGGGGATGAACTGCATGTAATTAATCTCCAGACTTTTCAGATAACCGTAAATCTCATCCGGATAGTGGGCCGAATAGTCATTGACCACCACCAGGGCGTTCACTTCCGCCCCTTCACTCAGGAGCATCCGGGCCCGCTCTTCCACCAGCGCCTGGCTTCCCTTGCCGGCCGCGGTCCTCCGGTAACGGTCGTGAACGTGCGCCGGCCCATCCAGGGAAAGACCCACGAGAAATTTATATTCGGCCAGGAAACGGGCCCACTCAGGATCGAGCAGCAGCCCGTTGGTCTGTAGGCCGTTAGCCGCTTCCTGTCCCCGGCCGAATCTCTGCTGGAATTCCACCGCTTCCTTGAAGAAATTCAGGCCCATCAGGGTAGGCTCTCCTCCCTGCCAGCCGAAAGAGATCTGCCTCCCTCCCTGCTCAAGCGCCTGGCGCATCGTCTCCCGGAGAACATCGCGACTCATACGGTGGGTCGGGCTCCGCTGGAAAAATTCTGACTTTTTCAGGTAGAAACAGTACTCGCAGCGGAGGTTGCAGTCCGGTCCGGCCGGCTTAATCAGCAGGGATGTCAGGGGTTTAAATCCTGTCACTGCATCAATCCTTTACCGCATAAAAAGATCTGGGAAGGAACGTATTCTCGAGAATATATGGTAACCAAAGAAAATGTACATGTCAATAGACATTTTCTCAGGGCTGGCAGATTGATATGTATTGAGTAATCTCATATGATTGTTCCCCCGGTTGAATATGGAACCCAAACTGTTCACGTTTCATGACGTGAACCGTCACGGTTCGGTGTGCATCCGTATATAGCCAACAAGCCGACATCTCGTTTGCATTCCCGCCTAAAAAATTGTACCTTCATATGATAAATAAAAAAGTACCTGCTCCAATTAAAAAAACGATCGGTTTCATGGTGCGATAATTAACAGGAGCCTGAAATGGACGAAAAACAGAAGCATGAAGACAAGAGTAACTGGGCCATAGGAGGAACCACTCTTATTGGAATCGGAGTGGGATTCATCCTGCTGCCGAAGTCGCCCTTTTTATTCATCGCATCCATTCTGATCGGCATCGGCCTGGGGCTGATTATTACGCCGATGATTTCGAATAAAAAGTAATTCAGATCTAATGAATAATTCTATCCGCACCCTACTAAAATCAAGGCCTGGGCGCATATAACATCCTAGCTCCCAGGCCATCAGATTATTGCTATCTCTTTTGTTTTAAAAGAACGTTACTTCCTGGTGCGGCAGTGTTACATCTCTCCTTCTACTCTATCTGCCTTGATGAGTTTCCCCTTCACTTCACTGTCAGAGCTGATCCTCACCTTGACCTCAACATCAGGATTACGATTTTCTATATCGCCATACACCACTGAGCCTTCCTTCACGGTTATAATAATCGTGAGCTTGTTTCTGGAACCCTTCGGCTCCTTGATGATCACGTCCCCGTGTACGACACTGCCTCCGGCAAGCGTTACATCTCCGTTATAAGTGGCGACATCCAGCTCCACATCGGCACCATCCAGCTCGATATCCCCGTTCACACCGGAAATGCCGCCGGTTATCCTAACTCCCTTCGCGCACTCCACCGGCCCGTTCACGGAACCAATCTTCCCGTGAATCACAGCGCCATCTTCAACGGTGATCCCGCCGTTGACCGACTGCAGATCCCCCGTTTCGGATTTCTTCCCCACGCTGAGGTTTCCATTGACACTGCGCACATCACCCTTAATAATGCAGTCGTCACCCACCGTAACTGAGCCGTTAATCGCATTTAAATCATGACTAACGCGTTCTCCATCGCCGATATGAATCGAGCGGTTTACGGCGACGTGGCAGCCGGCTACAACAACTAAAACCGCCAGTAGCGTAGAAAAAACAACCATCCTTTTCATCCTGCTTGCCTCCTTATTAAAATCTTTACAATAGGAACAAATAATCATCAATCACCGATTTTCTCCAGAATTGCCACCCATCCTCCTCCTGGAGCCAGGGGAACCGACAGTGAATCCGAGGCATTCACCAGCAGTTCCCGGGTGGCAAAATCCCGAGCCCTGCGGCTGGCGTTAACCCCGTCCTGCCAGATTCTGGCCTGAAACTTTCCTTCACCAAGGAAGGAAAGATCACAGCTGAGCTCCCTGGGGGTCCAATCCGTCATAGCTCCCACATACCAGGTATCTCCCGATCTGCGGGCCATAAGAATATAATCCGAAACAGCCGCCTGCAGCACTTTCGTTTCATCCCAGATCACGGGGACCTGAGAGAGAAATTCCATGCACATTCGTTCCCGCAGGTAATTCGAGGGAGAATCGGCCAGCATTTGCAGGGGACTCTCATAGACAACATACATGGCCAGCTGATGGCAGCGGGTCCCCAGGCTCATGGGCCGGGTAAAGCTGGGATTGAAATTTTCTTTGGTGGCGTTGATCATGGCTCCGGGTGTGTAATCCATGGGGCCGGCAACCATGCGGGTGAACGGCAGGATCAGATCATGTTCTGGATTGGTATTATCACTCCACTTGCAGTGTTCCATGCCCCGCACTCCCTCCCGTGTCATCACATTGGGATAGGCCCGGCGCAATCCGTCCGGTTTGCAAGAACCATGGAAATCGACCAGCAGTTTGTGTTCGGCCGCCTTGCGGGCGATTTTATGATAAAAGTTGATCATTTCCTGATCTTCGCGCTGCATGAAATCCACCTTGATCCCTTTGATCCCCCAGGCGCTGAACTGGTTCAGGGCCTCGTCAAGTTGATCATCCAATGTCTTCCAAACCACCCAGAGAATAATCCCCACACCCCTTTCGTTGCCGTACTGCACCAATTCCGGAATGTTGATCTCCGGCTTGACCGCCAACAGGTTACCCAGTTCGTACCAGCCCTCGTCCAGTATTATGTAATCGGCCCCGTGACTGGACGCGAAATCGATATAATATTTGTAGGTCCTGGTGTTGATTCCTGCCTCGAAATCAACGCCGTACAAATTATTGGCGTTCCACCAGTCCCAGGAAACTTTGCCAGGCTTGATCCAGTCTGTGTCCGTGAGTGCCAGTTCGGGAGCCAGCGTGAAAACCATCTGGGACTCCACCAGGCGTCCGGGATCATCCGCTATGATCAGCACTCGCCAGGGATAGCTGCGGCTTCCGTCCGTTTCAGCGATATAATCCGCTCTTTTTGTAACAGGCACGTCCCGGTCCCTCAGCTGTTTTTCCTCCAGGGGATAGCGGGGGAATACGCCGTCGAAACCGAAATCGCCGGTTCCCTGCAGATAAAGTCCGGCATAATCCTCCAGGTCTGCCTCGGTGACTGCGGCACAGACACCATTTTCCAGTTCAACAAGCACCGGCACGTAACTCATCATGTCAGGCCGTATCAGCACCAGCCGCAGGTGTTTATATTCACTCTCCTGATGAGTAAAAAAACTCTTCGTCTCGGGAAAATATGTCTCCCAGTTGCCGTCGAAGCGATACTGAACTTTCTCATCCATGACCTTCACTCTGCCGGGCAGCCCGGTGACGAAACGGTACGCCACTCCGTCATCATATACGCGGAATATCAGCGTAAAGTAGCCCCGGAAGGTAAGAGTAAGCTCATTGTACCTATTTTCAATAGATGCTGATTTCTGTCGTACCACCGGTCTGATGGTTTCGCTGACGCTGTGGCGTTCCGCTTTGCTGATCCTGTCATTTTCTCCCAGGACTGTTCCGTCAACAGTGAGCGCGATTTCAGACGGCAGCAGGATTATCTGCTTTCCCAGTCTTACAGAATAACGGATCTTGTCTGCCGCCTCCACCCGTACCACAATCTTTTTATTGGGGGAACTGACCGTGTAATTCTTGGCAAAAACCGGCATCGCCAAAAGAAAACTTATAAATACTATAAAGTAACTATTCCGCCTCATGGTGATTCGTCCTCCTTTACCTTTTGGGAAAGCGGCCCGGAAGTGCAGGTCATAAACAGCGAGACCGCTCATCGATAGTAAAATTATGGATCAGATCGATATGTCTCTTTTTGTGATCAGTAACCTGTTTGGGAAGCAAAGACCGTATCCTCTTACTTTACCAGAATCTCATCGGCAAAAATCCAGGCTTTGCCACCAGCGCCCTTATGCCAGTCCGGACAAACCAGGCGATTTTCAGCCTGCACCCGCACAAAACGGGCTCTGTGGGGGGTACATGTAACGGCAAAGGTCTTTATTCCAGCTCCGTCCTGATGATCCGGAACGTCATTAACCGCCCTCCCTACCGAAATAAAATTTTCTCCATCCCTGGATAGTTCCACTTCCATTGCCAGAGGCATCCAGACCCAGGACATGATATCCTGCAGGAAATCCACGCTGACCTCTGAGATCGTCTCCTCCTGTCCCAGATCGATGATCGCATCCAGATGCTCCCCTTCGAATCCCAGCCAGCCGGAGTGGTAATCATTGATACCTTTCAGACCGTCAGTGAGGGCGGAAGCCTCGCCGGAATGATACTTTGGACTGGCAGGGATCAGCAGTTTCACCGGCTTGAAAAGAGCCAGGTGGTTCTGCATGCTCAGGGAGAGGCAGCGTTCCACGGTCTCCTGATATTGCCGCGGGGTGGTCCCATGCTCTTCGATCAGGCGGATGCCGGCCGAATCACATCCTGATACAAAATCATCAAGAAGCCGGCGCATCTCCGGATGTACCCGCCAGACTCCCGTGGAATCCTTACGGAAAAATCCGCGCGGCCCTGTACCATAGACCCTGGCCTGCTCCAGCAGGGCGTACATCAGGGGAAGACGCGCCGTGCGTACCCGTTCCAGAAAGACATGGGTATCCGCCACTGCCGTTTCGGCTTCATCGAATAAATCACTGTAGCGGTCCATATTCTTCGCTGAAAGATACCCACGTTCTTCCGGAAAGGGATATCCGTAGATATAAAGGTTCCGGCCGGATTTCTTCAGGGCTGTGTGCATGAGATCGAGGTAGCTCTTCAGGAAGGGAGCCGCTTTCCCGTAGTACCCCTCCAGAAAATCCTTCTCGATCGCCTCCACATCGGCCCGGGGATTCCAGAGCAGTTTCGCGATAAGGTAGGAACGCAGTTCCGCCAGCTCGCCGATATTGTTGCCCGCTCCCTGCTGGAACATCGCTTTCACACCGTTTTTCAGGAAGAAACGGATATTGGGCTGCAGCACCTGCAGGTTGGGGAACGGGCTCACCAGGTTACGGAACTGCACCACGTAATCCCAGACCAGGATATTATCGGTGATCCGGGACCAGTCCCGGATGTCTTTCACGAAAGACCTGCTGGAGGGATCGATCTCGATGGGCCGTGATCTGTTGCACTCGATGGTACAGAGCACTACCAGGACATTATCCGCGGGTTTGACATGCAGAGGTGCCCGGCGTGTATACTGATACGCCAGCGTGGCGATGATCTTGTCCGGAAATTCCGCCGCTACCCGGTTAACAAAGCGGATAAGAGAGCCGGCATGGCTGCCCTCTTCCCGGTCAATCCTGCTGCACTCTTCGCACTGGCAGGGATTGTAGGTGTCATTCTGGGAAACGGACCAGTAACGGGCCTCCGGATGTTCCGCCATACGGCGCCGCAGCTCCTCGACAACGAGGCGGAAGACATCGGGATTACTGAGGCAGAGCTGGCCGTCCGGAATGCGGATGCCGTTCACTTCGGAAAAGTATTCCGGATGAGAATTGAACCAGACCGACGGCGGCACCAGCTGATTAAAGGTATGGACCCACATGCTCCACTCATCCCGGTGAGTGTCCAGCTTGTGCCACTCCCGGTAGCCGTCATCGAAAGCCGGATAGTAGTGCGGCTCCCGGAAAGTAATCCCCGGCACCTGCAGATCATGCATTCTGGGAAGGATCACCTTCCGGCTGCGGGGAATTACCTCCGCTTCCGGACTGTACTTACGGCAGCCCAGATAGGTTTCCAGCAGGTGATAGACTCCGTAGAGAGTCCCCTTCTCCCTGCCTCCTGCGATAATCAATGCGGAATCGTTGGCAGCCAGCAGAAAACCGTCCTCCTTAAGCGCCGCCCAATCCACCCCGATCGGGAAAGTTTTTACCCTGCCGCTTCCGCCGATCCAGATAGCGGAATCGGAGGCGGACTCTCCAAGAGTAAGGACGGGTAACGCTGCTCCGGAAATCTCGGCCAGATAGCGCTGGAGTTCCCGGGCGGCCAGGCTGTCCGTTGCCGACGCCCCGGGCTGCAGAATGATACTATAGCCGGACTGGCCCTGATGCGCCAGCTGGAGCCCCCCATCCTGCCGGCTGCAGAGCAAAAAAACAACAGCGGAAAGACAGGCAGCCAGCGTCCCTCGCGTAAGCCCCTTCATGGATCTCACCTCACGGTCTGGGATGGTTCTGCCCCGCGGACCCCGAAACGATACAAGGTTGTGTGCCGGTACTTCTGACCCGGCTGCAGAATAACCGAAGGGAACTTCGGCTGATTTGGTGAATCAGGATAGTGCTGCGGCTCCAGCGCCAGGGCATAGCGATGGCGGTATACCCGGCTGTACTTTCCGGTGGTGGAACCGTCCAGGAAGTTGCCGGAATAAAATTGCAGCCCCGGTTCCGTGGTGTAAATTTCCAGCGTCCGGCCTGATTTGGGATCATACACAGTGGCTGCCAGGGCCAGATCACCATCCTGATTTCTGAGGACAAAGTTATGATCATAGCCCATACCGAAGCGCAGTTGCTCATTATCATCATTGATACGGCTGCCGATGGAATGCGGCTTGGTGAAATCGAAAGGCGTTCCCGCCACCGGCCGCATCTCGCCGGTGGGAATCAATCCCTTATCCACCGGCAGAAAATAATCCGCATTTATCTTAAGGACATGGCCGAGAATATCGGCTGTGCCTCCGTTGAGATTGAAGTAGCCGTGATGGGTCAAGTTTACTGGTGTGGGCTGATCACTCTCGGCGCTGAAATCGACCCGCAAATTCCCCTCTTTATTCAGGGTAATTGTGACCCAGATCATCAGTTTCCCCGGATACCCCTCTTCACCGTCGGGACTCAAATAGGAAAGTTTGACTCCAGCCTGATCACTGTCCTGGAACGTAACTCCCTGCCAGACCACTTTGTTCAGCCCCTTGATACCGCCATGCAGATGATTTTCGCCGTTGTTGGCGGCCAATTGGTATTCCTTGCCGTTCAGCGTAAAACGCGCCTTGGCGATGCGATTGGCGTAACGGCCCACCACGCACCCCAGGTACTGGCTGTCATTCAGATACTCTTTAAGCGTCTGATAGCCCAGCACAACATCCTCGATGTTTCCGTCCCGGCCGGGTATCCTGATATTTGTGATATATCCACCGTAATTTGTCAGGCATACCTCCGTCCCCGCCGCCGAGGTCAGCGTATACCGGTAAATCGGTTCACCGCTGTCACTCTTGCCCCAGAGCTCTTTCTGGAGCCGCACGCCTGTATCCCGGCCGCACCTGCTGGCCATCAGGCCTATAAAAAGAATAACCAATCCGATGATTCTCTTTGATGTCATGATCGCTCTCCCCCTTTTTATCTGACAATCTCTCTTGGATCATAGTATAACCATTCTGAAGGCAGTTCCTGCCGTTCAAGCCCCTGCCCTTCAACTTCCAGCCTGAGCATCTTCCCTCCGCCGCGCTGAAAATACTCCAGCATGATTGCGTGATACCCGGCCTCAAGAGCCGCCTCGCACCGCTGAGAGCGGGCCCCATGCACTCCGTCCAGATCGATAGCGGCACCTCCTCCGATATCTAACCTGCTGCCGTCGTCGGATGTCAGGGTAAACACATACACACCACGCCGGGGAATGCGAAGCAATCCCCGGAAACGGAGGCCGAAATCTTCGTTTAACGGCACGAGATTCAGATCGATGGCGGTTACGGCGCGGCTGGCCTTAGCATCCAGACCTGAAAAATCCGGCAGGAGATCCCAGTGTCCCGGGAAAATCTCCATCCAGAGACCCTGCTCCGTCCGGTCCACCCGAAGCGGCGGAGAGGGAGCAACCTTCCGGAAGGAGAAATCTTCAACCCTGCTCTCTTCCCGATTCGGATAAAAAGCTCTGGCCCGGACAATGACGGAAGTATCCAGCCTGAAGGGGTCAGTGTAGAGCGGCGAGCCAGTATCAGGATCGCTTCCGTCTACCGTATAGCGGACGGCGGCCCTCTTATCGGGCGCACTCAGTTTTACCTGAGCCTCATCCACGAAGAGAAGTGAACGGGATTCAAGACGGGGAGGGAATATCCCCTTATGGGCCAGCGCGGCGTAAGCCGGCTCTACTTTAAATACTTTTCGGTCATAGGTCATGAGACCGTTGTTCTCGCTCTCGATATCGGACAGCTGAGTATAAACGGCTCCGCTGATACCCGCCTCATCAATCAGGGGAAGCAGTTCTGAATAAAGCCGTTCATAGCGACGCAGCAGTTCCTCCTGATTATGATAGAGAGCATAGCCCCAGCCCCGCAGCTGCCAGGTATGGCCGGATACGTTTAATCCGAGGCCGCCGAATTCACCCAGCACAGCCGCCCGTTTCCCGTCGGGGTACACAGGAGCCGGTCCGGGATAGGCGTGCAGATCACGAATATCTCCCACGCCCCGGTCCGCCCAGCCGCTGGCGTTATCTATCAGCCTGGTGGGATCGATCTCCCGGATGTAGTCGACAATCCGCTCCGTATCGAACTGCCCCCACCCTTCATTGAATGGGATCCACATCACGATGGAGGGATGGTTGAAACGGGTTTCCACCATCTGACGCAGCTCATACTCATACTGTCTGGCGGACTGGGGAGTCCGCTCGATATCAGGAGCGTTGCCGCCGATGGACCTGTCACCGCTGGGCATATCCTGCCATACCATCAGACCGAGGCGGTCGCAGAGTGAATAAAAACGGCGTGATTCAACTTTTACATGTTTGCGCAGCATGTTAAAACCGTACGCTTTGAGTGCGTTCAGATCGAAGAGCACGGCCTCTTCCGTGGGCGGAGTAAATAATCCATCCGGCCAGTAGCCCTGGTCCAAAGGTCCGAGCTGAAAGATGAATGTATTGTTAAGCATGATGCGGGGCATGCCATTTTTATCTTTTCCCAGGGAGATTTTTCGCATGCCCATATAGGATTGTGCCCGGTCAAGTTCTTTCCCGTCTTTTCTGAGGACTATTTCCAAATTATAGAGAAAAGGATCGTCCGGGCTCCAGAGGCGGGGACCGGGAATTTTAAGGACAATCGGTTTGGAAGGATCCGCTTCCACTCGAGTCGAAAACTCCCGTCCACCCTTAATTCCTACCGAAACTCGACATCCGGAAAGAGCTCCGCTCGTTTCTATTTCGATGACTGCCTGTTCCCTGTCAATATCGGGCAGGATGCGAATGTCCTGAATATGAATTCGCTCCAGCGGCTCAAGCCAGACTGTCTGCCAGATGCCGCTTACAGGAGTATAAAATATTCCTCCCGGATTCTCTACTTGTTTACCCCGGGGCTGGTAGCCTGAATCGGTAGGATCCCAGACGGCGATGACTATCTCCTGGCGTCCGGAATCTCTCAAGGCCGACGTGATGTTAAAAGAAAATGGATCATACCCGCCGCGGTGCACTCCCAGGTTTTGTCCGTTAACCCAAAGCCGGGTTTCCCAGTCTACCGCCTCGAAATTGAGTAAGATGTCCTTGCCCTTCCACTCTTGCGGTATGTCCACGTCCCGCCGGTACCAGAGACGTTCTCCACTGCCCAGGCGCCGCTTCACTCCCGAAAGCGCCGACTCCAGGGCAAAGGGCACCAGAATTTTCCCGTCGTATTTCTCAGGAGCACCCGCGTCCTTTTCCCGGACGGCGTATTGCCAGAGTCCATTAAGGTTCAGCCACAGGTTCCGTTTCAGCATGGGACGGGGATATTCCGGCCAAACTGACGCGGGAGTAACGTCCTTCGTCCATGGTGTGGTAAGGGGACCGTCAGCCGGACGCCAGGAACCGCCGCAAGCGACTATGATGAGAATGAGCAGGACCGATGCACCGAGCGGTGTTTTCTTCTTCATATATACCCCCGCAGCAAGGTCTTCAGAATAATGGATGGATAATGTGAAACCCTGTTTTTCAATATTGCAATTTTTCTGGAAAACAACAAGAAAAATTCTTCCTGTATTTCTCATTCGATCAGATTCTTCCTTCCTGCGTATTTTCTCTTGCGTGACCAGGGGTAAAGATGCTATCTTGCTTATGCTGGTTGCAAATCTCCCGATTATCAATGAAATTAAATCCGGAAGGTGACATGAAACATATATCATTGTTTCCCTTAATCGTGATGATCTTATGGGGCACCCTGCAGGCTCAGGAGCATCGCTTTCTAAAAGGCTACGCCAGTACGATCCGGGGTGAAGAGCTGCCGTATGAGTCTCCTCAGCCTCAGGCCCGCCTCTCTCTTCTGGTCCGTTCCCTGGATGCCCGCAACGATATCGCCTGGGAGACGGAACCATTGCCTTATGATCTGAAGGGAGATTCAGCCGTCTTTGTCTGGATCGCCGGCATGGATGTCAACCGGGATGATCCCCACTCTTTCACTGTTTATGTGAATGAAAGTAAAAAATTCACTCTGCTGACACCCCGGGACGACTCCCGGCGCCATTTCAGCTGGAATGCTCCGGATATGCGTCTGGAATACCGGGGGATCAGCCTGGACAAATACGGCGACTTCATGGGATATATGTATCTGCACCTGCCTCTTGATAAGGGAGTGCCCGGACGTTCCCTGCGTCTGCGGGTTCAGGGGGAGAGTTCCGGCAGCCGCACCTGGTTCATGATCTTCAAATACGGCTGCGCCAACAGCGTCTCACTCTTCGCAGAAAACAGCGTCTGCCGCACCCAGGCGGGTCCGCGTCAGCAGTTGCGCTTCAATCTTGTCTATCTGGGACGGCCGGCCGAAGCCGATATCGAGATTGAGGGCGAACACTTTCACCGCAGGATCCCCACCGGATTTACCTGCCTGCGCCTGCCGGTGGCGCCGGTTACCGAGCCCCGGGAAATTCCTGTGACAGTGCGCCTTGGATCCGAAGTGCTTTTCGACGAAGCTTTCACCATAAAGCCGGCTCGTCAGCTGACCATATACCTGCTTCATCACTCTCACGTGGATATAGGATATACACACCTGCAGGCGCAGGTGGAGAAAATGCAGCAGCAGTATCTGCGCACCTCAATCGAGCTCTTAAAAAAAGAAGACGGGATTGATACGGGGACCCACACCAAATGGAACACCGAGGTCGCCTGGGCCGCGGCGTCCGCTTGGGAAGGGATGGACTCCTCTGAAAAGCGCGAATTCGCCGCGGCGCTGCAGGCCGGCGTTATTGAACTCGATGCCCTCTACGGTAACCTGCTCACGGGACTCTGCGGCCAGGAGGAGCTGCTCCGGGCCACCGAAGCGGCTCGCCGGCTGGCCTCCGACTGCGGCGTCGAACTGAAATCAGCCATGATCAGCGACATCCCAGGCTGGTCCTGGGGACTGATTCCGGCTCTGACCGCAGGCGGTATCCGTTATCTCTCACTGGGGACGAACCAGGGCCACCGCATCGGCGATATCCTCGACGCCTGGGGAGACCGGCCCTTTTACTGGGTCTCTCCCTCGGGAGCGGACAAGGTATTGTGCTGGATCCACAGCAGCGGCTATTCCCTCTTTCATGCCGGACTGAACCTCATCCAAATCAATTATCCCCGTTATGAGAACCTTATTCTCGGGTATGCGGATCAGCTACGGCAGCGGAATTATCCTTACGATATGGTTCCCCTGCGCTACAACATCGGATCCGATAACGGCCCGGTGGACACCACTCTGACCAAATTCGTTGCCGATTGGAACACCCGCTACCTCACTCCGAAACTTCAGGTCTCCACCGTGACGGAAGCGTTCTCGCTCTTTGAAGAAAAATATGGACATACCCTGCCGAACCGGCAGGGAGACATCGGCGGGTATTGGGAGGACGGCGCCGCGTCCTCAGCCCGTGAGACGGCACTCAATCGCAGAGCCGCCCAGCGTCTCATCCAAGCCCAGACGCTCTGGTCTCTGCTGCGGCCCCGGACTTTTACAGAGGATAATTTCCGTTCCGCCTGGAAGGAAGTGCTCCTCTATGATGAACATACTTGGGGTGCCTATAACAGCATCAGCGAACCGGAAAGCGAATTTGTCAGGGGACAGTGGCGGGTAAAAAGGGAATTCGCCCTGAGCGCCGACCGTGATTCCCGGCTGCTTCTTTATGATGCCGCAGGAGTACAGGATAATAATTTTAAAAAGGACTGGCTTACCGTCTACAATACATCATCCTGGACCCGCAGCGGCCTGGCCCGGCTTAACGCCGTAGCCGGCTCTCCCGGTCTGAGAGATGACAAAGGCCGCTCCATACCGACCCAAACTCTGAGGGATGGCACTCTGCTTTTCTGGGTGGACGGCCTTGCCCCCTTCTCCTCCTGTTCCTACCATCTCACGGCAAAGAATGAAAATTCTGCGACCACGGCATTGAAAGTGGGACACAACAGTCTGGAAAATGAATGGATCAGAATAGTATTGGATGAGAAGGACGGAACGATCGCTCAATGTATCGAAAAACGAAGCGGGCATAATCTCGCGGATAACGCCGGAGGCGGTCTCAACCGCTACTGGTACGTAGATGGTCGCGACCCCCGGGAAGCACGGACCGGAGAGCTCATACGGATTGAGCCGGGAGAAAAGGGGCCGTTGGCCGCCAGCCTCATCGTTGAAACACGAGCGCCGGGCTGCCGTTCCCTCAGCACCGAAATAATGATTTACAGTACCTGCCCGAGGATCGATATCGTCAACACCCTGGACAAGCTGGAGGTCTATCGGCCCGAAGGGGTACACTTCGGCTTTCCCTTCCTCATAAAGGACGGTACGGTGAGGATAAGCATGCCCTTCGGTTTTTTCCGGCCCGAAGAAGATCAGCTCCCGGGAGCTAATCGCAACTTTTTCTCTGCGAAAAGCTGGGTGGATATCTCAAATCAGGACGATGGCATCCTCTGGATCAGCCCGGATGCCCCGCTGGTGGAAGTCGGCGGCATACAGGCCGACCCAATCGTACGGGGCTGGATCGATCGGCTGGCACCCTCTCAGACCATTCTGTCCTACGTGATGAATAATTACTGGGAGACCAACTTCCTTGCCGCCCAGGAGGGTGTCGTTACTTTTCAATACACCCTCATACCACACCGGAATTTTCAATCAGGATGGAGTGAGCGCAAGGCTCGCGAAATAATCCATCCCCTGATTGCGGTGCGGGGAGGAGAGCCGCTGCGGCCTCCATTTCATTTTGCAGAAGAGGGGAACATACATCTGGACGGTATTACTCCCATGCCCCACGGAGGATATCACCTGCGTCTCTTCAATTTTTCAGGAGGTCCTGAAATAACGGCACTGCCTTCGCTTAAACAGGACGAGTGGCATACCAGCAATATAGCCGGGGATGATCTGGGCCCAGCCCCGAGGGAAAACCGCTTTTTGCCCTTCGAAATACGTTTCTTTTTGATAACGAAGAAAGAAAAATAACCGGCCGCAAATCATCGCGGGATTTATCTTACCTGAGACCGCAAAAGGCCGTTCTGAGCTCTGATTTTCTTCACTTGCTTTTGAGGCACATTTTATTTACACTACAATATGTCAGAAACAGGAAGGCCTTTTTCAAGGAGATCCTCGTCTGGCAGAAAAGTATCTTACACGTGTTTAATTCCTCAGCGACAACCAGCCAATCAATTGGGGAGGACATCATCATGCGCAAGCATCGGATGAGCAGTCTGTTGATCTGTTGTACTGTTCTTGCAGCGTCAGTCCTTACGGCTCAGACGCAGTCCTGGGATCTCAATATCAAGGCCGGCCTGCTCTTGCCGGGTACGGTGACCATTTCTCCCCCGGGAGTCGACCTGGACACCGAAACCGGTTTCATCGCCCAGACCAACCTGGACGCCCTGGTGGCACCCAAACTTTCAGTCGGCGCCCGCGTCGTACTGGCTTCCACCAGTGAGGAAATAAGCGGGGAGGGAGCGACCGTCTACTCCTTTGGCGGAACCATCAAAGCCCGTTTCAGACTTTCCTCAGGCTGGCAGGTGCGCCCGGGCATCGCCTTCGCCTACCAGCTCTGTATCGGTGAAAGTTTCGAGGATGTTGAGGGTCTTGATCTCGGCCTGATTTTTGAAATAGTCAAGCCCTTGAACGCTCACCAGGCCGTGCTGGCCGATATCGGCTTTATCTCTCAGCCGGCCGGCGGCAACGAAGACGCCGACGTGACCTTCGCTCCTATCTTCTACCTGACCCTCGGATTTGAATTCGGCGGTTAATCCCCGGCATGAAACGGGGGAAAAGGATCGGAATGGAAAAGCGGGAATAAAATGGGGTTGGTATGACGTCCATCTACTCCTGGAACGTAAACGGAATCAGGGCCTGGGTCCAAAAAGATGCATTGAAATGGCTGCGGCGGGAATCTCCGGACATCCTGGCCCTGCAAGAGACCAAAGCCGCTCCCGAGCAGCTTGACGAAGTGCTTCTGCAGGTGCCTGGCTATGTCAGCTTCTGGCGTTCGGCCAAACGGAAGGGCTACAGTGGCGTCTGCCTCTATTCCCGGGAAGAACCCATCAGCACCGAATCCCTGGGGGATGATCTTTTCGATGATGAAGGAAGGGTATTAATCGCACACTACCCTTCCTTCACACTCCTGAACTGCTATTTCCCCAACAGCCAGCCGGAAGGAGCACGTCTGGATTACAAACTTGCTTTCTGCGAAGCTGTTCTAAAGAAAAGCAATGCCCTGATACGGGCAGGGAAAAATATTATTATCTGCGGGGATTTCAATATTGCCCATACTGAAATAGATTTGAAGAATCCCGGGACAAACCGGAACAATCCGGGCTTCCTGCCCGAAGAGCGTAACTGGATGACGATGTTTCTGGAAAACGGCTACGTTGATTCTTTTCGAGCCTTCCACCCCGGTGAAAAAGGGTACTATACCTGGTGGTCCTACCGTTTCCAGGCCCGTAAACGGAACATCGGCTGGCGTATTGACTACCACTGTCTGAACCGGGAGTTCTTCCCGGCCGTAAAGGAGGCCCGCATCCATAGTGATGTTTTCGGCTCGGATCACTGCCCCGTGAGCATCACTCTTAATCTCTAAAGAAAGCCACCGCCGCTCTGCTTAATCCTTATCATTGTCGAGATAAGCTTCCGCTTCCTCGAGGGTTGCGAAATGCCGGGCGGGATACTTCGTGGCCATCTTTGCCAGTCGGTTGATCTGCATTCCGCCCAAAGGAGTAGCACCCACAACCCTGGCTACCTTCTTCACCCCCATTTTTTCAGCCATTTGGGTCATCTGAGCCACAACTTTCTGTACTTCCTCATCCCCGGGGCTGTAGTTAGCAGCAAAGGTTATCACTGTGAACCCCGGCTTGACCTTGTTTATGGCCTCACGATAGGCTTTCTGCAGCCGCAGGGCTCGGGGAAAATCCAGCCTTCCCTGAAAATGGATGTAAATACGATTCTTCGCGAGGTTGACTTCTGTTAATTTTTCTTCCATTTGTCCATCCTTTAGATAGTGATCTTTTTTCAAGATAATTTTGCCAAAACCATGCCAGGCAAATGACATGAAGATTCCATTCCCTCATTGATCAGAAAAACAATGAGTTACTATGCATTCAACTTGCAAGGTATGGACCTGCTGGTCTCATTCATTTTCAATTTGAAATCCGATCCGTTTACAAGATACATTGACGTCGCCCTGAATGCAAACATGGATCGTGTCTATTGAGGAAAATACTTGCGACTTTCACGATTTTCTCGTAAACTACAGCTCTATCATTTTCCACCACAATCATTATCAAAAAGAGGATTGCATGGAGCTTGAATGGAATCTTCTCTGCCTTGACGATACTGCCGATCTTTTCGACTCGCTGCGGAAGTTACGTCCGGACCGCTGTCATCTTTTCCAGGCCGCCTCCCTGAGCAGCGGACGCCGGCTTCTAAAAGAACAAGACATCCATCTGGTCTTGGTAAATGCCAGTATCATGCAAAAGAACGACCCAAAAGGATTAGAGAAGCTGCGCGGCGACTTTCCCCCGGCCCGGTTTTTTTACTGCAGCCGTTTGGAGGATATTTCCCCCTTCTCTGATTTCTTTAACAGCGGTCTCTTTGACGGGCATCTGCCCCTGCCCCTGGATCCGGGGAACACCTGTACTATAATAGACCAGGCCCTCTCCCGCTATGTTGAGACAGCAGCCCAGTCTTTATTAATAGAGGAGCTGACCTCTCTCATCGATGAGATGAAATTTCTTCATGAAATTTCTCAGAAAATTTCAGAGAAGAAACCGCTGTCCCGTCTGTTGCGGGATATCATGGAAAGCAGCAAACTTCTCATGAAAGCCGAAGCCAGTTCTCTTTTACTCTATGACAGCGATGATGACCGGCTCCATTTTTACGTGGCCACCGGTGAGAAAGGAAGAATTCTGAAAAAGTTCAGCGTTGACATTGGAGAAGGCATCGCCGGCTGGGTGGCCCAGCATAAAGAATCACTGCTGGTGCAGGATTGTTACAGCGATTCCCGTTTCAATCCCGATTATGACCGTAAATCTAAATTTATTACCCGTTCCATGATCGCCGTCCCCATGGTCCGAAAGAAACGGCTTCTTGGCGTCATCGAAGTAATCAACAAGAAGGGGAACGGGACCTTCACGGAAAACGACCTAAAACTGTTTGAAACGCTGGCATCCCACTGTGCCATCGCTATCGAGAACCATCAGTTAACCTTGAAGCAGATCGAAACCGAAGCGCTGGAGAGAGAGCTGGACCGGGCTCGGGAGATACAGGAGAAACTGCTTCCTGCCTCATTACCTGAATACCGGGATATCGAAGTAGCCGCCACGCTCATCCCGGCGAAGACTGTTGGGGGGGATTATTACAATATTATTCGAATCGATGAGACCAGAAGCCTTTTCTTCGTGGCGGATGTCACCGGCAAAGGAATCCCCGCCGCCCTCATCGTGTCAACCATCTACTCCTGTATCGGCAGTTATCTGAAACTCAGCAGTGTCGAGTTCGATCTGATGACATTGGTAACAGCCATGAACCGGCTGCTGATTGATTCCACAACGGAAACCCGTTTCGCCTCAGCCTGGTTCGGCCTGCTCCACCACGATACCCTGCGCCTTCTCAGCGTTAATGCCGGACATAATCCACCTATGCTTTTCCGGCAGAGGCAGGGAAAGCCCATGGTTCTTGATAAAGGAGGCCTCTTTTTAGGAGGCATGGACGTCGGATATGAAAGTGAAGAGATAAGCATGAGAAAAAATGATGTACTTGTCTTCTTCACCGACGGAGTAACTGAAGCCTGGAACACCCGTGAGGATGAATACGGGGAAGAACGTCTCATCTCTGTCGTACAGAGCAACCTCTCGGCCTCATCGGGAGAAATTCTCGTTTCTATTGAGGAAGATGTCCGTTGCCACGTAGGCAAGGCCCAACAAAGCGACGACTTCACATGTGCTGTGCTGAAAATACTTTGATAATAACACTGGAAGCTGGAGGATTTCATGTTCATCCTGGCGTTTAAGTTGATCATCGGTCACGCGATTGCTGACTTTGTTTTTCAACCCCTCCCCATGGCCCTGGGAAAATGCCGCACCAGAAAGCCCAGGAATGAGGAGGAAGCAACCTATCCATCCTGGCCCTACTGGCTCACATCCCATGCCCTGGTCCATGGTGGAATAGTCTGGCTCATTACCGGAAATGTATACCTGGGTCTCCTGGAAACGGTTCTGCACTGGTTCATTGATTTGGCCAAATGTGAGAAACGGATCGGGATGCACCAGGATCAGTTCGCCCACCTTTTCACTAAACTGCTCTATATTTTTCTGCTATACATTTAACGGGAGATTCGGCATGAAAATATCGATACGCCGCTGTCTGGCGCCTATTGTTCTGTTAGGCCTTTTTACTCTGCAGGAAACGATTTCAGCCCAGAGTCTGCCCCGACTGCGGCTCCGTCTCAGTCCCCGTCTGCAGCAGGGGCTGGAAGCTGTCTATCTGGCTGATCTTGACATACCTAATAAAGGAACGGCAGAATATCTCTTCGATCTTGATATTTACGACGTGATCACCGACTGGGACAGGACAACGCTGATCATACGTCTGCTCTATCAGGATGTCCCTCTGGTAACGCTTCGATCCGACCCATTCTACCTCTATGCCCCGGATCCGCCCCCACCTGCGGGAATGCCTTGCTTCTCAGCCACTAATGTTGATCTCATCACCCTGGAGACTTTTCCGGGTTCCGGTCTGGAAATTATCTTCAACACGAAAGATGTTAACCTGCCTGACCCTGATTACGAACACTATGTCAGCGGTTCAGGAAAGCTTAAACGAGGTTCATATTACCTGCAGGCCACGCTGCAAAATCCCGCCTGGAATCATGAAATAAGCGCGGGGCTGGAGATAAAAGTAACCAATCCATCTTTGATTCGTCTGGTGACACCGGCTGATTTCAGCATTCTCAGGACAGAATTTCCTCTTTTCCAGTTCGACTCAGACGGCACCGAATTTACCGTTTACATATACAAGCGTCTCTCAGAGACAGACGACATAGAAACCGTGTTGAGCGGCCACCCCACCCTGGAATACTTCACTGATGAAACCCGTTTTAACTATCAGTCAACCGGAGGTGATCCGCTGGAAAACGGCTCTACTTATTACTGGTTTGTGGAAGCACTGATTCGCACCAGCGGCGGACTTGAAAAGGCCCGGTCCCCGGTTTGGCGTTTCACGCTGGATACTGAAGGGACGAGTCGGCCGCAGGAAAACGAACAAATCCGTTCCCTGCTCATTGCTCTTCTGGGGCAGCTGGGAGAGAAAATTTTCACCCAACTGATCGGCTATGAAGTGGCATCGGTACGAGTCAATGGGGAGACGATCTCTCTCGCGGAGCTGCAGCGAATCCTGGAGGATTACCTTTCCCGCGGTTTCGAAATTGGTGATGTTACTATCCAGTAATCATAAGACAGGAATAATCATGAAAAAATGGATCTGTTTTATACTTCTGATGTCTCTTGGGGCTCTGTCCCGGGCCGAGACCATCGCGGTCATTCTAAAATCGGAAGGGCAGGTGCAGATTTCCAGAAACAATAAATCTGTCGCCTCGGAAATAAAACGCGGTTTCAGACTTGAAGACGGTGACCGCATCGAAACGAAAGAGGACGGGCAACTTGCGCTTCGTTTTCTGGATGATGCCAGCCTGGTGCGGGTTCGACCGAACTCAATCTGCATTATCCACGGCAGTCTGGAGAAAAACCGTATAATAAAAAATATTTACGTCGAGACCGGGGCCATCCTCTCCAGCATCACGCAGCAAAAAGGGCAGTTTCGGGTCTCAACTCCTACGTCTGTTGCCAGTGTCAAAGGCACTCGCTTCATTACGGACCACAGGCAAACTGAGGGAACGTACTACTTCGGTGAAGATGGATTCGTTCTTATCAATAACGAGGCGGACAGCACCTCTCTGGGGCCGGGTGAAACGGTCCTGGTAAGGTCCCGAACCAGCGGCATCGAAAAATGGAAGACCAGGAAGGATGAGAAACCATCCTTCGACCAAAAGCCTCTGGAAGAAATATTCGAAATAGATTTCAAAAACGACAAAGGCGAACAAAAGACCCTGCGGTTTACTATACGGAAAAAGGACTAAGCAAAGGAAACAACAATGAAACCGGTTTACCTTCTTTTCCTGCTGGGCTGCGCCTCTCTGCTCCCGGCCCGTCCTAATCTGGATTTTGAACATGACCCGCCCACCCCGGTAAAACAGGGTGAAGCGGCTCTTATCGAAGTCTCCTGCTTCAGCACTGCCGGCCGCGCCTATACCACATGGGTCTTTTTCCGTCAGCCAGGTGAAGCACGGTACACTTCCCGCTTGATGGAGTACGACGGCACCGTCTTTAAAGCCAGTATTCCTACCACGGACGTTAACGCCACCCGGATAGAATACTACATCGCCATCCGTGACACCAGGGGGCAGCTTTCAACCCTTCCGGAAGAAAATCCCGGAGGGAATCCCTACACCCTGCGCATCCTTCCCCGCAAATCGCAGGAAACACAGCAGCGATTCGAGATGACCATCATCAGTCCCCAGCCAGAGGAAGCCGTCTTCAACGATGAAGTGCTTATTGCCGTCTCAATTCTGGGAGGAGAAGCCGAAATCGATCCGGACCGGTCGGCCCTTATTCTGGACGGTATGGACGTGAGTGCCGAGGCCGATATCAGTGAAAATCTGATCACCTACTCTCCCGCGGTTCTGCCTGTGGGGCACCACCGGATTCAGATGCGGCTGGTAGGACATGACGGGGAGTTACTGCGCACCGAGGAGTGGGGCTTTCGTACCATTCAGGGTGAACGAAGATACCGCAGACTGACATACAGCGGAGGCCTCTCTCTGGATCTGCGCTCCCAGAATCTCGATTCGGAAAAAGAGCAATATACCCGCGGCGGTGCGTACACTCAGGGCAGTTACGGTGAATTCGATTTCTTCGCCAGATTACTATTATCTTCAGAAGAATCGAGTGCTTCCCAGCCGGTGAACCGCTACTCAGCCGGGATCACCTACCGTCCCGGAGAAAACAGCAGCATCTCTCTGCAGGGCGGGGATTTGATTCCTTTCTTCAACCCTCTGGTTCTGCAGGATAAACGCGTACGCGGTTTCGAGGCCGATCTTGCGTTCGGTTTCTTTTCACTGGATTTTATCAGGGGAGAGTTACACCGGGCTGTTGAGGGCAGCCCGGCCTCGGAAGAGAACGACAATCAATGGCAGACAGAAGGTACTTACGCCGAAAGGTTCGTGGCTCTGAGACCCGGTTTTCATTTCAGTAGGAACACGGCACTGAAACTGAACTTTGTAAACGCCAAAGAGGACGCATCGTCCATACAATACGGCGGCAACGTCAAGGAGTCCCTCATAGTGGGAGGCGACCTTTCGGCGGATTTCGACAACAGGAGAATCCAATTCACCGGAAGCCTGCAGGCCAGCATCAAAAACAATGATGCCTCCGGTCCGGAGTTGGAATACAGTGAGCTGGTTGCGCTCGACAGTTCCTTCGCCAACCGGCCCGAAATTGAAAGAGCCTATGATTTCCTGGAAAAAACTCATGTTCTTTCCATTACCTCCGGCCTCTCTCCCTATCCCAGCCTCGCGGCCCAAGCCGATCTGCGGCTGAGCTATCTGCACAATAATCTTACGGTCACCTATTTGAATATTAACAACGAATTCGCGACTCCCGGAGCCCCCTTTCTGCTCAAAGATATCGCCGGCGTATATCTGCTGGATCATGTACGGCTGTTCCGCAACAGCGTTCTTGTAAATATTTTCTTTAAAAACTATCATAACAACCTGAGCGGCGAAGCGGATGAGACCCGTAACACTGAAGTGGGAAGCACCGTTTCCTGGTATCCATACCGCGATCTGCCCTCGTTCACCATCGGATATGAATATTACCGCAGACAGAACGATGTCTCTCGGCAGGATGCGGAGACACTCATGCTATTCCCGGTCAACAACAAGACCGGACGTCTCTCTTTGGCCAGCAGCTATGACCTGAATTTCAAGGGCAGCCGCAACACTTTTTCGGTTAACTACTCCCTCTACAACCGGGAAGATATAGCCGTTCCCGAGGCAGCCAGTTCATTCTACTCCCTCGCTGCGGGAGTGCGCAGCCGCCTCCCCTTTCCCCTTACCTGGCGCCTGGGATATTCCGTATCCCGCAGTGAATACGGCGACCTTACCCCCAATATCTCCTCTATCCAGCATCTGAATCTGCGTCTGGATTACCGCCTGGACCGGATAAAAAATGGCGGACTCTTGCGACCCTTTGTTAACCTTTCGCTGCAGAACATCGACAATGAAGGCACAACTCTGGAATCAGGTTCACTGAAACGGATCTACGTTTCGGCTGGAACCAGCTATCTCACCACCATTGGACGTTTTATTTTACGATACGATATTGTCAGATACAGGGGAGGCGAGGACGATCGCAGCGACAGCGTACTGAACGCTCGTTACGAGTTGAGATTCTAGATAAGTCGCTGACAAACAACTCTTTCTTCCGTTACAGATGAAAAGTAAAAGATCCCGAAATATTCATCTCATCCTGGTATTGGGCGGCGCTCTGCTGACGGCGCTTTTTATCTCACGCCTGCCCGCCTCGCGGCGTCTTGAACTGAGCCTGCTGGACTATCGCTTCCGCGTTCGCGGACCCCGTGACATTCATGCCTCTCCCCTGGTGATCCTGGCCATTGACGATCAGTCCGACGCTTCCACACCCAGACGCTGGCCCTGGCCGCGGGACTATTTCGCCCATGTCATCCGGAACCTGGAGCAGGCCGGAGCCGCCGCGATTGGCATCGACGTTATCTTCGATCAACCGCAGGATGAGAATCTCCGGGCCGATACAATACTTGCCCGAGTTCTTGAAACAAACCGCACAGTAGTTTTAGCCGGGAAACTGCAGCGGGATTCAGAACACGGACTCTCCACCCTCGTCCCGCCCTGGCCGTTTTTTACACGCGGTGGAACTCCCTGGGGACTGGTCTCCAGCGAATTGGATGATGACGGTTTTTTTCGCCGCTATCATCCCTTACAAGTTCACGCAGACTCGGTGTGCAGCTCTTTCGCACTTCAGCTGCTGCGTCTTTACATGGGCCTGCCGGACACGCTGTCTCCGCGACTGGACAGGGGGACCCTGACTCTCGGGCAGATATCAATTCCATTAAACCGGGATGGCGCCTTTCTTATCAACTTTGCCGGGCCGGCCTACAGCTTTCCTGTCTATTCCTTTGAAACAGTGCTGGATGACAAGAATTTCGACCTGAGGTCCGAATTCGATCTTGACAGTTTCGATGATCCGGGAGATTCCACCCTGGGCATTCCACCAGGCATTCTGCATGCCGGAGTTCTTAAGAACAAAATCGTGCTCATCGGCTCCACCATGCTGGAGCTGCATGATGACTTTCCGACTCCTTTTCTCAGCGCGCTGGATGATGAGGGGATATCCCGCAAGGCGCTCATGCCCGGCGTCGAGGTGCACGCCAATGCCATCCAGACAATTCTTGATAAAGCCTGGCTCCACGATCTTGCCTTGCTTCCAACTATTTTGATTGTCATCATCCTGCTGGCGCTGCTGCATCTTTCCAGCCTGCGCCTGCCGCTCCTTTTGAGTATAGCGGCACTGGCATCTCTGGTTCTCATATTTTCCCTGGGCTCACTATTCGTCTTCGTGCGGTTCGGTCTGATCGTGGAAATGGTCTTTCCCCTGGCATCCTTCTTACTCTTTTACACCGGAGAGACGGCCTACCTTTTCATGCGCACCCGGGAAGAGAAACGCCAGATCCGGGGAGCCTTCAGCCATTACGTCCCCGAAAAGGTGGTGCAAGAGATTCTTGCTCATCCGGAAAATCTTGCTTTGGGTGGAGAAGAAAGGGAGGTTTCGGTACTTTTTTCGGACCTGGCCGACTTCACCTCTCTTTCCGAAAAAATCCCGCCGGCTGAACTGGTTCTCCTGCTCAATGACTATCTCAGTGAGATGTCGGAAATTATCCTCGATCACGATGGGATTATCGATAAATATGAAGGAGATGCCATCATGGCCGAGTTCGGGGTGCCAATCCGGCTCCCTGACCATGCCGGCCACGCTTGCGCCGCGGCCATTAGGATGCAGCAGCGGCTCGCCTCTCTGCGGGTGGAGTGGACTGGTCTGGGCAGGCCGCAGCTGAGGGCCCGTATCGGCATCAATAGCGGCAGAGTTATCGCCGGCAATATGGGCTCACGGGATGTATTTGACTATACCGTCCTGGGAGATGCCGTTAATCTGGGATCCCGTCTGGAAGGGGCGAACAAATTCTACGGCACCGAAATTATAATCAGCCAGGATACCTTGGATTTTACCGGAGACGAATTTCACACCAGAATGCTGGACAGGGTAAGGGTCAAGGGCAAACGGGAAGTCATTTCCATCCATGAGCTGATCGCTTTCCGGAATGAGGGGCTTCCTGCTCATCTGCTGGAATTGCTGCGGCTATTCCAGGAAGGGATGCTGCTTTATCAAAAACAGGATTGGACCGGTGCTGAGAAGATATTCAAACGCTGTCAGAAACTCAGGAAGGATGACGGCCCGGCACGGATCTACCTGGAACGCTGCAGAAGCTTTGCAATTGCTCCACCGCCTTCGGATTGGGACGGAGTTACGGAATTCCATACCAAATAAACAGGTAAAATTATGAAGATTCGTATCTGGGGTGCCCGGGGATCAATCCCGGTATCGGGGATGGAATTCCTGCGCTACGGTGGAGATACCACCTGCGTGGAGGTACGGGCGGCCTCCGGGGATATTATCATTATCGACGCCGGCAGCGGTATCAGGGCTCTGGGTAAAAAGTTGGTCGCTTCCGGGGCCGGAACAGTGAACGTACTCTTTACCCACTCTCACTGGGACCATATTATCGGTTTCCCCTTCTTCCGGCCCCTCTACCGTTCCGGCTTCCATATCGATATTTTCGGCTGCTCCTTCGTGCGAGAATCCCTGGAAGAGATTTTAAACGGAGCCATGCGTCCGCCCCTCTTCCCTGTTCCCCTATCAGACAAAGCCGCCGATATCACCTTTCACACCGCCTGCTCCGCCTCTTTTTCTATTGGATCACTGCTCGTCACCCCGATCATCCTCAATCATCCCGGCCTGGGTCTGGGCTACCGTATCCAGGAAGATTCCCTCTCCTTCGTCTTTCTTACTGACAACGAACTGGGATTTCATCATCCCGGTTCCCCGGATCGAAAAGAGCTGATAGAAAAAGTAAAAGGAACGGACCTTTTAATTCATGATGCCGAGTATGACCTGAAGGAGTACCCGCATCACAGAGGATGGGGGCATAGTACCTGGCAGGAAGCCCTGGAACTGGCTCTGACCGCCGGGGCGGGAGAGCTGCTTCTCTTCCACCATGATCCGGACCGGACTGACGCAATGATAGACAATATTATCTCGGAATGCCGGGAGAAGACAAAAGCTGCCGGCAAGGGATTGTCCTGCCTGGCCGCCGGTACAGGAATGGAGATTTCCCTGGAATAAAATACAGGTGTGAATTCATCAGGCTCCGGCCGAATCGCGGGAGGAACCATGAAAGAACTGCTGAGAAAAGTGCCCTGTTTCGCAGAACTGGAGGAAGGCTCACTGGCGCTGCTAGAAGAAATGCTGGAACGTGTCAGCTTCAACAAGGATGAGGTTCTCTGCAGTGAAGGGGAAGTTGGTGACCGCATGTTTATAATAATGTCCGGCCGGGTAGCCGTTCTAAAGAAGGCCGACGGCAGTTCCGTTCAGGTTGCTGAACTGAAGGAAGGAAACATAGCCGGCGAGATGGGACTTTTTGGTCAGAAGAAACGTACCGCCACCCTGAAGGCCCTCAGCCCCTGTGATGCCTGCGTTCTCTCCTATGATTCTTTTAACGGCTTTCTGGATAAGCATGGCAGCGTTGCCAGGGGAATGCTGGATTATCTGAGCCAACATCTTGCCAGAGAGACTTCCATCGCCGCCCGACTCATGGCAAAAGATGGAGAAAAGGGTCTGCGAGTGGCCTTCTTTCACGCCACACCCTACCGTAATGAACTCTATACAAAGAAAAATAAATATAACTACACCCTTCATTTTTTTGCATCCCGGCTGACACTGGAAACGGTTCCCCTGGCCGCCGGTTTCCGGGTGATCGTGGTCAGTGCCAATGACTGTCTGGACGCGGAAGTTCTTTCGCACCTGCACAATCTGGGAGTGGAACTGATCGCCCTGCGCTGCGCCGGTTTTAATAACGTGGACCTTACCGCTTGCGCTGAACTCGGCTTCAGCATCGCCCGGGTCCCCGCCTACTCTCCAAATGCCGTAGCCGAACATGCCGTGGCCCTGATGATGGCCCTTAACCGTAAGACCCACCGGGCCCACAACCGGGTACGGGAGGGTAATTTCTCACTCGACGGTCTGGTTGGATTTGACCTGTGCGGCAAGACAGCCGCGGTCATCGGCACCGGCAAGATCGGCGCCTGCACACTGCGCATTCTGCACGGCTTCGGCTGCCGTCTCCTGGCCCACGACCTCTATCCCAACGGAAAACTGGCGGAAGAACTGAATCTCTCCTATCTGCCCCTGGAGGAGATCTTCCCCCAGTCGGATATCATCAGCCTGCACGCACCCCTGACCGAAGAAAGCCATCACCTCATCAATCGGGAAAGCGTTGCCATGATGAAGCCCGGTGTCATGCTCATTAACACCGCCCGGGGAGCGCTCATCGATTCCACCGCGTTGATTGAGGGATTGAAAGACGGGCACATCGGCTACGCCGGGCTCGATGTCTATGAGGAGGAAGGAGCCTATTTCTTCGAGGATTTTTCTAACAAGGTGATTACAGACGACGTACTGGCCCGGCTCACCACTTTCAATAACGTCATGATCACCGGCCACCAGGGATCTCTCACCCGGGATGCACAGGAAAATATCGTGGAGACCACCCTTGCCAATATCCGGGAATTCGAGCTGGGAAAACGGGGAAAGGAGATGACAAATTCGGTGCTGCCCTCCTGAAGCGAGCTGATGGAAACGGAAGGAAAAGCGGGAATACTGAAAATGCACCGTAATCAGGGTGGTCGGCGGGACATCGATCTCATCGAGGCCGGCCGCTATATCAGGTTTAGGATTGAACCAAACGCTCCCCTGGTTCCGCAACTCAAGGGATCAACTCTTCCTCTGGTCTTACAGGCATGTAAGGAAAAAATTTTACGATAATAATCCCGACAGTGACAAAGGGATAGCAAACCTCTATCTTTATGGTTACCAGCTGCCCGACGCACCGCCGCCGCCGGATGACCCGCCGCCGCCGGAGAAGCTGGACCCGCTGCTCCATCCATGGCTTGAGCCTCCCGAAGTGACAGTGAATCCGCCGATGGAAGCCCGCCCTTTGGTGCGCAGACTCTTGGCGGCCTTCTTATACCACTTGCTTTTTCGAAGCATCAGCTTCAGCAACGGGAACCCGATGAGATAGATCACCAGGCAGATGAATGCTCCCCCCACGCCCAGAACGATGATGGGAAACATAGCCCAAAAAGGAATGAGGAAGAAATAGATAAACCAGCCGCCTCCCCCCGGTGTAATGATGCCCAATGCCGTAAAAAGACCGATTATCCCGAAAATAAACGCTCCGATCAGAATCCGCTCAGGGATGGAAAGATCCGGCCCTTCCATAAATCCGCCTTTCGTATCAGTTGCCGGCGTAAGGGTCAACTCCTCTCCATCAAGAAGGCTGATCACTGCCGTCACGCCTGCGGTTACTCCGCCGTTATAATCACCGTTTTTAAAATAGGGAGTCATTCGAGTACGGATGATCTCACCCGCCATCCCGTCGGTGATAGTCCCCTCCAGTCCGTAACCGATCTCGATCCGCATTCTGCGATCGTTGGGAACGACAATAATGAGCAGCCCGTTATCTTTTCCCTGCTCTCCCAGTTTCCATTCATCGAACACCCTGACTGCATAGTCCTCGATGCTTTCATCTCCAATGGTAGGAATAGTAAGTACCGCGATCTGATTCCCGGTCCGCTCTTCATGCTCCTTCATCATTGCAGTAAGATTCTGCCGGGTGTCGGGAGAAAGGATATCGGCATTATCGGTAACACGACCGGTCAAATAAGGGACTTCCTGTCCGGGAAGCGTCGAGACCGCTGCCAGCAGCAATGTCAGAATGATCACATATAGACGTTTCATGCCCCTTCCTCCTCGATGATATGATCCGGCAGTTCATTACCGTCTCCCCTTTTTCCCGTCGCGGGTCCCAGGATATTTGAAATCTCACGCAAACCAGCTTCCAGGGCGGCGGCGATCTTTTTCTTTTTCAGCAACGGTATCATCGTTCGGATCACCTGCTCCAGGACTTCCGCGGTCAACACAGTGTTCAGTCCGGTATCGGTCAGGATTACTACCTTCCGTTCGAAAATACTCACCAGCAGCAGAATTCCCCGGCGTTTTTTGGTGGTAAACAATTCCCGCTCCAGAAAGAATGTTGACGCGTACTGCCGGACTTCCAGTTCCGCCCGGTTGTCTGACAGAAATAACCGCGCGAAGGGCGGAATGAGTACCGTCAGCAGCGCAAACAGGGCGCCCCCCGTCAGCAGAACAGCCGCAAGCAGCAGCTTGGTCAGCTGGGGACGCCAGTCGGTCAGGGGCAGATCAAGAAGAACCAGAAGCAGCCCCACGAGCCCCGCTCCCAGAGCAAAAGCGATCCAGGGCAGTTCAACATAGGAATCACTGCGCCTGATCACCGCCGGGACGATCTGGGTACCGGTCTTTTTTTCCGTTGCAGCGACGGAGGATTCCAGACGGCTGCGTTCAACATCAGAAAACATCGTTTTCATTGACTTCCGCCTCGTGTTATGATTGTGAATAGAATCCGGGGATATACAAGAATGTAAATGAGGAAGTGTTTAATGTCAAGAAAAATTGCGGGTGTCTTTACTGCATGCACCTAAAAGCTCAGACACAATCTCCCTTGTCTTCATCGTGTACAATGATTTTGAATTCCGTTCCTTCATCAGGAGAAGAAGAATACTCGATCTTTGCCTCGAGCTGCTCTATCAGAGATGAGACAATATTCATGCCCAGTGATTTCTCGTTATACAACTGGAATCCTTTTGGCAAGCCGATGCCCTTGTCAGCAACGGTAATTACAAGGGCACCATGATCCGCGGCTTTAAGGCTGAAAAAAAACTCTCCCTTGGAACCGTCTGTATAGGCATACTTAAAGGAATTGGTTGCCAGTTCGTTTACAATCAACGCGACCGGGATCAGGGTGTCCATATCCAGGGTAATGTCATCGATATCCAGATGGATAGTATCGTCCGGCTCTTGAATATGATAATTGACCGCCAGTTCTTTGAAAAGCTTCTTGAAATAATTAGCTATCGACACCGCTTTCAAATCAATTGTCCGGGAAAGTATTTCATGTATCCTTGAGATAGATAGCACTCTGTCGGCGCTTTCTGTAAGGGCTCCGCGGGATTGATCATCTGTTACTGATCTGGATTGGACGTTAAGAATACTTTGGATAATCGCCAGATTGTTTTTCACCCGGTGATTCATCTCCCGCATCAATAACTCAGTTTGTAAGAGAGCTTTCGACTTTTCGTTTACTGTCTTTGACAGGGTCTTATTCAAATCCGCCAATGTCTTTCTGGATTTAGATTCCTTCTCCAGCAATAAAAACTGCTGCCGGTCGGCCTGTCTAAACCGGGTTGACAGAAAAAGACCAAAAATGTTGGTGAAGATGTACGCTGAGACCGTTGCAATCGTCTCCCAGATAGACCAGCCGGTATCAGACAGACAGAGCATTATGAAACCGCTGGCGCAAGTAAGATAGAGTGCTGCCGCTATTTGCAGCACCTGTGAAAACGAAACCACTGTATAGATCCCGAAAATAATAAGGATATCCCACGTAATGATCGTAGCGGTTGCTGCTGAATTCATAGCACTGTCGAGATATACATGGGTAATGATAACCAGCAGCCAGATAAATGTGATCCGGTCAAAGACTATGACCGAGATCTTTTTTCTCTGCAGTAAATAAAACGTTATCAAAGAAAAGATAATGATACTAATCCGGAACAGTACTTTAATCTGTCTGAGACTGTTGTCTGTGGGAAACATGATATCGAGAAACAAAAATAAGGCCAGCATGATAGCGGTCAGCAGAACCACATAAGTCATTATATTGCTGTCCCTAGGAAGCCTGCTCTCTCTGTAGCGTTGCTCAAGTTCCCGGGATTCCGGAGTCGAAGGTTTTAGAAATTGTATCTTCATCCATCCCCATTCAAAATGTCGGTTATGCTGTTAATTGCAAAAAACGGACCAGCCCCTACCGAATCTTTCTCTATTCAGAAGGGTATCCCCCGTTTAATCATGAAACCGTTTAATATGCCGCATTATCCCTAAACAATCCGCACGGTGTATACAAAACAGGACTGGATATGAAAGATGATCAAGATAGAATAAATGGCACAAAAACTCAAGCAAATTCTCCTGGATTACTGGCGATTAATGTGAATATTTTATTAAAAATTGAGGAGCTTATGCTGTATTCCACCTTACAAGTTTCCAGCAGACGGTGAGATTGACTGGTTCGTCACCCGTGACCGATTTGGTTTATTGTGCTCTTCGGCGAAATCGTTGGTCTTTCAGAAGGCAAGAATTGCTGCTAAGCTTTTATTGTACTAGCAATCCTTTCCGCACCAGTACTTCCTTCCCTTGTCTCAGCTGGAACAAATACTGCCCAGATGCGGCCTGGTGACCGGTTTCATCTTTACCGTCCCAGCGTACTTCAAACGATCCCGGACCCTGGGGCATATCCACCAGCGTTTTAATCCGCTGCCCACTGATGCTGAATACGGTTAACGTTACTTGTTTGTGCTGGGAAAGCTCGTAGGCAATTGTCGTCCGGGGATTGAAGGGATTCGGATAGTTCTGCGCCATGTGCATGGTTTCCGGCACTGCTTTTCCACCTGCAGAGACCACTGTATTCTTGAAGGGCCACTCGGTGGTGATCTGAATGCCGTCAATAATAAACGAAGGCTCCGAATCCCACTGGGTGAGGACAATCTCCTTAAACGCCGCAGCTTCATAGCTCACCGTATGTCCGTCATCCGGCGCCGGTATCGTGCCGTCAAGCGGAGGATCAATCCAGATACTGATGATATCGTTATTATCACCGGTGATAAACTCATAAGCGATGACGATAAGGTAGGTAGTATTCAGGGCATACACATAATCGGTAAATGCCACCGATCCCAACTTCCCGACACCGAACGAGAGCTGACCGCTGCTGTTAGTGCGGATATTGGCGGACCAATACTTATTAAGGATGTAGGTGCCCTCGGGACCGAGGTAGAAAACATTGTTTCCGCTGACTACTGTCGTGGCGCTGCTGACACTGATCAGAAAGGAAACATACACGGTACCGCTGTCTTGAGGAGCGAAGGATTTCATCACTTCTTCCCCATCCGGTTGGAGTGCGGCTGCGTTTCCGTTACCGGAAAGGGCATAGCCCGAATATTCGAGTCCCGGAGTAACGATAGATATATTGGGCTCACCGGAGGTAATAACCGTCCAGCCGCTATCGTGCAGCAGCGACCCGGCCGTGTAATCAAAATTCTCAACCAGCAGCTGGCCCCATAACAGGCCATTGCCGAATAAAAAAACTCCCGCCATGATCATTAAAATTAGTTTGTAAAATCTCATGTTTCTCGTCCTTTCTGTACGTCTTTCAACGGTCACACGATATCATCTGCATGCGGGAAGCTGTATTGCCTTAGTATCGATCAGGGTGATTGCACAGGATGGGCATAATACTATCGACAATATAACGCATCATTCAATCGAACACAATCGGATTTTTGCGTCGGCGGAAGCTAAGGGATACTTCCCTCGTCCATCCCCTTCGATATATTTCTTGTCCTCCCCGGGCAGACTCCATTCCGGAAGTAAAATCTACTGGTACAGGCAGGTACTCGATTACTGAAGTAATAGTAGTACAATCTGTCTGTTTAGTCTGAGGTTTTGTCTATGTCTGGAGATGGAATATCGTCTAAGGCTGGATAACACTGCAGGAGACTCTGACACCGGAGTCTCCTGCAGTGAAAATCGCTACTTTCTTAATATAAATCTGGTATCATTAATTTCATCGTCGAATATATCCTGATAGATATCCTTTATTTGTTCCATTGTTTCCTTGGAGACCTTCTTTCCGTTGATTGTACAAATTCCCTTTCGGAATTCAATTTTCACATCTTCACTGTCCTCAATTATTCCTTTCGTCTCCAAAGTTTGCAGAAATATCTGTATTTGCATTTCTTTCTCAGTAACTTCCAGGTGGCGTTCCCGCACTTCGGCCATCTGACGTTCCATTCTCAGTGTTTCTTCCAGCAGCCTGTCTGCCCTCCTGCTGTTTTCCCGCTCCAGCCTGGCCCGGATGCTGTCAAGTTTGAGTTCAACCTCGACCATACGGGAGATTTCTTCCTGTCTGAATTGCTGTTTGCTTAATACTTCCTGCCGCAATTTCTCAATTCTCGGCTTCAGAAACTCAATATTACGGAGTTCGAGATAGGAGTAAAGCAGGCCCCGATAGTTATGGAACTTTTCTTCCGGCACCTTTTCACCTTTGTCGACTACTTCAACAATTTGCTGATCATCAGAACGGAAGGTAATACTGATCTCATCAGCCTTCATGAATCCTGACTGCTTTATGGTGATCGTCTGCAGCGAGTCCCGCATCTCAGTATTCTCCGTCTGTCCATACGCCAATGCAGTGAAGGTCAGGGACAAGACGAGCGGTATAATTAAGTTATTTAATTTCATTTCCGTGTCTCCTTATGTTTTGCTTTTCCAGCTGCTCGCTATAATATACGCAAGAAACTGGAGGGTGAATGAAGGAATGTCCGCAATAACAGCAGCAATGTCATGAATGACCCTCATAAAGACCCAGACACCCGCGTGAGACGGGAACATAAATCCATTATTCCCCCGATCTGGCTACCTGGAAACCAATGGAATTGGCGCCCTCATCGGGCTTCCAGGCTGCCCTGCCGGTACAGCGCAGGAAGCCGGGACCTTCATCGATTCATGAACCGCCCCGGATCACTTTATACACTCCCTCTGCCGGGCCTTGAGGATTTCTCTCCGGACTGTTTCGGTAACAATCACCATCGTACCAATCTGAACAGTACTCAAACACGCCCCCCGCCATATCGAATAAACCGAGGTTGTTACCTGAAAATGAGGCGACGGGTATTGTTTTTAACCGGTTTTCACCGCTTTTGGAATACTTTTTTAAAATTTTTCGCTGCCGATGTTTCAGCTCTTTAAATTGATAATTATTGCGACGGTATCCTACAATATCCTCCGGTATCTCCTCATCTTCGGCAGTTGCCAGAGACGGGAACACCTTGATATGCAGATCCTTGGTAAGCGCTCTAAGGAATTCCCCATGAGTCATGGTATCATCATAACCGCAATCGGTATATTTCTTCTGGATAAATTCAATCATTTTTCGGCTGTTTCCGGAATGATATAATTTTCCCCCATTTTTTCACTGATCCAGTCGATCACCCGTTTTTTTATTTCTTTAGTAAGTGTGAGATGATTGACCTGATTGATATCCAGCGCATCTTGTCCAAGGCACCATATGTTCGATAAGAGTAAGAATAATGCCGTTAAAATGGTAATCGAAATCCCTTTTCTTCCGTTCATGCGAAGGTTTCTCCCAATAAGTCAATAAACAATGAGTACCAGGTTCATAGTCCGATGCTCGTTTTATTTTTCCAGTATACGCCCGGACAAGGCTGCGGACTGGTTAATGTCATAAGTGGTAACCAGTTGTTCACCAACGACGGCTGGATGTCACAAATGAACCCTGCAAACGCAGATTCACAGTTGATGTCAGCTCGTGTACAGACATACGTTGTTTGTGACATAATTGAAACATTGACAATAAAAATAAATATAACTATACTGTCGATGACCGATACTGCGGCATCAACCGTTCACCTATCTGGTCATTTATTTGACGCTAAAAAAAGAGGATGGTTTACGTGGCAAATGATCCTTTCAAACAGCAAAAATTTTATGAGCTCCTTGAAAAGGGCTGCATCATCCTGCTTTTTAGTCTGGTGTATTTTGCCGTTATCTACCATCCTGAGGATCCGGTCTTCATCGGTCAATTCAATAATAAGGACGGCAGTATTTATGTGACCCGCGCCGTTGATGTCCTGGTCTCCGTCGTTCTTTTCTTTACTGTCGCGTTCCGGCTTATCCCGCGGCAGCTTCTCAAATCCCGTTATCTTGTTTTTATATCATGTTCAATGATTATGTTGGGTGTAGTATCTGCAGCAGAATACGGCCTGGACCGGCTCACCCTGCATTTCTTCAACCTGCCTGTGGGGTCTAATGAGATATCGGATAAAATGATGAATTTCCCCCGGCGGGACCTCTATTATTCCACCATCATACCAGGCAACAGCATGGTGTATGTGCTTGCTTTTCTTTACGGTCTTTCCCGGGATTGGATCACCAAAGCACGGCGGGAAAGTGAGCTGCAGAAGCAGAACATGCGGGCCAGTATCGACTTCCTGCGATCCCAGATCAACCCTCACTTCTTTTTTAACGCGTTGAATAATATCTATGCCATAACCCGAAGGAATAAAGACCAGGAAGCAGGAGACGCGATTATGAAGCTTTCTGCTGTCATGCGCTATATGATCTATGACAGTGATGTGGACCTGATCAGTCTGGATAAAGAAGTTGAACACATCAAGCAGTACATCGATTTAGTAAGACTCAAATTCGATAAGAATGACCCCCTTGATATACAATTTTCAGTAAAAGGGAAAACCGGTAACTATCAGATCGCGCCCCTCATCCTGCTGCCCTTTATAGAAAACAGCTGCAAGCACGGTCTCACCGCCACGGGATCGGGGTTTGTTCATATAGAGCTTTCAGTAGAAGACGGAAATCTGCTCTTTGCTGTGGAGAATTCCAAAGCCGGTATCCAAGATTTGTACCGGAAACACCCCGGAATCGGTCTGGAAAACGTTAAAAGCCGGCTCGAACTGCTCTATCCCGAGATGCATTTACTGAGCATAGAAGACTCGGAAAACAACTATAAGATACAGCTGAAAATCAATTTTAAGGAGTCATAGATGATACGATGTGTTGTCGTCGACGATGAAAAGGGCGCCGTTGATATTCTTACCGATTATATCGGTCAGACTCCGGATCTGGAATTATCCGCGGCCTTTCGGGACGCGGTTGAAGCGTTAAATTATGTTACCAAGGAAGAAATCGACCTGATCTTTCTCGATATTGATATGCCCAATCTGAGCGGCATGCAGCTGGCGGAACTGTTAAGGGAGAGGAACATCGATGTCGTTTTCTGCACTGCCTATACGGAATTCGCCGCGGAAAGCTACGAGAAAAACGCGGTGGATTACCTGCTTAAACCCATCCCCTACGATCGTTTTCTCAAAGCTGTGGACAAGGTCCGGAGCAAGCGAAAAGGACAGAGCCCGACTTCGGGGTATGATTCGTCTTCCCGCATATTTTTCGTTAAAAGCGGCTCGGTGATACACCAGCTTGATATAGATTACCTCCTCTATATGAAAACCGACGGCCACTATGTCGAGTTTCACTCCTCCATCGGGCAGGTCCTCTCCCGCATGAATATGGAAGAATTGTTGAACAGCCTGCCTCCGGGCAGATGTGCCAGGATTCATAAATCCTATGTGGTTGTCCTCGACAAGATCGAAAAGATCGTTCATGATACTGTCAAAATTGCCGGGCGGGAACTGCCCATCGGCAGAAGCTATCGTGAAGATTTTCTTAAACAGATCAAATATGCGGGAAAATGATCATAGAGAAAGCCGGATCTTATTTATATCATCCTATTACCCCAACTGTATAATAATCTGCAGTAATATCATGACGCAAATACCAATGTCGTTTCTGCACACCATTCACACTCCTGGGTACCCCGGTAAAAAAGAAGCCCGAAGGAGCTCACCCTATACACAGATTACCTTTTCTTTTCCAGCTCAGACAGCACATCCAGCTGAATTTCCTGGATTTGAGCCAGGCGGGCCCACTGATGAGAAAGCAGATGGTCGATCTTTTCGTGGAGCTGCCGGATTTCAAGCTCCGCCTTCAGGTTAACCTGATAGTCGTGCTGTGAACGCATGCGGTCCTTGGCTTCCTGCCGGTTCTGGCTCATCATGATGATCGGGGCCTGAATTGCGGCCAGGCAGGAGAGGAACAGGTTTAACAGAATAAAGGGATACGGATCCGGTGGGTGCAGCGCCAGCACAAGCGTATTGATACCAATCCAGATAGTCAGAAAGGCGCCGAAATAAATTAAAAAGGCCCAGCTCCCGCCAAATGACGCGATGCGGTCCGCAAGCCTCTCTCCGAAAGACCAGCGTTGCTGGAACTCACCCTCTACATCTTTTGCCAGGAGTTCATGGTCTCGGATACTGTTCAACACTTCCTGATCAAGATTGCTGAGTTCCCCTTTCTCCGATTCAAGCATCGAGCGTACATAATCCGTCCGATATCGCGACAGGTCCGACCAGCAGATAAAACTGTCAGTCGACCAGCCCGGATGATCACGCACGATATCAGCTGAAATGACATCGCGCACCGTAGCAGCCGGCACCAAGTCCCGGAGAGAGAAATTCTTGCCGCAGACGGCACACTGGTGCTGATCTGTTTTATTATTCATCGCCGTACCTCCGAAACGTCTACCGGATAAGTTTAACTTTTCATGTCCAATCGATTAAAATTCTATACTTTTTTCGGATCTTAGGTTAAAATTATATTCAAGATCACTTATGGTTGCATCGCCGGGCCGATCAAAGGATCCTGGATTAAGCTATTAAATGCGACAGTTAGTGAAATAGGCTTAATTGTGTTATTTCAGTGATCAATCCTCTACGAAATTTAATCATTAACTCAAGCACAAAATAGCCCAATCCCAGTTAATCCTCGCTCAAAGATACAAAATTTTAACATATCTTCAAGCAAATATTTCGATACCTTAAATAGTTGCCGCCGCCTATCCGGAAGTACATTGATCCACCCTCGATCGTGAGATCAAGAGAAACAACCGGGATGACAGATATTAGCCAGAAACAGATCAGAAAATCCTCAAAGAAAGGGAAAAAGAAAGCTAAACCGCAGAAAATATTTGATCAAACCTGGCAGCTAAACAAGACCTTGCTTCTACTTGATTACAGCCCTGAACAAGTCATAGGGCCTCTGAAAAGAACAGGTGTTTATTCTGTATAAGTGGATCTACCAGTACGTTCTGGCAGACAAACGGCGGAAGGGGGTACTTGAATACCGGTCACCAAATGATTTTTTACACTATCATATTTGGAACTTGAATTCACAAATTAAAATATATTGCGGGAAATTTTCTTTCTTTAATTGCAAGACAAACTCAAATTTCCCTTGCATGTTTCTGATCCATTCAGTATTTTCTAATCAAGTACGTTCTTTCACATAGATCAAGCGGTTCCGCATCTGCGGAATAAAAGGGAAGGCGGTGAAAAGCCGCCGCAGCCCCGCTACTGTAATGGGTTACGAAAGTCTGCATTATGCCACTGTGGAATACGGGAAGGCGCGACCGGTAGGATTGATGCCCAGAGCCAGGAGACCTGCCGTTTGATTTTTTTTTATCCATAATAACCTTCGCGGGTGAGGTTCGGATTATACGTTTTAATTGTTCCCAACACTCCGATCGGCAAGAGGTTGGGATTTTTTATTCCGTTTCTCCCGCCTGAAATATCAGGTCTTATGAAATTATCATTTACTGCATGTCTTTTTCTCCTGGCAACCACGCTCCAGGCACAATCCACTGCTAAGATATCGGGACAAATCGTGGACGGCAATACCGGTTCACCCCTGTCCGATGTTAATATTATCGTGGTGGAAACCGGCCAGGGAGCGGCCAGCGACCGGGAAGGCCGATTTGAAATAAATAATCTTCTGGCGGGAGTCTACACCCTTAAAATAAGCCGAATCGGGTATGCGGACCGCCTGATGTCCGATATGCACCTGAGCCGTGACGCTTCTCTGCTTCTTTCCGTCCGCCTGCAGCGGGAGCCGTTGATTCTCACCGAGGTAACCGTAACGGCTCCCCGATCCCAGGCCGGAGAAGGTGAAAGCGTGATCCACCTTGGCAAAGACCGCATTGAAAAAAGCGGCGCCCGCACGCTTCAGGAATTAATAAGCGCCCTGCCCGGTGTCGAGGTCTGCGACCAGGGCAGCAGCGGAGGGAAATCCTCCGTCTCCATTCGCGGCAGCCGTGCCGACCAGGTGCTCATTATCATCGACGGCCGGCCCCAGCCGGACGGGATCAGCGGTGGAGATCTCTCTCTTATCCCTCTCAATATGGTCGAATCCGTTACCCTCCATAAGGGCGGCGCTTCTCCCCGCTTCGGCGGAGGGGCTATCGGCGGGGTTATCGAAATTACCACCAGGAAGCCGCGCAGGAAAGAGCTGTCGGGCCGGATGGAATACGGTTCTTTCTGTTACAGATCCCTTGGTATCAGCATGGAAGGCCTGGAAAAAAAGACAGGATATCTGATATCCCTCAGCCACCGCGCCTCCCGGGAAGACTACCCCTTCTCCTACCAGGCCCCGGGAGACACCCTTCTGAATGAGCGGCGCCGCAACGCAGATTACCGCATCACCGATATGTTCAGCCGCATTCGCTGGCAATCAGGCGCCCAAACACTCAGCCTGGATGCTGGACTGCACCTTTCAGACCGTGGCCTGCCGGGCAAGGTATTCTCCTGGACGCCCTACGCCAATACCACCGCCACGCACTGGCGGGGCGGGGCCGACTACAGCTACCGTCAGGATCGGTTAAAAGCCCGGGCCTCACTTGATTTCTCCGGCGACCGGGTTGAAAACACCAATATCTATCCGGATTCGGCCGCGTTGCGTGATTCCCGCTACCCTCCTTACCACTATCTCAACCACCTGAGCACTATTCACTGGCGGACAGGCCTCTCTTTATACGTCCTTGCTCCCGGATTACTGACGCTGGAATACGAGGGGCGGTGTCTTCGTTTCCATGATGAGGATCTATACCACGATGTCCCCTCCGGTATCGGAAAGGCCAGCCACCTGCTGCAGAGCCTGACTCTCTGGCAGGGGTTGAAGTGGAATCTGCCCCGTCTGCCCGGTATTGTCAGCTTCTCTCCTGAACTGCGCTGTGACCTGCTTGCCATCCGACGGGAAGAATCGCTCCACAGGGAGTTTCATCTCAGCCCCGGGCTGGAGATGCGTCTTTCCCTTTCCCGTCCCATGACTCTCTATCTGCGGGGCTCCTTGAGCCACAATTTCCGGCCTCCCACCTTCGCGGATCTTTTCTACCAGGACTTCCGCATCCAGGGCAGTCCCGAGCTTCTGCCGGAGAAAAGTCTTCATCTGGAAAGCGCCCTCGGAACGGTTCTGCCTCTGGCGGGAATGGTGCGGCTTGAAGGAGCCGTCTTCCGGGATCGGGTGGATGACTACATCAGCTGGCGGCTTGGCAGCTTTGAAGTATTCCGCCCCTATAACACCGACGCGGATATCAGGGGTGAAGAGATCACTCTGGAATGGGCTTCTCCCGGGGAAGGACTGCGCCTGGAGGGAGGCTACACCCGTCTGGATCCCAGGGATATGAGCGAGAATCGCGCAACCCATGGCAAGTACCTGCCCTACCGGCCGCTTCAATCCTGCAAGGCCTCGCTTTTTCTGCGGCACTCCTGGCTGGACATCACCCTGACCCTGGAGCGCAGCGGCCGCCGCTATACCAATGAGGCCAATACGAGTTACGCGGATCCCTACACCAAAGTGGATCTTTTTTTCACGGAAGAATTGAATATCAACGGTGTCCGGCTCAGCGCCACCTTCTCCATTCTTAACTGCCTGGACTCCCGCTATCAGATCATAGAAGGCATGGTCCTGCCGGGACGGCGTTTTGGGCTGTCGCTGAAGGCAGTCATGCCAGGAAAAGGAGTTACGCTTTGAAGAAGATTTTCTGGGCCGGATTTCACCTCTGGCTTCTCTTTGCTCTCCAGGCTGGAGCGCAACAGCTGGACCGCAGTCTCTACGTACTTAACGGCTGGGGCGCCAATTCTCTTTCCAGGATGAATCTGGAGACAGGAACAATCAGCGATGATTTTCTTACTGGGATAGGCAGCGTGCCCACCCAGCTGATTTCGTTTAATAACCGCCTTTACGTGCTCAACTCCGTCCCGGATGAAATTAAAATAATCGACCCTCTGGATGCAGCGGCACCCCTCCGCAGCATCGCTCTGGTGCCGGGCGCCAATCCCTGGCATATGGCCTTTATCAGCCTTACCGAAGCTTATGTAACCAACCTGCTGGACGCTTCAGTGAACAGGGTTGACCTTAAAACCGGAGAACTGCTGGCTCGGATTGACGTAGCGTCCGCCCCCGAAGGTATTCTGGTATCGAACAATGAAGCCTGGATCACCAGCACAGCTCTGGAAGGCTGGAGCAGTTACGGTCAGGGAAGCGTTTCCCTGATAGATACCGGGAACGATTCGGTGCTCGCCACCCTGCCCTTACCCACCAATCCCCAGGTAATAGCCCAGGCACCGGATCCGTCCGGCTGGGGCGGCACCTATCTCCACGTGCTCTGTACCGGCAATTATGCGGATATTCCCGGAAAGATCGCCGTGATCAATCGCTGGGCGCCCCCGGATTACGCCCCTGCCGTGGTTGACACCATAGAAATCGGAGGACAGCCAGGTGACATCGTCATCACCCCGGAAGGAAAGGGATACTGCTGCGCCTGGGGTGATGACCAGTGCGGCTATCTGTACATTTATGATGCTCTGACAAACACCATTCTTCGGGGAACGGATAATTTCGTCCCGGTTGGGCGGGGGGCCAGCCGCCTGCTGTATGATCCCGAGGAAAAGTGTCTCTGGATCGCCAATCAGGTGGATGCCACTATTCAGAAATTTGATCTTTCCCGGGACACAGTATCAGCCACCTATCCTTTCACCATGAGTACCATGGATATGGCCCTGGTGGGCCCTCTGGGTCAACCAGACGCCTGGGCCGATGAAGCTGTCTCCTTCACTCCCGGGACGAACGCCGGTTTCGGCCAGAATTACTATCCCAATAATATTCTGGGACCGCCCGATCCCGATCCGGCCGTCAACGCCACCAATCCCAGCAATAAACCTCAGGAGATCCTCTCGCTGGGTAACGGCGGCGAAATTATTCTCGCCTTTATGGATAATCATATTGTTGACGGTGAAGGACCGGACTTTACCGTATTCGAAAACGCGTTCCAGATGTGGAACGGTTCCATCTTCCGGGAAACCGCTATCGTTTCGGTGAGTCAGGACGGCCTCCAATGGACCACCTTCCCCTGGGACACCGCCTCCCTTTCAGGACTGGCTGGATGTACCCCTACCCTGGACAACCAGCATCCCGATGATCCGTCCAGATCCGGCGGTGATTCCTTTAACTTGGCGGATCTGGGTCTGGCCTGGATTGCGTATGTGAAACTGGATGATATGGGAGACCGTTGGCAGGAACCATTCGGTGCCGGTGATTTCGATCTTGATGCGGTCGTCGCGGTAAACTCGGAGGCGGTGACCGGAGTTATGCAGAAAGACGATGCAACTCCGGCCGGTTTTGATCTGGCGGAAAATTTTCCCAATCCATTCAACCCTTTGACAACGATAGCCTTTACAACGCCCTGTCCGGCCCGGGTCTCTGTCACTGTTTATGATATAGGAGGGCGGATAGTTAAAACACTCCTGGAAAGCGACGTAGCCGCTGGCCAACACCAGACTGAATGGAACGCCACTGACAGAAACGGCCGGCCCGTTTCCAGCGGCGTCTATATCTACCGCCTTGACAGCGGAGAACATCACCTCTCCGGAAAAATGCTCCTTGTACGATAAGGGGGATACAAATCAGTCTTGCAGAGTAATATAAAGGGGCGTTATTCCTTGCATTTAGAGAAGGATTTATATACCTTGAACGGTAATCCATGCAACCAACGCTGAAAGCGATTGTTCGCGCTTCTCTGTTCGTAGCATTGGGAGTGACACTGGGATTCATCCTGGCTAATGTTCCCAATGTGGAGCTCATCAGTGCCACCGTTTTCCTGGGAGGGTACTTCCTGGGAATCCGTCAGGGTCTTCTCATCGGACTCGTCACCGAAGCCGTTTACTCTCTGCTTAACCCTTACGGACTGGCCGCCCCGACTCTTTTTCTGGGGCAGATAACGGCTATGGCTTTCACCGGGGGAGCAGGCGGACTTTACCGCCGGCTGCGTCTTGACTCTCACAGACTTCACCTGATGACCTTGGGTCTGACCGGAGGCATCCTCACACTGGATTTTGCTTTTCTGACTACGGTGGGATACCTGGTTGCAATCGGTCTTAACGGCCGGGGGGCTCTGGCCAGCATTTTTGCCGGACTGGGCTTTTATCTGACTCATATACTGAGTAATATCCTTATCTTTTTAAGTCTTGTACCCTCTCTGATCCAGGTAATGGACAGAATTAATCTTTTTGAAACCTCGCCCGCAAGGAAGGCTGAAACAATATGAAAAGAGGAAACAGAAAACTAATCGTGGGCCTGTTCATTTCCTTTCTGACAGGGATAGGGACCAATCTTCAGGCCGCCCAGCCGGCCGACACGCTTGGCTGGCAGGATACCTGGCTCTATAACTATCAAAGCGCAGCGGATCTGGCGGCGTACCTTCCGGGAGTCATCTTTCTGGACAGCGGGGTTCCGGGAGCCTGGAGCGGCTTTACCGTCGGAGGCTCTACACCACAGCAAAGCCTGTTGTACTGGAACGGCTTTCCCCTTCAGGACGTATGGACCGGTACAGCCGATCTCTCCCTGGTACCGGACAACCTCATCGGCAGGGCTGCCGTCAGTCTAAACGACGGTGTCGGAGGCCGGCTGGATGTAATATCCCGCCGCTTTCATCGGGTTCGGCCCGTAAGCCGTTTCGTCTACCGGATGGGATCACAGTCCTACAACGATCTGGACGTATTATTTGGTCAGGGTTTGGGAAAGGCGATGCGTCTTCAATCAGGATTTCAGCTGAAAAACTTTTCTGAAGCCGATTCTTCCCGGGGCCTGCGCTCCAAAAAACTGCACGCCAGCCTGGATTATCATCCCTTCAGCTGGATGAGGGCCCAATACACCATCCTTAATAATGTTATCGATCTCAATCTCCCCTGGGATGTGCGACTCCCCACGGACACTCTGCTGCACGCGCTGCCTCATTATAAGAGATTGCGTTACGACCACCTTGTCCGGTTGGAGCTTGATGGATTGGGTCTTCGTCATACCCTGAAATTTTCCCGCACTCTCGATGATATCGAACTGCATGAAAATTATGCCAACCGTCGTGTCATCCCGGTGCGTTCGACCTGGCTGGAGCTGAGCCAGTCACTGCCCGACACCGTCTCTTCCCTGTCCTGGGGAATCCGGATGCAAATGAGGAGCCTCACGCTGCAGGCCGACAGTTCATTCAGAGACTGGTTGGGAGAGGCCTTTTTACGCACAAATTACTGGCTTACAAAAAACCTGCAGGGCGAGTCTGCTGTAACCGGGCACCGGTCCGCCGCCGGGAAACACTTCTGGGGCGGCGCTCAGGCTTTCTTTTGGATTCCTTATAAGACTTTTACATTATCTTTAAAAATGGAAGCCGCCCAGCGCGAGCCTTCATTGTCCGAGCGTTTCGGGCTGCCTGTTGCATTCACGCCGGCCGGCCTTCCCTGGACTGTTCTTGATAACGGAACCTTCCGGTCCGCCGCGGACCTGCAGCCGGAGAAAGGCTATACAGTAAGTGCGGAAATTCTGTGGGGCGACTCAACCGCCTCACTCCGCCTGCGCCCTTTCTTGCGGCAGATAGAGGATCAGATCACCTTCGCAGAAAAGGATTCCCTCTGGCTTTTTCAAAACAGCTCCACCTGCAAAACCGGAGGTCTGACCATTGCGGCGTGTACCCGGCCCCTTGCCGGAGTAAGCATCAGGACAGCGGCTTTTTACCGCTTCTGGGAGGAGAATCTACCCTATGGCGGTCTGGAACCCGGCCTTTCCGGCTCGGCCGCCCTGGCCATGCGGCATATATTCTTCCAGGGAGATTTGGACCTGAGGCTGGTGATTTCCTGCCGCTACCGCTCGGCCCACAACTGCTTTGCTGGTGATGCTCTCGATCCCATCAGCATAGAGAAACTGGACCAGGCCTTCTTTCTGGACGGAAAACTCACGGCTGTAGTCATCCATAACGCCATAATTTCGCTGGCTCTTGACAATCTGCTGAATGCAGATCATGCTTATTTTGCAGGATTTCCCCAGAGAGGCCGCTCTTTTCGCTTCAGCCTGGACTGGATACTATACGACTGATAAGAAGGAGGAAGTTTGTTCGATAATGTAAAAAAACGGGACGGAAGGCTTGTCGATTTTAACGCTTCTAAGATCACCGTGGCCATTTTCAAGGCTGGCCGCGCCACCGGTGAATTTGATATCGACACAGCCCGACGCCTTTCTGAAGACGTCGTCCAGAGACTTCACCAGACGTCTCACGCAGCCATACCGGACGTCGAGACTATTCAGGACACGGTGGAAGCCGTGCTCATGGGCTCCCCCTTTCGTAAAACGGCCAGGGCCTACATCCTTTACCGTCAACAGCACGCCGACCTGCGCCATGTCCAATCCCTCATCAGTCAGGACATCGTGGATTCCTATCTGGATAAAACCGACTGGCGGGTACACGAAAACAGCAATATGGATTATTCTATCCAGGGATTGAACAACCATATATCCTCCATCATCACCTCTCAGTACTGGCTCGATAAGATCTATCCGGAAGAGATTCGCCTGGCCCACCAGCAAGGTGATTTTCATATTCATGATCTTGGTATCCTGGCCGTTTACTGCGTGGGCTGGGATTTGGGTCAGCTTCTTCTGGAGGGATTTAAAGGCGCCCCAGGAAAGATAGAAAGCAAGCCGGCCCGCCACCTGCGCTCCGCTCTGGGACAGGTCATTAATTTCTTTTACACGCTGCAGGGGGAGGCGGCCGGAGCTCAGGCCTTCAGCCACTTCGACACCTTCCTGGCTCCCTTTATCAGAGCGGACAGACTTGACTATCAGGGAGTCAAACAGGCTCTGCAGGAATTCATCTTCAATATTAACGTCCCCACCCGGGTGGGCTTTCAAACCCCCTTCACCAATATCAGCCTGGATCTGCTCGTCCCTGATTTTCTCAAAGATCAGCCGGTCATTGTGGGGGGAGAGGCTCTTCGTTCCACCTATGGTGAATATCAGGAAGAGGTCTATATTTTCAATCAGGCTCTTGCGGAAGTGATGAGCGCCGGAGACGCACGCGGTCGGGTTTTCACCTTCCCTATCCCCACCTACAGCATCACCCGGGACTTCCCTTGGGATAATGATCGTTTTCAACAGATCTGGGAGATGACGGCGCGGTACGGAATTCCCTATTTTTCCAATTTCATCAATTCTGATCTGCGGCCCGAGGACACCCGCTCCATGTGCTGCCGCCTGCGGCTGGATAACCGCTCCCTTACCAAACGGGGCGGTGGTTTGTTCGGCGCGAATCCGCTGACAGGCGCCATCGGAGTGGTCACCCTTAATCTTCCCCGTTTAGGGTACCTGGCTGCGAGCGAAAAGGACTTCTTCCTGCGTCTGGACAAGCTAATGGAGCTGGCCGTCTCTTCCTTGGAAATAAAACGCAAGATCCTGGAACAGTTCACGACGGTTGGGCTCTATCCGTACTCTCGGTATTACCTTTCGGACATGAAGGACAAGACCGGGAGTTACTGGGGCAATCACTTCGGCACCGTCGGAGTTATCGGCATGAATGAGGCCTGTCTTAACTTCATCGACACTGATCTTGCGCGAGAGAAGGGGTCTTATTTCGCCCAAAAAGTTCTGAACCACATCAGGGAGCGGCTGCTTCATTTTCAGAAAGAAACCGGTAACCTGTATAATCTGGAAGCCACCCCGGCGGAAGGCACTTCCTACAGCCTCGCTCGACTGGATAAACAACGCTATCCGGATATAATCTGTGCCAATAAGGACGCCTGCCGCTCCGGAGCGGAACCATTCTATACCAATTCTTCCCACCTGCCTGTTGGTTTCTCGGATGACCTCTTCGATGTTCTCGATAAACAGGATCCTCTGCAAACGCTCTATACCGGCGGCACTGTTCTGCACATCTTCCTGGGAGAACGTCTCCCTGACAGTGAGGCTGTGAAGAAATTGGTGCGCGCTGTGTCAGAAGGCTACCGTCTGCCTTACTTTACACTCACCCCTACATTCAGTGTCTGCCCCGAACATGGCTATATTCCCGGGAAATCACAAGAATGCCCCACCTGCGGCGAACAGACCGAGGTCTACTCCAGAGTTGTTGGTTATTTGCGGCCGGTGGCCCAATGGAACCCGGGCAAGAGGAGTGAATTCAGACTGAGACGGACTTTCAGGATTAAAGAACTGAAAAAACAGAAGGCCTGAGAGATATGAACCTGGGCGGGATAGAAAAGATCTCTCTTTCTGACTTTCCCGGCCGGGTGGCTACTGTTTTTTTCTGTCAGGGATGCAATCTACACTGCCCCTATTGCCATAATCCCAGCCTTATTAACATCCATGCAACGGATGACATACACTGGCAGGGAGTAATTGATTATCTACGGTCGCGTGCCGGGAAAATAGACGGCGTAGTCTTCAGTGGCGGGGAGCCTTTACTGCAATCAGACCTGCCGGAGCGGGCGGCTGATATAAAACGTCTTGGTCTCGCAGTTAAGATAGACACAAACGGCACGCTGCCCCAGATTCTAAAAAAACTGTTGCAGAGTGGCACGGTTAATTATATCGCCATGGATGTCAAATCTTCACCGGAACGTTACCATGAAGCAGCAGGCACGAAAGTTATCATGGAAGACGTACAGGAGAGTATGCGGCTTATTATAGAAAGCGGCCTTGAATACGAGTTTCGTACCACTATTTTCCGCTCACTGCATGACAAGAAGACCATGAAAGGACTGGCCCGCTTCATCTCTGGTGCTGATCTTCTGATACTGCAGACTCCTTCCGGCTATCCGACTCTAAACCCCGGCATGGCGAACCAACCCGAATTCTCACGAGAAGAAATGGAATTACTGCGCCAGGCCGCTCTCCCTTTTGTGAAGGATTGCCGACTGCGCCTCTAGGTTTATTACAGTACTTTTCCCTTGCTTTTTTCTTATGGACTTATAAATTACAGTAGCCATTCCGGAGGTGCCATGATCGTCTCAAAAATTCATATTACCGCGTTCAAATCCATTCGCTCGCTAACTCTCCCTCTGAATAACAACATAACCTTACTTATCGGTCCAAATGAGTCAGGAAAGACAAACGTCCTCAAAGCGGTGGAATACTTCCGCCCGGAGCAGCCTCTCACAACTGACCTGACCTGTCAGTTCTCTCCTTTTTACAAAACAAAGAAACCGCCTCAGATAGGCCTTGAACTGACAAATTTCACCCGGGAAGAACAAGCAAAACTCGGCAAACTTTTCGATGGTTTTAAAAACGCTGAAAGTATCATCCTCAGGCGGGAAGGTTCGACCAGTACGGACTATAAGGCACAAAGCAATGGTAAAATACTGTCCATCGGTGACATCAAACCTTTCTTCAAATTTCTGCCGAAAATTCTCTATTTCGACAGCATCTCTGTTGTACGGGACAGAATAGACGAGAGCAGCCTGATTCAGAACAACAATAATTCACTAACAGAACGTAATCTGCTTAAAATCGGCGGTGTTGATGACATCCCCGCCATTTTCGAAGATTCTACCCGGGGGCGACGTATGGCCGAGGAGGCCAGCCGGGAAATCACTCGCCGCATCCGGGAAGTATGGACCCAGGAACCTTCACTTGAAATTAAACTCCGGGTGAATGGCAACTACCTCTATATTGATTTTAGTGATGCGACCCGGGTGTATGATACTCCCAAGACCCGCTCCAGGGGATTTCTCTGGTACCTCTCGTTCTTTATCAATTTTATCGCCGCCACCAATGAGGCGAAGGCGAACGAATACCTTTTCCTCTTAGATGAACCTGGCGTACATCTTCATCCATCCGGACAGAAAGATCTCACGAATCTGCTGGACGATCTCAGTGTCAAAAACCAGCTTGTATATACCACCCACTCGCCTTTCATGATCAACCGGGAATACCCTGAGAGAGTGCGTCTCGTATATAAAAACACCAAAGGCACCCAGGTTGACAACGAATCTTACCGGCAAAACTGGAAACCGCTGCGTGATTCGATCGGCCTCACCGTAGGTGATCTCTTCTTCTTCCACAGTAAAAGTATTGTCCTGGACCTGCCCCAGCGGCAGAAGAAGAAAAGATCCATTTTTGATAAAAACGAATAATAAAAAACGGTCATCCTTGTAGGATGACCGTTTTCAGTTACCCATAAAAGCGGTGTGTGCTATTTTTCTTCCGCCTTTTTATTTTCACTTTTCTCTTTGCTCTTTTTCGCGGAGGCTTTCCCGGTTTCAGCTTTTTTCAGCGCTGTCTTTTTCGGCGCCGCTTTTTTCTGTTCTGTAGATTGTTCTTCCTCGGCTGGAATCTCTTCCGCGGGTTTTTCTTCTTTTTTGGCTGTCTTTTTTTCCTTGCTGGTCTTCTCTGCCTTGTCAGCAGCTTTCTTTTCTTTTTCCTTCTTCTTCTTCTTGGCTGTCTCGAACCCAACCAGCTCCAAAATAGCCATCTGGGCGCCGTCTCCGTGACGCTGCCCCAGCTTGATTACCCGGGTATATCCCCCATTCCTCTCACTATACTGCGGCGCGATGTCATCGAAAAGGATCTGGACATTTTTTCTGTCGCGAAGTTTCCTTAAAACCATCCTGCGAGCGTGTACACTCTCTTTCTTGGCCATGGTAATCAGTTTCTCTGAAAATCTTCGCGTCGCCTGCGCTTTTGCCAATGTTGTTGTTATATGTTTCTGTCGAAACAGGGCTCCAGACAGATTGGCCAGGACAGCCTTTCTGTGGGCCGCAGTTCTTCCCAGTTTAAAAACCGTCTTCCGGTGTCTCATGAATCATCTTCTCCTGCTTGTGCTCGTGAGCCTTCTCTCTATTATCACGTTGCCTCGTGGTTCAAATATCTGTCGACATCCATGCCGAATTTCAATCCCTTCTCTTCCAATATCTTGGATAATTCCTGCAGGGATTTCCGCCCAAAATTCCTGAATCTCAGCATCTCCTGTTCATCACGGCTGACCAGATCGCCAATAGTCTTAATATCTGCTGACTTGAGACAGTTATGGGAACGTACCGACAGCTCCAGTTCTTCCACATTCATTTTCAACAGCTTGCGGATGCGCAAGACTTCTTCGTCGATCTGGGGACTTTCCTCCTCTTCCTCCGGTTCCACATCGAAACTGATGAAAAGTTCGATATGTTCCTTGAGGATATTGCCGGCATAGGTCAGGGCGTCATCCGGGGTTACGCTGCCGTTGGTCTCGACCTCCAGAATCAGTTTTTCGTAATCGGTCCTGTCACCAACACGAGTGTTTTCCACTGCGTAGTTTACCTTGCGGATGGGATTAAACACCGCGTCAAGGACGATAGTGCCTATGGCCTGGTCGGGCAGTCGGTTTTCCTCCGCGGGGACATAGCCCCGCCCCCGCCCAATCCGTATCTCCATTTTGATATCGGCATCTTCGTTCAAGGTGGCAATATGCAGCTCTGGATTTAATATCTCCAGATCTGGAGAGTATTTCTTGATGTCACCCGCTGTAAACGTCCCGGCACCCTTCAGTTCGATCATGATCTTATCGGGATGCTTGTTTATCAGCTTAATCCATACCTGCTTCAGATTAAGCAGAATTTCTGAAACATCTTCCACTACTCCTGGAATAGTGGAATATTCATGCAGAACTCCTTCGAAGCGAACATGGGTTATAGCCGCCCCGGTCAGGGAGGAAAGCAATACTCGTCGCAACGAGTTACCAAGAGTAACTCCGAATCCCCTCTCCAGTGGTTCCACTACAAACTTTCCGTATGTGGCAGCATAAGTGGACTCGTCTCTCTCAACACTTTCCGGCATCTGCAATTTTAAACGATTCATGCAACCGCCCTCAAATTCATATATTATTATTTTGAATACAATTCGACAACCAGGTTTTCGTTAAACTTCACCGGGATATCGACTCGTTCCGGGATCTCCAGTAATGTACCCTCGAGTTTAGCCTTATCCAGACTGAGCCACGACAGCTGTTTACCCTCTTTCACCCGTTTGATGGATTCGTGAAAAATATCCATTTTACGGCTTTTCTCACGAACCGCAACGACATCATTGGCCTGCAACTGGTAGGAGGGGATATCAACTAATTTCCCGTTAACCTCAAAATGACGGTGCAGGACCAGCTGCCGAGCCGCATTGCGTGAAGGAGCAATGCCCAGCCGATAAACCACATTGTCGAGCCTGGTTTCCAGCATCTTCAACATGTTTTCGCTGGTAATTCCCTTTTTCTGGTTTGCTTTCACATATACACCGCGAAACTGCGATTCCAGCAATCCATAGTACCGTTTGATCCGCTGTTTTTCACGCAGCTGGATCCCGTAATCCGAGTTTTTATGGACACGACGTCCCTTGCCATGCTGTCCGGGAGGGTATCCCTTTTTCTCAAAGGCGCACTTTGCAGTGAGACATCTTTCACCTTTCAAGAAAAGCTTTTCCCCTTCCCTACGGCATATTTTACAGACAGCTTCCCTATATCTTGCCATGAATTATTCCCCGACTTTCCTGATTAAACTCTACGTTTCTTAGGTGGACGGCATCCGTTGTGTGGAATAGGCGTGACGTCCTTTATGGCTGTCACCTCCAGGCCGGCAGCCTGAAGCGCTCTCACCGCCGCTTCCCGGCCGGACCCCGGTCCCTTGACCAGAACACTCACTTTTCGCAGGCCAAGATCCATTGCCTCTTTGGCCGCGTTCTTCGCCGCAACCTGGGATGCGAAAGGCGTGTTCTTCCGGGCACCTTTAAAGCCTGCCCTGCCGGCAGTGGCCCAGGAGATCACATTACCGTAATTATCGGTCAGAGTTATGATGGTATTATTGAAGGTCGCTTTGATGTGCGCCTGACCCTGCGCCTCGACCTTCTCTTTTTTCTTTTTTCGAACTCTCTTTGGAGTTGCCAAAGAAAACCTCCCTCACTAAATATCAGATGTGTTTATTTCTTACGTTTCCCCGCTATTGATTTTTTCCTGCCTTTTCTGGTCCGGGCGTTGGTCTTGGTACGCTGCCCATTTACCGGCAAGCCGCGCCGATGCCTAAGACCGCGATACGCTCCGATATCCATCAACCGCTTGATGTTCATTGTAACTTCGGTGCGCAGCGCTCCCTCTACCTTGTATTTAGCATCAATCACGGAACGTATCTTGGCCACATCCGCGTCATTTAGTTTATTGACACGCGTATCCGGATTTACGCCCGCTTCTTTTAGAATTTTCCTGGAAGAAGTAAATCCTATACCGTAAATGTAGGTCAGGGCCGCCTCTATTCTCTTCTCTTTAGGAAGGTCTACACCTGCAATACGAGCCACTTTATCTCCTCTTCTCTTTCAATTGTAACCAGTTCCTACCCCTGCCTCTGTTTATGGCGGGGATTGACGCAGATCACCCGCACCACGCCGCGTCTGCGGATGATTTTGCACTTAGCGCACATTTTCTTTACTGATGATCTCACCTTCATGATTAAATCCTGTCTTGATTATTTATATCTGTAAATTATTCTTCCCCGAGACAAATCGTAAGGAGACAGTTCCAGGGTTACCTTGTCTCCAGGTAATATTTTTATAAAATGCATCCGCATTTTTCCCGATACGTGGGCAAGAACCTGATGGCCGTTCTCAAGTTCCACCTTGAATGTCGCGTTGGGTAAATTCTCCTTTATAATACCATCAACTTTAATCGGCGCTTCTTTTGCCATAGTTCTTACCTCTCCTATTCAATACCCAAGGTTAAAACTTCCGGTTCGCCGTCCGTAATTAATACCGTATGTTCAAAATGAGCGGATGGCTGCCCGTCTACTGTCACTACAGTCCATCCATCATCAAGCACCACCACCTCGAATCCTCCCATATTCACCATTGGCTCAATGGCCAATACCATCCCCTTTTGTAAAAGCGGGCCCTGCCCATTTGGACCGAAATTCGGAATCTGGGGAGATTCGTGCAACTCACGCCCCACTCCATGACCCACCAGATCGCGTACCACCGAGAATCCAGCCTTCTCCACCGTTACCTGGATGGCATGAGACAGATCCGAAAGTCGTCTTCCCGGCAGGCATTTTTTAATGCCTTCCCAGAGAGCCTTGCGAGTGACGTCGCTCAACTCTGCTTTCCTTCGATCAACCTCACCCAAAATATAGGTCTTCGCTGCATCTGAAAAATATCCGCCCCATTCCACTCCTATGTCGATGCTCACCAGCGATCCGTCTTGCAGTCTTCTCTTACCGGGAATCCCGTGCACCACTTCTTGATCAACTGAGACGCATATGGATGCCGGATATCCACTGTACCCCTTGAAAGCGGGCCGGCCTCCTCTCGAGCGGATCGTTTTTTCCGCTATCAGGTCCAGTTCCTTGGTTGTCATACCCGGAACTAACGCCTTTGCCACCTCGACAAATGTATTGACGAGGATATCAGCGCTCTGGCGCAGTTTAGTGATCTCTTCTCCAGTACGGAGGGCGATCACACACGTTCCTTTATCTCGTCCATCACATAGAGGATACGCTGGAATATCTCATCCACCGACCCACTTCCATCTATTTCAAATAACATATCCTGCTGTCTGTAATATTCAACCAGGGGCTCCGTTTTTCTGCGGTACACCGAGAGTCGATGCCGGATGGTCTCTGGATCATCATCTGGCCGGCGGGTAATCGTGCCACCGCATTCCGGACAATGCTGATTTTCATTATCGGCGATGACAATACTGCCGCACTCTCCGCAAAGGAAACGCCTGCTCAGTCTGCGAATGATTTCATCATCCTCAACTTCGATGAAGAGCACTCCGTCCAGGATTATATCCTGTCCCTCCATAACCAAATCCAGCTGTTCAGCCTGGGTTATGGTGCGGGGGAAGCCATCCAGAATAAACCCGTTTCTGCAATCAGCCCGTGTTACTCGCTGGGAAATAAGTTCTCCCATTAAATCATCGGGTACCAGATCCCCCTTCTCAACGAAGGAGGACACTCTCTCTCCCAGCTCACTGCCTTCGTGAATGGCTTCACGCAGCATATCGCCGGTGGAGATATGCACCCACCCAAAATGAGATGCCAGCCGTTTAGCCTGGGTTCCCTTCCCGACTCCGGGAGCCCCGAGAATGATGAATCTCTTTATCAACTTCCCCATCTTTTTAATTAACGCCTTCCTCTGATTCTTCCTGTCTTCATGAATCCTTCATAATGCCTCATAAGAAGGTGCGATTCGATCTGCTGCAGGGTGTCCAGCGCCACTCCTACCATAATGAGGAGACTTGTGCCCCCGAAAAACTGTGAAAAAGTAAACGAAGTGTTGAAATACTTGGGCACGAAATAGGGCATAATGGCGACGAAGGCAAAGAAAGCGGCAGCCGGCAGCATAATGCGAGAGATGACATGGTCTATATATTCCGCCGTATTCTTGCCTGGACGCACTCCTGGAATGAAACCGCCGTTTTTACGCATATTTTCCGCCACATCAGCCGGATTGAAGGCGATAGCGGCATAGAAATAGGTAAAGAACAGGATCAGTAACGCATAGAAAAACCAGTATACAGGAGATTGCAGATCAAAAAAGCGCAAAATGCTCTGCAGCCATTCTACATTGGGAAAGAGCTGTCCAACCGTTCTGGGCAGAAACATCATAGCCTGAGCAAAGATTATGGCCATTACTCCGAAACCGGAAACCCTGATGGGGATGAATGTCGCTTGTCCGCCGTAAATCTTGCGACCGATCACCCGTTTGGCGTACTGCACCGGAATCTTCCTGGTTCCTTCCGTTACCATGACAACCGCAGCGATGATAAGCAGGAGAATTCCCAAGGTAAATATAAACATCATGATTGAACGGTTTCCGCTGGTAACATACTGCATTTCATCAAGTATGGCCCGGGGGAATCGAATAACGATTCCGATAAATATGATGAGAGAAATGCCATTGCCGATTCCCCGCTCAGTGATCTGCTCTCCCATCCACATGATGAGAATAGTTCCTGTCGCCAAAGTTAATACGACTATAAGGGTAAATCCGATTCCCGGATTGGGGACAACCGGCAGCCCTGATTCAGGCCCCCTCAGACTGCCAAGAAAAACACTGGCTCCCAAAGCCTGAAGACCGGCGACCAGCACTGTGCCGTAACGGGTGATCTGGTTAATCTTCTTACGTCCCTCTTCCCCCTCTTTCTGCAGCCTCTGAAAATAAGGCAGCACCGCTCCCATCAATTGAATCATAATGGATGCGGAAATGTAAGGCATAATACCCAAACCGAAAATAGCCGCTCTTCTAAAGGCGCCTCCGGCGAAAACATCATAGAGGCCAAAGAGGGTGTTCTGACTCTGACGAAACCATTCCGTAAGAGCCGAGGCATTGATGCCGGGGAGGGGAATGTGGCTGCCTACCCGATAAAGGACCAGGATACTAATGGTAAAAAGCACCCGTCTTTTTAGCTCAGGAATCTTGAAAATGCTTTGAAAACTTTTAATCATAATAGAATCGCCTTTCCACCAGCAGCTTCAAGTTTTTGAATCGCACTCTTACTGAAAGCATGCGCTTTCACTTCAACGGCCTTGGTGATCTCACCTTCTCCCAAAATTTTGATCTGAGTATCTTTTTTACGCACCAGTCGATGTTTATAGAGATCCTCCGGAGTTACCTTGCCGGAACCTATTTTCTCCAGTTCTCCCACATTGACAACGTCGAAGGAGCGTTTGAAAATATTGGTGAACCCTCTTTTGGGCAACCGTCTCTGAAGGGGCATTTGTCCCCCCTCAAACCAGGATCTCTTTTTGGAGCCGCTACGGGAATTTTGGCCGTTATGGCCCCGTCCCGCCGTTTTACCCCATCCCGATCCCTGTCCTCGGCCCAAGCGCTTTTTCTTTTTCTTGGCACCTTCCGCGTATTTTAAATTCCCTAAATCCATAATCTCCTCGTCAGGCAACGTTGCCTATTTGATCTCTTCTACCTCGACCAAATGAGACACCTTTTTTATCATTCCGCGGATAGCTGGGTCATCGGGTTTGATCACCGTCTGATGCAGCTTGCGGAGTCCCAGAGCCTCTATAGTCTGTTTTTGCTTTTTCTGCCGTTTGATGGCACTTCTGACTTGTGTTATTTTAAGCTTTCCCATGAGATAATCTCGTTTTCCTTTTACTCGAAGAGTTCGTGAACTTTCTTACCCCGCTTCTTCGCCACCACCCGTGCATCCTGCAACCGCATCAATCCTTCCATAGTGGCTTTTATTACGTTATGAGAGTTCGCGCTTCCAAGTGATTTTGTAAGAATATCACTGATCCCCGCCATCTCCATCACAGCCCGAACGGCGCCTCCGGCGATCACTCCGGTTCCCGGAGAAGCCGGTTTAAGCATCACTTTTCCTGCTCCAAAAGAACCGATCACTGCGTGGGGGATAGTTCCTTTTATAATGGGCACAGCCATCAGATTTTTCTTGGCGTTTTCCGATCCTTTAGTAATCGCGTAGGTTAATTCCCTCGCTTTGCCCAAACCGACGCCCACATGGCCGTTTCCATCTCCTGCCACGACGATGGCATTGAAACTGAACCGTCTTCCACCTTTTACGACTTTCGCCACTCTATTGATGTGGACGACTCTCTCCTGTAAGTCAAAATCGCTGGGATTAATTTTTTCCAAGACCTTCTCCGCTGATTAATTGGCTTTCAAACCGTTAAAACTTTAACCCTGCTTCACGGGCGCTTTCGGCCAGCGCTTTTACTCTTCCGTGATATAATAAACCGTTGCGGTCAAATACGACTTCGCTGATCTTCTTTTTCTTGGCCGTTTCAGCCGCAGCTCTACCCACTATTTTGGCCACTTCAATCTTACCCTTGGCCTTTTTAATTTCAGGAACCAGCTCTTTGGTCAAGCTGGATACACCAAACAGTGTCTTATTAATAGTGTCATCGATGGCCTGAACGTAGATATTGTTCAAACTCCGATACACCGTGAGACGCGGACGCTTTGAAGTTCCTAATACTCTCTTGCGGATATGCTTTTTAATTCTGCTGCGTCTCTGAGTTCGACTGACTACTTTAATCGCCATTTTATACTGTCCTTGCTGCCTTAAATGAATAAAGATGCCCCTTACTAAACCGTAGTCTTGCCTGCCTTACGCTTAACATATTCATCCTGATACCGCACCCCTTTACCCTTATAAGGTTCCGGTGGACGGAAGGAACGAATCTTGGCCGCGATCTGCCCCACCAGCTGCTTGTCAGCACCACTGACGATCACCGTATCATTCTCCGGCACCTCGATGGTAATCCCTTCCGGTGGCACAAGATAGATAGGATGGGAAAAACCCAGAAGCAAAACCAGGGCTTTCCCCTTTTTCTCAGCACGGTACCCCACACCGACGATCTTCAGCACTTTCTTGTTCCCCTCGGTCAGTCCGACCACCATATTGCTGATAAGGCTGCGGGTCAGGCCATGCAGAGCCCGATTTACTTTATTGTCGCTTTGTTTTTCAACCCTGATCTCGTTATCAGCGATAACGATATTTATATTGGGATGTATCTTCTCTTCCAGCTGACCTTTATCGCTTTTCACTGTCAGGATACCGTCCTTCATCTGTACCTGAACACCTGCCGGAATTGGAACGGGTACTTTCCCTACTCTTGACACGGAATACTCCTTCTCAATCTCTTAACATTACCAGATTTGGCACAGCACTTCACCACCGGCCCTCAATTTCTTGGCCTGCCGGTCCGTCAATACTCCCTTTGGAGTGGTGACTATGGTAACCCCCAGTCCATTAAGTACTCGGGGAATTTCATCCGCCTTGGCGTAGATCCTATGTCCAGGACGGCTGTACCGTTTAAGACCACTTATGGCGCTCTCCTGATTCTCATCATATTTCAGGTAGACCCGCACCTTGTCCTGCCGAATATCTTCGACTATTGTATAATTCCTAATATACCCTTCTTGCATCAATAATCTGGTCATCTCCTTGATGATGTTGGATGCCGGGATATCGACTTTACTGTGCCGTCTCGCTATGGCGTTTCTAATCCGCGTGAGATAATCGGCGATAGGATCTGTCATCGACATATAATTCTCCTGAAAAATTCACTCCCTTACCAGCTTGATTTCCTTACTCCCGGTATCTCTCCCGAAAGCGCCAGTTGGCGGAAACATATCCGGCAAAGATCATACTTTCGTAGATACCCTCGGGATCTGCCGCATCTGCAGCAGCGGTTGTATTTCCGCACCTTGAATTTCGGCTCTCTTTTTGACTTTGCTATCAGCGCCTTTTTTGCCACTTGCTACTCCCTACAGTTTGAGCACCATTCAAACATGGTAACTAATTTACCTGCTGCTGCCTGTTCCGAAATGGCATCCCCAGCAGCTTCAATAATTCATAGGTCTCTTCATCCGTCTTGGCCGTGGTTACGATGGTCACGTTGAGACCTCTTATTTTTACCACCTTATCGTAATCAATTTCAGGGAAAATAATCTGTTCCCTGATGCCCAAAGTATAATTCCCCCTGCCATCGAAGCCGCTGTCGTTCACTCCTCTGAAATCACGGATGCGTGGGATAGTAACATTCAACAGCCGGTCGAGAAACTCAAACATTCTTTCTCTGCGAAGCGTCACTCTGCAACCCACCGGCATTCCGGCCCGAAGCTTGAAATTAGATACAGCTTTCTTGGCCTTGGTAACAACCGCCTTTTGACCGCTTATTGTGGTCAAATCTTGAACCGCGCCATCGATAAATCTGGCATCTTGGGCTCCGTCTCCAACTCCCATATTCAGCGATACCTTTACAACTTTTGGCACTTGCATTATGTTGGAATACTTGAATTTCTCCATCATGGCCGGGACGATTTCTTCCCTGTACCTTTTCATTAAACGCGGTTCATTATCCACTTTAGCTTTCGACGTGCTCATTTATTAAGTATCTCCTCTAACTACCGTTCAACCACTTATTACCAACATCTCATTGCAGCTGCGGCAAATTCTTACCCGTTTGCCGTCATTCAGCACCTTACTCCCCATCCGGGAAGGCGTATCACACTTGGGACAGATGACCATGAGATTGGAGGCATTGATAGGTGCCTCTTTCTCAATAATTCCACCCTGGGGATTCTTCTGAGTGGGCCGCGTATGTCGATGGATAAAGTTCACCCCTTCCACGATGACACGGTCGGCCTTGGGAAAAACTTTCAGGACTTTACCCTTTTTCCCTTTGTCATTTCCTGATATAACCAAAACTGTATCGTTCTTTACGACTTTCATTATATCTGCCTCTTTGACTATTTAGAGTACTTCAGGCGCCAGAGACACGATTTTCATAAACTGCTTTTCACGCAGCTCTCTGGCCACCGGGCCGAATATACGTGTACCCTTGGGTTCATGCTGGTCATCGATGAGAACAACGGCATTGTCATCGAACCTCAAGTAGGAACCATCAGGACGTCCAATCTCTTTCTTGGTCCGGATGATGACGGCTTTGTGGACTTCTCCCTTCTTCACATTGCCGCCGGGTACGGCATTCTTTACAGTGACTATGATGACGTCACCAACATGTCCGTACTTTCTTTTTGTCCCTCCCAGCACCTTAATACACATCACTTTCTTGGCACCGGTGTTATCTGCCACATTCAATCTGGAATACTGTTGGATCATTGGTCTTGAATCTCCCTGTCGCGGTTAGCGAGCCTTCTCGATTATTTCCACAACCCGCCACCGTTTCCTGCGGCTCAATGGCCGGGTTTCCATAATTCTAACCTTGTCTCCAATGCCACAGCTGTTCTCTTCGTCATGAGCCACGAATTTCGACTGCCTTTTCATGAACTTTCCATAAATGGGATGCCGCGGTCTTCTTTCCACCACCACAGTAACCGATTTATTCATTTTATCGCTGACGACATTGCCGATAAATACTTTACGATTCGCTCTTTCCGTCATCACTTTTCTCCCTGTACCTGAGATTCCTTCGTTTTTCTCAGGCCTGACTCATACTCTTTAATCACCGTCTTCAGCCGGGCGATATCCTTCCGTACCAGCCGCACCTTCAGCGGATTGTCAAGTTGATGCAATAACAGCTGGAAGCGGAGATTTTGCAGCTCGTCCTGAGTATCTTTCAAACGGGCTTTCAGCTCCTCTAAGGGCAGCTGTTTAATCTCTTCCATTTTCATGCCTGCTACTCCTCCCCTTGAATTGCCGAGATAAATTTCGTCCGGATGGGCAACTTATAAGAAGCAAGCCGCATAGCTTCCTTGGCCTCTTTAAAGTCTACTCCTTCCAATTCGAAGAGGATGCGACCCGGTTTCACGACCGCCACCCAAAACTCAGGACTGCCTTTACCCTTACCCATACGAGTCTCAGCGGGCTTCTGAGTAACCGGTTTATCGGGAAAAATCCGAATCCAGAACTTTCCCCCTCTTTTTACGGAACGTGAAACAGCAACACGTGATGCTTCAATCTGTCGGCTAGTGATCCATCCAGGTTCCAGCGCTTTCAGACCATAGGTGCCGAAAGAGAGCTTCGCCCCTCTATAGGCCTTTCCCTGCATCCTTCCCCGGTGCTGTTTTCTCCACTTTACTTTATTCGGCATTAACATATAACTCTACTCCTCGTAATTCTCGCACCCCGGGATCCTAGACTCTTTTAGGCCCCGATAATCTCCCCTTTACATATCCATACTTTAACACCGATCGTGCCGTACTGGGTGTTAGCGGTCATGGTAGCGTAATCAATATCAGCACGCAATGTATGCAGAGGGATCCTCCCTTCTTTGTATTGTTCCCTTCGAGCCATTTCAGCACCGCCAAGGCGTCCTGAACAGACAATACGGATACCCTCTGCTCCCATGCGCATGGTAGACATAATAGCCCGCTTCATGGCGCGCCTGAAGGAGACTTTTGATTCCAGCTGACGGACTACATTTTCGGCAACCAGATAGGCGTCCAGCTCCGGGCGCTTGATTTCATGAATATTGATTTGAATCTCCTGTGAAGTTAGCCGCTGCAGCTCTTCTTTGAGCTTGTCGACTTCCGCGCCTTTTTTCCCGATAACGATCCCCGGACGAGCCGTGTTGATCGTCAAAGTAATCCTTTTTGGCGTGCGTTTTATCTCAATTTGCGACACGCCGGCATTGGGCAGACGATTCATGATATATTTACGCAGCATCAGATCTTCCCTGAGTTTGGCTGCGAAACCCTTCTCATCAAACCAGAGAGATCTCCAGGATGCAATGTATCCTAATCTGTTGCCTATTGGATTGGTCTTCTGTCCCAAATCAAAAACCTCCGTTATTTCTTGGCCGCTTTATCCGAAACAATCACCGATATATGACAGGATCTTTTCCGGATGATGCTGGCTCTTCCCATGGCACCCGGTTTGTAACGCCGCATGGTAGGACCTTCATTCACCTGGATTTCCCGAACGTAAAGATTCTCTGGATCCAGATCCTTGGCTTCTTCCTTATTCACGGCATTGGCAACTGCGGAGCGCAACACCTTTTCAACAGGGATAGAACCTCTCTTCGGAGTGAAGTGCAGCAAGTTAATCGCCTCCTCCACTCGTTTGCCCCGCACCAAATCGGCCAGCAGGCGCACTTTACGGGGTGACATTCTGATATATCTTACGACAGCTTTAGCTTCCATTATACTTACTCACCTTTAATAATGCGTCTTTACTTGACAGCCTTTTTACCGCTGTGCTTGCGAAAGGTCCTGGTGGGTGAGAACTCACCCAGTTTATGTCCCACCATATTTTCTGTGATGAATATGGGGACAAACTTTTTCCCGTTGTGCACGGCCAGTGTATGCCCGACGAATTCAGGCGGAATAGTGCTTCTGCGCGCCCATGTCTTGATGACTTTCTTGGTGTTGTCTTTATTCAGCTTCTCAACTTTCGTGAGCAGCTTCTCATCAATATACGGCCCTTTTTTAATCGAACGGCCCATTCGGATCTCCCTACTTTTTACTCTTTCTTCGTTTAACTATAAACGCATCTGATTTATTATTTTTATGCCTTGTCTTATAGCCCTTTGTCGGTTTACCCCAGGGAGTAGTGGGGTGCCTGCCACCCGACGATTTACCTTCACCGCCGCCCATGGGGTGATCCACCGGATTCATTACCACACCACGAACCTTGGGGCGATGACCCTTCCAGCGGTTCCGGCCGGCTTTTCCGATTGAGATCAGGGTGTGGTCCCCATTCCCGATCTGACCCAGGGTTGCCCGACAAACCGACCTGATCATGCGTACTTCTCCGGAGGGGAGCTTAACTTGCACATAATCCCCCTCCTTGGCCATGATCTGGGCGGCCGTCCCCGCTCCCCGTACCAGCTGTCCGCCGCATCCGGGCTTGAGCTCAATATTGTGAACATCGCTCCCCAGCGGGATCATGGATAATTTCAGCACGTTCCCGGTTTTTAATTCGGCCTTTTCTCCGGACATAAGTGTTTGGCCAACCTCAACCCCCTTGGGGGCAAGAATATACCGTTTCTCGCCATCGGCGTAAAAGAGCAAGGCAATATTCGCCGAACGGTTCGGATCGTACTCAATAGCTGCGACTCTGGCCGGGATGCCATCCTTATTCCGCTTGAAATCAATGATGCGGTATTTTCTCTTGTGTCCGCCGCCGCGTCTTCGCATGGTGATTCTGCCGTTGTTGTTG
>CAZUMH010000007.1:65168-67325 GCA_964621645.1 uncultured bacterium
GTTGTTGCGTCCGGCCTTTTTCGACAGCGATTTGACCAAAGACTTTTCCGGTTTGTCTTTGGTAATTTCTTCAAACGTTGAAACCGTCTTGAATCGTTGTGTCGGTGTTATCGGTCTGAATGATTTAACCGGCATAATAGTTACTTACCCTCGAAAAAGTCGATATTAAATCCTTCCTGCAAGGTCACGATAGCCTTTTTCCAATTAGCACGCCGGCCGCTGAAACGGCCCATGGTCTTCATTTTACCATTCATGTTCATGGTGGCTACCTTCTTGACCTTCACTTCGAAACGTTCCTCCACTGCCCTGCGGATTTCGATTTTATTAGCTTCTTTATTGACGATGAAGCCGAATTTATTCTCGCTCTCCTGGAGGGAGGATACCTTCTCGGTGATTATCGGACGTACGATTATCTCTCTGTCTGCCTTCACTTTACCAGAACCTCTTCAATCTTAGTCAACGCACTCTTTTGGATAAGCAGCACGTCGGCGTTCATAATATCATACACGGAGATGTCACTGGCCGGACGCACGGTGATCTTCTGCATATTACGCGCGGAGAGCCAGGCGTTGCGATTGCTATCCGAGGTGATCAGAAGTGTCTTGGTATCGGAGAGCTTCAGATTTTTAAGAAGCTCCGCGACCTTCTTGGTTTTCACCTCATCAAAGATAAAATCTTCCACCAGTTGAATTTTTTCTTCCCGTGCCTTAAGCGAGAGTGCGGATATTCGAGCCAGCCGATTCACCTTTTTATTAAGGCGCGGATTATAGTTACGCGGCTCCGGTCCGAATATTCTGCCTCCTCCAACCCAGAGAGGTGAACGGATAGTCCCCGCTCTGGCGGTACCGCGGCCCTTCTGTTTCCAGGGTTTTTTACCACCACCGCTGACGAGGGAACGATTTTTGGCCGCTGATGTCCCCTGTCTCTGGTGTGCCAGCTGGGCGGTTACCACCTGCCAGATAGCATGCTCATTCGGTTCAGCGCCGAAGACCTTTTTTGAAAGAGTCAACTCTTCGCCGCTGCTTTTTCCTGTAATCTTCTTTACATCTAGTTTCACTGTATCACCTGTAATTGCCGTCTAACCGCGGATTTCAAGAATACTGTTCCTGGAACCGGGCACACATCCCTTCAGCAGGATCAAATTCTTATCTGGAATGACCTTAAGGACTGTCAGGTTGCGAATCGTGAATCTCTCGTTTCCCAAACGTCCTGCCATTTTCAAACCCTTAATTACCCGATTGGGGGTAGCGGACTGACCGATTGAGCCAGGGGCCCGGTGGCGATCAGATTGACCATGCGTCTTGGGGCCGCCGCTGAAACCGTGCCGCTTTATTACACCGGCAAAGCCTTTTCCCTTGCTGGTTCCAGAAACATCGACCCGTTCTCCCGCAAGAAAAATATCTGCGCCAATCTTGTCGCCCACTTTAAATTCTTGATCAAGCATGAATCCGCGAAATTCTCGCATTATCTTCAGTGGACTGGCTCCGGCTTTTTTGAAATGGCCCAGCAACGGTTTGGTGGTACGCTTTTCCTTGCGAGCCCCAAAACCCAGCTGAACTGCTTCATATCCCTCCTTATCGGGGGTTTTTATCTGCAGTACAGTGCAGGGACCCGCCTCGACAAGTGTCGCTGGAACAGATGTGCCATCTTCTTTAAAGAAGCGCGTCATCCCAAGCTTTTTCCCTAGTAAACCTCTCATTCTTATCAACTTCCCGTCTGTTTACATTTTTCCAGTATTAAACCTTGATCTCAACATCGACTCCTGCCGGCAGCTCCAGTTTCATGAGAGCATCCACCGTTTTCGGTGAAGCGTTGAGGATATCAATCAGCCGCTTATGCACTCTTGTCTCGAACTGCTCACGCGACTTCTTATCGACATGAGGAGAACGCAATACCGTATACACTGAACGTCTCGTGGGCAGCGGTATCGGACCGGAAATAGCCGCTCCGGTCGACTTGGCCGTCTTTACAATTCGTTCGGTCGATTTGTCGATCAGGTTATGATCGTATGCTTTCAGTTTTATCCGTATCGTCTGTCCAGACACGATTTATTTACTCCTTACAAAGGGTCTTATTCTATGATTTTACCCACGACTCCGGCACCCACGGTACGTCCGCCCTCACGAATGGCGAACCGCAGTCCCTCTTCCATGGCGA
>CAZUMH010000008.1:0-64350 GCA_964621645.1 uncultured bacterium
AGGCGGGAGGTGGCAAGAAACTGAAAGAGGGCGATGATCTGGAACTCATAGTTATCGAATTCGACCGGGAAAACAAGCGCATCGTTCTCTCCCAGAAGAAACTTACCGAAACCGGTCCCCAGAAGGAAAAAGAGACTGAAAAAAAGGAACTGGACAAGTATATGTCAGAGTCCGCGAGTGAAGCACCGACTCTTGGTGAGATGGCAGGTAAAGAAGCCGCTGATGACATAGATACCCAGCCCAAGGAAGAGGAAACCGAGGAAGCGCCGGCTCAGGAAAAGAAGAAAAGCCCGAAAAAAAATAAAGAGGAGGATTCCTCTTCTAAAGAGAAAGCCGAGGAGATAAAAGAAGAGGGAACAGAGGATTCAGCGGGAAAAGAAGCGGACGCAGAACCTGATACCGCCGAAACCCCGGATAAAGAAGAATCCTGATACGATCCTCCTGGGAGGATAACTAAGAGAAAGCCGGGGAGGGTAACGTCCTCCCCGGCTTCTCCGTATTATCATGCCTGCAGTGATCTTTAAAACTTTGGGGTGCAAGCTTAATCAGGCTGAGACCGCCGCATTGGCGTATGAATTTGAGAAACGCGGCTATACCATCGTTAACAGCCTTTCCCGCGCTGATGTTTTTCTCCTCAATACCTGCACCGTTACCGGACGCAGCGCAGCCAAGACGAGGAAGCTGATCCGCCAGGTCATCAAGGAACATCCGGGGTGCACCATAGTAGTCCTCGGCTGCCATATTCAGGTGGCCCGCGAGGAGATTAAATCCATTCCCGGAGTGGATTATATTCTTGGCACAAAAGAGAAGCAATCCTTATTTGATTTCTTCAAGGGCCCGGGCAAACTCTCCGAACCATTCGTCCATGTCGCTGATTTCCATGATCAGGAATCAGCCAGCAGCGGCCAAGGTCGTTATCGTAGGCATACCAGGGCAACCATCAAGATTCAGGACGGCTGCGATAACCGCTGCAGTTACTGCATCGTCCCCTTCGCGAGGGGACCGTGCCGCTCCGTACCTCCCGATGAACTCACGGCGGAGATGCGCCGTCTCCTGGAAAACGGATTCAAGGAGATAGTGCTTACCGGTGTGCATGTGGGCGATTACGGCAAGGACAGGGGCAGCCCCATCACGCTGCCGGAACTCCTGAGCGAATTGGTCGCTTATCCCAAACTCGGACGGATTCGTCTCAGTTCCCTCAATATAGAGGATCTAAGCGACGACCTGATTCACGTGATGTCCTCTTCAGAAAACATCTGCCGTCATCTGCACCTTTCTTTGCAGAGCGGTTCGGATACCATCCTTGAGGCGATGAAGCGGCCCTACGATACGGAACGGGTCAAAGAGAGGATCGCGACGCTGCAAGAATCCCTCGGGATGGTCGGTCTGGGAGCGGATATTATCGTGGGATTTCCCGGTGAAAGCGAGGAACTGTTCCAGGAGACGGTGCAAACAGTCATCGGGCTGCCGCTCACCTATCTGCACGTTTTCCCCTATTCTCCCAGACCGGGAACCGTCGCGGCCGCCATGAGAGGACAGATACCTCCCTCGGTGAAAAGCAAGCGGGCCGCATTCATGAGACAGTTAGGAGCCGATAAGAAGGAGACATTCCTGCGTTTCTGGCTGGACCGGGAAGTTGAGGTACTGCTCGAGGGGAAAAACGAGGATGGATTCCTGGGAGGATTTACTTCCGAGTATGTGAGAGTGGAAGTTCCTTACCAGCCTGGGTTGAAAAACTGTTTCGTTGTTGCCAAAACAGAGGAATACACACCCGCAGCTTTGCGGGGAGAGGTGATTCGTCCGGTCTGATTATTCTCGATTAAACAAGCATCACTTGTGTGGGACGCATTCTATTGGGAAAGAGAAGCGCCTGCACGCCCTTTTCGGTTACATCTCAGCATAAAAAAACCATTAAAAGAAAAGCCGGCCCGATATCCAATTCAGGGCCGGCCTGTGAAAATCCATCCTGACTAAATTCCCAGCATCACACCGGCCGAGAGGACATTCTGGGCCGCAAGATTGTAATCCGCGTGCAGTTTGAGGATGAAGAGATCGAAGGCCACTCCCATGGTCAACCGGGTGTGGTTCTCACCCTTCAAATCGAATTCGATACTGGAAGTCTGTCCCCCTTCGTCATGATCGTAGGTGATATTCAGGGAAGAACGCTCAAGGCCCGCTCCGCCGTACAGGGTGATAATGCTTATGGAATAGCTGGCTTGCAGACCCACGAAGGTAGCCGACGCGTCGATGATGGATCCAATATGAAAATTCTGGTAGTATAATCCCAGGGCAATGTCAACCGGCATGAGCGGAATATACTGACTGATGCTGTGTCGCACACCCCATCCGGACAGTTTTATCTCTCCGATTTCGTCATCGATCTTATACTTAATATAGCGTACCGTGACATCAGTGCCCAGAACGGAACCGATAGTTAACTGGGGGACGGCCAGAGGGAAGAAGTTGGTGTCCCAGAGTCCGCCCGGGAATTCCAGCCCTTCGATATTGACGCTCTCTTCGTTTCCGAATATGGTAGAGAGCAGCGTTCCGGGATCAGGATTCCAGCCGTACTCTGTGACGGGAGAGAAATTCTTTTTGGCCTGCGGAATAGGCGCGTACATTGCGGCGATTCCGAACTGCAGATGAAAACCAAGTTTACCGATCCGGGCCGAGTGGAAGAAACCGCTGTTTATATTGGCTCCGAAGGCATCCGCCAGGGGCTGCAGATACATGCTTCCGTTTTCTGAACTGTACACTGATACGGTTTTGCCCAGATCCTGACTCCAGGCCGGCAGAATACCGACCAGGATGAGAAGCAGGCAAACGAAAATGAAACGGATTTGATATTTCATCTTTCCTCCCTTAACTATTTTTCTGAATCATTTTGGCTCTGTTCTGTATAAAGCCGGGCGGTTTCCTCGAGAACCTGCTGAATCGAATCGGCCATTTCATGAGGATCATCAACGGTCCCGTCCAGGAGGAGTACAGTGCTGAATAGGCTTTTCACCAGTTTGGTCAAAAGCGGATCCTGAGGTTTTTTCCGGTAGATATCATGAAGATGGTGGATAAAAGGATGGTTCCGGTTGACTTCCAGTATTTTTGGTGATATCTTGACATCCTTGTTCATGAGATGCATAATTTTTTCCATCTGGGATGACAGATGCCTGTCCTTGCCTACCAATACTGCCGGACTGTCCACCAGACGATCAGAAAGTTTAACATCTTCCACCTGATCCCCCAGAATGTTCTTTATGCGCCGGGTCAGTTTTTCCAGATCTTTTTCATCCACCTTGGTTTTCGGTTTCTTCTTATCCACAATAAAAGGGATATCCTTGAATTTTTCCGGATCCACCTGATCGGCGGAGATCAGTTTCTTGCCCTTATATTCCAGTAATCCCGGCAGTACAAATTCATCGATGGGATCGAAACAATAAAGAACTTCAATGTTTTTGACCTTGAAAATTTCCATGACCGGATTTTTATCCAGGGCGGCGCGGCTTGAGCCAGAGAAATAGATGATCTCTTCCTGCTTCTCAGGCATGCGTTCAATATACTCGTCGAACGAAAAAAGGTCAGTATCTTTTTCACCTCGGGAAGACTTAAATCGGAAAAGAGAGGCGATTTTGTCTTTATAAGCAAAATCGTTGTATCCTTCCTTGAGAATGCGGCCGTGCTGAGCCCAGAAGCCGGCGTAATCATCTTTCTTTTCTTTGGCGAAATCATTCAGATAGGTGAGGATTTTTGATACGACTGTGTTTCGTATTTTTATCATATAGGGATTTTCCTGCAGGGTTTCCCGGGAAATATTCAGAGGCAGATCATCACTTTCTACCACACCGCGGAGAAAACGAAGGTAGGGCGGCAATAAATCACGGGAGTGGGGATCAATCATAATCCGTTTAACGAAGAGGTTGATGCCTTCCTCATCCTGGCCGAATCCCAGCATCTCAAAATTAGTTTTAGGCACAAACAGCAGCGCGTGGAACTGAAGGGGCACGTCTGCAGAGAAGTGAATCCAGGTGAGGGGATCTTCATCCTGGTGGGCGATGAATTTATAGAATTCCTTATAATCCTTGTCTGCTACTGCTGATTTTGGTTCCCGCCAAATAGCCGAGATGGTATTGATCCTCGTGTCGCCCAGAAAAATGGGGAAGGGGACGAAGTTGGAATAGGTCTTGATGGCGGTCTTCACACGCATATCTTCCGCGAATACCGCTGCATCTTCCCGCAGGGAGACCGTAATGGTCGTTCCCCGCGGGGCCTGGGGTGGACCTGGTGTAATGCTGAACGACGATTTCCCGTCGCTTACCCAGGTCCATGATTGTCTCGGTTCATACGCGGATTTGCTTGTCACTTCCACTTTCTCGGCGGCCATAAAAACCGAATAGAATCCGACTCCGAATTTACCAATAAGATTTACATCGCTCACCTCAGTTTCGGAAAGTTTTTTAATGAAATCAGAAGTGCCGGAACGGGCTATGGTGCCTATGTTGTTCTTCAGTTCTTCAGCGGTCATGCCAATACCGGAGTCTTCGATAATGAAACGCCGGTCCTCTTTGTCCAATCTGATATGTATGCCCAGATCAAGGTCGGGATCAGCAATTTTCTCTCCCTGCATTTCCATAAGCCGTACTTTATCGAGAGCGTCTGCGGCATTAGAGATCAGTTCCCTGATGAATACATCGCGATGGGAGTAGAGGGAATGGGTAAGAATATCCAGAAGTTGGTGAACTTCGGCTTTGAACTTGTATTTTTTTTCTTGATTCTGAGGCATATCAGGATACTCCTCAATTTCTTTTTCTTGTTTCCTATTGATATAAACATAACAGAGTATTACTCAAAAGTCAAGGAGAATCTCCCTGAAAAAATATCATAATCCCTATTGAATTCCTGAAAAAATTTTGTAAATTGAGCACCAGTGTCAACCCAAGCAAGGAGACCGATTATGAAATGGGTCGAGTATCTATCTGATGTATGTATTAAAACAGGGGCCGTCGCCGATAGCAAGGAAGCAGCCTTGCACCTTATTGCCCGGTTGGCGAAGAAGCATCCGGCCCTTAAGGAACTGAAAGAGGATGAGATTTTCCAGGGTTTCATCAAACGGGAGGCGCTCGGTTCCACCGGTTTTGGCCGAGGAGTAGCCATACCCCATTTTGCCTCCGATTCCGTAAATGATTTCGTTACAGGAATAATTACTTTCCCGGATGGAGTAGAATTCGCAGCCCTGGATGGTCAGCCTGTACGGCTGATAGCGTTTATTATCGCTCCTGAATCAAAGAGAAACCTCCATCTGGGAATTCTCAGCAACATCGCTCGTTTTCTGCGCGATCCTCGTCATGTGGATGAACTGATGAAATTTTCTTCTCCCAAGGATCTTCATAATTTCATATCCGGACAGCAAAAGGAACCGGGAGATATTCCAGTTTCTTTTGAATATTCGGTAATTACGGCCGCGATTCAGGCTGAAGAACGTTTTCAGGAGATTCTTGATATATTCTGTGAAGTCGGTGAAGGGAATATCTCAGTTATCGAGGCCAATAGCGCCAATAAATATCTGTTCCACATGCCTCTCTTCGCCAGCTTCTGGTCCGGTGAACGCAAAGATTTTCACAGGATCATTACCGGAGTGGTAAGAAAGACAACGACCAACCAAATACTGCAGAAGTTAAACGATATCATCGAACGGGAGAATAAAAAAAGCGGAATACTCGTAACCGTGCATGATCTTATCTATAAAAATGGCAACCTCGAAATATAAAGGTGTAATTACATGTCTGGCATTGTACAATCGATGCACCTGCCTATTCTCTTGATCATCGGATGTACCATTCTCTTTGCTTTCTATTTCGGAAGGCAGATGAAATACATCCGCATGCCGAGTATCTTGGGATTTATGGTCTTGGGGGCCCTCCTCGGGCCATCCTTACTGAACATTTTTGATTTGGCCACCCAGGATTCTCTCTCATTCATTACAGAGATCGCCCTGGGATTCGTGGCTCTCAGTATCGGGATGGAACTGCGCATCAGCACTCTGAAACAACTGGGTAAGGGGATCATCTATATAATTCTGTTTGAATCGTTTGTAACGTTTTTTGTCGTGCTAGCCGGGATCTATCTGCTTACCGGAAATATAGTTACCGCGTTAATTTTCGGAGCCATCGCTCCCGCCAGCGCTCCTGCCGGTACGGTGGCGGTTATTCAGGAATACAAAGCACGGGGCAGTTTGACAAAGGCGCTCTATGCGGTGGTTGGATTCGATGACGGACTTGGGATTATTATTTTTGGATTTGCAGCGGCGATTGCCCGTTCAATTCTGGCTAATCAGACCGGAGGAGCAGAAACTGCTTTTATCTCAACAATCCTCATTCCGTTCCGTGAAGTGATCTTAAGCTTTGTACTGGGAACACTTGTCGCGGTATTCTTATCCCTCCTGTGCCGTAAGCTGGAAAATGCCGGGGACATCATTATCGTCGTCATGGCATTTGTGCTTATCAGCGTCGGCCTCTCTAAAGTGTTCCATCTATCTCTCATCCTGACGAACATGATTATCGGGATGGTGATCATCAACACACAGAGTCAGAGTGTTATCAATAAGATTCAGGAGCGACTGCCCATATTCATGTCACTGCTCTTCATCCTCTTTTTCACTCTGGCGGGAGCAAATCTGCAGGTTTCAGTGCTGCCTTCCCTGGGATTGCTTGGACTTATTTATACGGTGACACGCACGGGAGGTTTGGTTCTGGGAGCCCGCTGGGGGGCGGCTTTGGGTAAAAGTGAGAAAAAGATCAAGGATTGGGTGGGCTGGGGAATTCTGAATCAGGCAGGAGTGGCCATAGGACTGGCCTTAATCGTGAAGCATGAATTCGCCGGCTTGGGCAACGTCGTAAGCACATTAAAGGGCGTCTCTTTAACCAGCGGTGATATACTGGGTGCAACGGTGATTACCACAGTGACCGCCACCTCTATCGTTTTTGGCATTATCGGCCCCATCGGGACCAAAATCGCCCTAATAAAAGCAGGAGAGATCAATCAGGAGCAATAGATCCCTGATCGAAATCAGGGCGGCAATAAAACGGATAATTAAGAAATAATGCTCGTCCGATTGAACTAGGTGAAAAAGATTTGGGCCAGCAGGATACGCATTCCCTGTCTTTGAAAGCTTTCTTTATTATTGATTAAAACCATCCCGAATCTAATTAACGATTCGGGATGGTGGTAAATTGATCGTTACCTCCTTCAATCCGCTTTAGGTGATGCTTTCAACCCCAAAAAAAGCAGCCGCACAGCCAGTGCCGTGATGAACAGCCCAACGACGGGACCGACATCGAATAGTCCGTGCTCGCCGGGGGGCCAGGGGAAGGTGACAGTATTGAGGACGATCAGCGCGATTCCGAGAATCATCGCCGGCAGACCCCAGCCCAATCCCAGTCCCCGGCGTTTTCGCATGGCGACACCTAACCATATCATGGACGTTCCAATCAGCATATCCCAGGCCACATCCAGCCCTAAATGGATCAGTTGCAGCCCTTGACTTAATGATTTCCCTGTGTCCGCGTCCAGCCCTTGAATTATCGTTCCCAGAGCTGCTCGAATGGCGAACTGCACGATTAACATCAGTAACAATGTCGTGAAGGCCGTCACCGAAAATATTAACGCCAGCCGGTTGGCAGTCCCGTCCCGCTCAACAGCTATGTAAGTAAACATTCCATATGACATGATCATGCTGAGTATGGGAAAAGCGCTGCCACAGAGAAGCAAGGCCGAATTGGCGGCCTGGGTAAGGGGCCAGGAATAGGTGATGGTAAAGATGTATGAGAACATGGCAATAATCCCCGCCACGCCGCTGCCGATCCAGAGTTTACGATTATCCAAATGTTATACTCCCGGATTAGAGTGAATTTTTTGATCATTTCGCTATTATATATAATTTGTGTCGAAAAACCGGATGCGTTTCTCGTCTTCTGTCAAAAAATAAATGGAATCAGACGCCAGGTTTTACCGGAATAGGTCTCCCAGTCTTTCCCAAACTCCTGGTGCAGCAGTTTCTCCTCCTCCAGGATGCGGAGCAGCAATACCAAAATGAGCAGGGAGACAAAGATAAGCGCCAGCCAGGATCGGTAGACCAGGGAGATCCCCGATGTAAACAGAATGATACCCAAATATCTCGGATGGCGCAGAACGCGATAAGGCCCGGAAGTTATCAGATCATGATTTTTCTGTATCGTGACGCGAACACTGAATTGTTTGCCCAGAAAGGCTTCCGCCCAATGCATCCAGGCAAATCCGGCCCCGAATAATACCAGGCCGGAGATGCGGATACAAGCGCTGTCGGTGAAAACGGCGATATCACGCCGATCACCATAAGCGGACAGAACGATAATCATCAGCGGAATGATTTGAAGCAGCATCAGGATGATCCTCTGCCTGAAGGAAGTATTTTCCTTGCCGCCGCGATTACTGCCGGCAGTAGGGATAATGGTAACGATGACAATCTGGAAAAGAATCGCGGTGATTGAATAGACAAAACGGGCCGGTTCTGCCATGAAACCGGACACATCTTTAATGCCCCAGCTGATAAGCGGCAGGCCCGTAAAAATCAATGATCCGATACATAATTTAATGAGGGAAGCGGTATATTTTTTCATGGACAAATAACTTTTCACCCTTTTACGGTGATAGTGCTGCTAATGTTGCAGAAGAGGAGTGCCACTGGAAATGAGCAGGTACGGATACTCCCCGGGCACAATGATGCCCATTTATCATGTTGATGAAGCAGACGGTACGTTACATAAGATTACCGTAGACTGCTATAAGTGTGAGGCAATATGAAAGAACAAACGATAGCAACGGTGCGATGATCCAAACGGAAAATAATTTCTTCACCGATGTTTGTTTAAGAATTTCCTTCCAGCCCAATTTAGAAATTCCCAGGCCGATAATGGCACCGACATTCAATTGAACGAGGGATGTCGGTATTCCCCGGGTGACGGAAGCAAACAGCAGCAGGGAGCCGGTGATGAAGGAAATAAGCGTTGCTCCCAAGGGACCGAAATCGATGATATTCTTCCCGGTTGTCTGTACCACCCGATATCCGAAAATAGAACTTCCGATGCTGAAGCAGGGAGCGATTATCAAGGTTGAGGCGATCATTAATAATATAAATTGACTGCTGTCTGGTGCGATGCCCAAATTATTCGACATCATGGAAGCGACGGGTCCAGCGGCGTTGGCGACATTATTAGATCCGATGGCGAACGATACATAGAGGGACGTAAAGATAACCAGGTATTTCAAGATAGGATGGGTTGATAATTCAGTGAAATTGACCAGTCTTCGTTTTTTAATGGGATTGTAGATGTATTTGCCTATGAAGTATGTGATGATAAACGAGATGACAGGAAGAATAAACCAGACGGGAAGGATCTCAAAAAGAAGTTTTTGAGTATTTAATTTCTGAAAATATATTGCGGGGGCCATGAGGGCGAATACCGTGGATTGACTGGTGGATTGCGGTATTTTAAGGAGATTGGCGAACAGCAGGGAAAGGGAAACAGACAATAGTATAATGGTTGTAAGGGTCAGGCCCATGATATCCGCGGGTAATATCCCTTTGCCTATCGTTAACACCACTTTTTTACCCGCTAAAACAGCCCCGATGAAAACGAATAGACCGAACAGGCCGGGAATCAGATCCTTCCTGATCAGCCCCGCGCCGTATGCCGCGGAAAAAGAAGGCGCCGTTCCGCTGCCGCCCATATTAATGGAGAGAAACATCGCAACGATAAAGGGGATCAATAAGATAGAAAACATGGGAGAGAACATTTTATTATCTCCTGACAATTTTCATTGGATATTCAGAAATCGTGCCGATCCAACCGGCCTGACAATCAATCCTCATTCGAACGGGAGCCTCTATCCTCATTGTATTTACACGTGCGGCATAACCGCTGGCGTCATACCGCACGTTTCAGGTAATTTCGTGTATGCTGTTTCCTCTCTGCAGCCGGGATCAGAGAGTGAGCCGTACTGATCCGAATATCTCTCTGCCGGGGCCCGGCTGGTAGGCATTGCCGTCCGGATCCGGTTCGGTGAAGGCCATATACTGTTCATCCAACAAGTTGCGGGCAGAGATACTGACTATTCCGCTTAGGCCGCCCCAGCGCCAGGGACAGGAAACACGAGCATGCAGGAGGAAGAACCCGTCCTGCCAATTCTTATAAACGGTGGGATCGAGCAGCCCGCTGTAGGCGTTAGCGTCCGTGTAAATGGCCCACTTGGACTGGGTCTCGGCAGCAAGGCCGAAACTCAGTCCGCGGGGGAGCCTGTATACAATCTCGGAAAAGAGCTGATGCTGTGGTGAATTGGGCAGCCACTGTCCCGGCGCCGGCGGCAAAGTCAGCACGAAGCTGGTATTGGTATATACAGGATCGATACTGGCGGATGTGTACTCAAAGTGGGAATAGGTGTAGGCCGCCTGCAGTCTCAGTCCTTTGAGCAGATACAGGGAGAAATAACTTTCAATGCCGTAACGCTCACTGTTCCCGGCGTTGCCGTAGAAGACTTCCTGGTTTCCCCGGCCGCTCTGTTTGAAACGGAAGAAATCGTTTTCAGTGGTCATATAGAAACCGGTGAGTTCGTAGTAGAGCCGGTTACGCCAGAATCCCCTCGTACCGAATTCGACACTGCTCGAAGTGGCCGGAATCAGATGGGTGTTGAAACCGGAGTAGCCTTCCGGATTGGCAGCCAGTTCTTCCGTGGAGGGGGGCAGGAATCCCTGGCTCCAGTTGGCAAAGATGGTGAACAGGTCGGATATATTGAAACTGGCGCCCAACCGCAGCGAGGTCTTGTCGAAGTCCTTGGAGGTTTTTGATGTGTCCGGCCCCACCATTTTATTGGTAAGCTGATTTTTCATATTATCATAGCGGAGATTGCCGAACAGGTTGAATTTTCCCGCCTCGAGCTGGTAGAGGGCAAAGAAACCGAGGCTCTGCTGATCGATCAGCTGGTTTGCCAGCAGGCTGTCTGTTTCAATATTGGTTTCGTCCAGACTTTCGCCCCTGGCCGGATCGGCACCGCTCTGCAGCTTGTACATGGTGATGGATTGACCCTTGAAATCCGATCCCAGACTGATGGTATTTCTGAATTTTCCTGAATTCACATGCAGATTATACTGCAGGCTGGCGCCCGGATTGCTAATCGTTCGGTATTCCGAGCATTTATTGCTGGTTTCCTTGTAATTCCAGGACCGCAGAAATCCTGTAAGCTGTACATCATGGATACGGTTGATCTTATAGATTCCGTTGATGCCGAACGTCGTCCGTTTGGTTTTCTGATATTCGTTGAAAGGGCGCGCGTCGGGATTGGCCTGCCGCAGATTGTCGAATTGACCAAGATTCAGCCCTTCGGGATTTTGCTGAAAATAGTCGGTATGGGAAAGGATCTGGGTAACGGAGATCCTGGGGGCCGGTTTGAAATGGATTTTCTCATACAGCTTGTTGCTCCAGAAGGCCTGATGGTCACGGTAACCGTCGCCGCCGCTGCGGGAATAACTGACACGATAATTCGTTTCTCCTTTAGTCCCGCCCAGCTGCAGCAGCGATTTGATGAAGCCGTTGGATCCCGAGGTGATGCTGAACTGTCCTCCGAAGGGCGCACTGGTTCCGTCCTGAGTGCTAATCTGCAGAACTCCGGCCGCTCCGCCGCCTCCGTATAGACTCGCAGCCGGCCCCCGCAGCACTTCTATGGATTTGACCGTGGACCAGTCCAGATCATAGAGATCAGGAGCAAACCCGGAGGGGTCGTTCAGGGGAATGCCGTCAATCATGACGCCGATGCCGCGCAGGCCCCGTTCGGTGAGGATGCCCTGGCCGCGGATTGAAACATGAACCCGTTCCCCGTCATGCTGGTTGTCCACCCGGACTCCCGGAACCAGCCGTAAGGCTTCCTCGACGCCGATTCCTTTTGCCATTCTGGTGAGCAGTTCCGGTGTTACGATCGATACAGCACCGGGATTATTTTTAAGAGGGACCGGAAGACGGTTCGCGGTTACGACGACAGTCGGGAAGATCTGGGCTGCGGAGGTGTCCGCTTTTTCCGTTTGCCCGAAAGCAAGGGTACAGGAGAAGCTCAGGATTAAGGAAACGGAGACAGTGGTTTTCATGGTATTCCCTTTCATGGATAGGTTTGAGGCTGGGATGGATTTTATCCTGTTATATGGTATATGGGTGTCATTCTCTGTTAATCCGAATCAATTAAAATGTCATGATGTTCGTGAACGGGATCCACTCCTGAACTAACTTCGCCGCCGGGATCTTCATTGCCGATCAGTAAGGATCAGGATGACATAGGATAATAGAATAACCATACAATGTCAAGGGAAATATTACTATAATCCGGGGATATGGAAAACGGACTGGCAAGCTATTTTACTGCATTAATCACGATGATGCAGGAGCATCATTTTTCCTCTTTTTGACCTCCTCCCAGACAATATCCATTTCGGCCAGAGTGGAGTCTTCCATTCTGCGGCCCTTCCTTTTCATCTCCTCTTCCACCTTGCGGAAACGCAGAGAAAACTTTTCCACGGCCAGCCTGAGACTGGTTTCGGGATCCAGATCCAGAAAACGGGCCAGATTGACCAGAGCGAAGAGCAGGTCGCCGAATTCTTCCTGTATCCGTTCCCGGCTGCCGGAGGAGATCTCCTCGAGCAGCTCTTTCTCTTCTTCCCGTACCTTTTCCATGACTTGCTCGGTCTTTTCCCAGTCGAACCCGACACTGGCAGCTTTCTGCTGCACCCGGCGGGCCCGGGTCAGGGCCGGAAGCTCTCGGGGAACCCCATCCAGCGCCGATTTCTTTCCTTCGGTCTTCTTGATCCGCTCCCAATGTTTTTTTTGTTCAGCGGAGGTGTTGATCACCGCGTCTGCAAAGACGTGGGGATGCCTGCGGATCAGTTTTTCGTTGATGGACCGGACTACATCCTCAATAGTGAATTCATCAGCTTCCCCGGCAATCTGGGCGTGGAAGACAATTTGAAGGAGCAGATCTCCGAGCTCCTCGCAGAGATGGGCAGCGTCTTTATTGTCAATGGCCTCGAGAACCTCGTAGGACTCTTCCAGCAGGTACGGCTGCAGGCTTGTGTGGTTTTGTTCCCTGTCCCAGGGACAGCCCTGATCTGACCGCAGCCGGGCCATAATCTCAATGAGTTTATCAAATTCCGCTCGAGCCACTATTCCTCCCGTGATTGTTCAGTAAAAGGACCGAGCCGGCATGGCCCGGTTCCATGGGAACAATGTGTAAAAATGAAGGGGAAAAGGCAAGGGAAATGTCAGCTGTTACAGAAGTAATCTCACCGTTTCATTTATATCAGACCGATAAAAACAGGGGCCTCCGCTTTTACCCGAAGGGCCCCTGTTCGGGAATGAGGATACGAGATGGAGGTTATTGTGCCGACTTGACGATTTCGGATAAGAAATCCACGGCGCGGGAATCGTTGCTCTGCCCCAGCCAGAAGATCGCCTGTTTGCGCACCCGGGGATCGTTGTTTTCCCGGGCCAAGGTTATCAGCATAGGGATACTCTGATCGGAAGGGAATTGGGAGATGGCGAACACCGCCTGTTTCTTTACGTTCCAGTCCTTTTCTTTGTCAGCGGCTTCCTGCAGGAAAGCCACAGTTTTCTTGGAAGCCTTCTGACTCAGCCAGAAGATGGCTTTGGAACGGGTTTGCGAGTGGAGTGATTTTCTGGCAAGCTCAATGAGGACGTCCAGTGCGGCTTCAGACTTCATCTGACTGATGGCGAATACCGCCTGTTCGGGAACATCACCCGTTTGTGATTCTGCTATCGATTTCAAAGAGGCCAGGGCTCTTTCGCCGTCACGCTGCCCCAGCCAGAATATCGCTTTCTTCCGGGTGTTGCCGGGGTTGTTCTTTTCGGTCAGTCGGATGAGTACATCGGTGGCTTTCTCATCTTTTATCTGGCTGATGGCGAATACGGCCTGATTACTTACGTCCTCTGATCTGTCCTTTCTTGCAGTATCGTAGAGGAGGTCCAGTGCCTTGCCGGGGTCCTGCCGGGAAAGCCAAAAGGCGGCGTTTTTACGGATAGAATTATCATCTTTACCCTGGAGGACACTGGCAAGAAAGGAAAAAGCGGGGCCGGAGGCTGGATGGATCCCTACAGCGGATACCAGTCGTTTTCTGTTTTTATCGTCCCCGCAGTTTTTGTACAGTCCGGTTAAATGACGCAGCGATTCATCCAGCGGAGCCGGGCCGCACCAGTACAGGGGCTGGTCTTCCAGATCAACGTGAAGGCAGAGATTGCTCATCTTTATCTGATCCATCGCACCTTTCGGGGTGAAATGCACAAGGAACGCGATCTCTTTCAGAACCTGTTTTTCCGGCACGGGTTCCGTATTCTCCCGGTTCATCTCATCGATGGCCTGCTGGGCTGCTTTTCTGATGATTTCAGCATCACTTTCTTCTTTCCCAACCGGAACGCGATTATAGATGATTTCTTCCAGTGTGGGCCTGTCTCTATCGTCATGTGAGAAACTGCCGGTGAAACTGTGTTCACCCATCATTTTTTTGATACTGTACCCGATCCAGTATCCGGATGTATTCTTATCCCGCCCGGCCTGCTGAAGACTTTTCTGCCAGCGATCCTTGAGGGACAGGGTCGAATCAATCCGGACCACGGACTGGGCCTTAAGGGAGACGGCGATCACGATGATAGAGAACAGGAGCGTCACAACAATCCGTCTTTTCATGCCGCGCCTCCCTGGTCACTGTTGACGATTTCCAGAAGGACCTGGCGCGCCTTGGGCGTGCCGATCTCTCCCAGAATCCGGATGGCAGCTTTGCGCACCCGCACACTCTTTTCATTCTTTACTATATCAGCCAGAATATCGACGGTCTCATCATTATGGAACTGGCCCAGAATGGTAACAGCCTGATAACGGGTATCCGGATCGGTTTCCTTCTGCAGCACCTGTTTAATAACCGCCAGCCCCGCTTTGTCGTTCTGGTCAGCCAGCATCTGCAGGGCGGCGCGCCTCGCCTCCGGAGAAGGAGAGGATGAGATAATCTTACTCATATATTCACTGCGTTTGGCATTATTAGCCTCAGCCAGAGCATAGACGGCATGACGGGCCAGATTATTGTCTTTTACACTGGTGGCGTAATCCAGAAGGATTTTTTCAACTTCAGTTCCGCCCGCTTCACCCAGAGAGTAGAGCGCAGTGCGGCGAGCTTCCTCGGATTTGGATTTGGTGAGGATTTCCTGCAGCAGAGGAATCCTGGAATCGTTATTGGATTCCATGAGAGCGTACACCGCGGCACGGCTCAGGCTGGCATCACTGCTATTGAGAGCAATATCTTTGAGGAACGACAGTGATTCCTGATCGCCGCGTTCACCCAGGGAGTAAACAGCAAGGCGGCGCAGGCTTTCATCCCGGTCCGAAGTGGCGATTTGTCTGAGCAGCGGCACAACGGTGTCATCTTTCCTCTCCATTAACGCCTGCAGGGCGGCGCGGGCGACATCGTTGTCCGAACTGTGTAAAGCCAGATCAGAAAGCAAGGCGGTTATTTCAGGCTCATCACGGTCCGCCAGCGCCAATACGGCAGCCCTGCGCACGCTGGTTTCCTTGTCTGATTTGATTACATTTTTCAAAACAGTAATGGTTTCGGGATCGTCAGTATCGGCCAGTGCGTACACCACCCGGCGGCGGATATTCGCATCCGGATCCTTGAGCACGATGTCTCTGAGTTTGGCCTGCGCTCTGGGGTCCTTCAGGTCGGACAGGATGTAAACGATCTTGGTCCTGATATTTTCGTTTTCGGTCTGGTCGTACAGGGTCAGTACCGAGGTGACGGCTTCTTCATCACCGATATTCCTGAGGGCATAGAGTGCCGCCAGACTCAGCTCTTCATTGCTGCTTTGCTCCAGCGCCTTGACATAGGCCTGATACGCGGTGTTGCCCTCCCGGGAAAGCTGGTGACCGAGCCGGATAAGGTTGGCTCTGGCGTCATCGGCCCAGCGGCTGTTTTTATATTTTTCCAGGAATTGCTGATAATTGCGGAAGGCCTCTTCAGCAGAGAGTCCCCGTTTTTCGCGGGCGTAGGCGATCCAGAAATAGGCGTCATCAATGTAGCTGCTCCTCGGGTGATGTTCGAGAAACGTTTCCAGAGCCGGAACGGCCTCCTGCCATTTCTCTTCCAGAATCAGGGTATAGGCCTTCTGGTAAGCGGCGGCGGCAGTGTCCTGATCTTCACTAAAAACGGTGAGCGATGGTACCGAGGCGAATGTGGCTGCCAGCCGGCCTCCTTCCAGAACGATCAGGTCCGCTTTCAAAGACATACGGTCAGCTGTTACCGCGAGTCGATCACTTATCCGCTCCAGCGGTATCAGGGAGCTTGGAGGAGGCACTGTTTCTGCCAGGGCCCGTTCCGTCCTGGTCTGGCTCCAGGCAGCGGAGAGACCGAGAAGCGGTATAACGATGAGGATGATGATCCTTACTGCTGGGATGATTTTTTTCATGATCTATGCTCCTTTCAGATTTTTCTTGTTTTCACCTGAATTTGTATTCTGATTTTTCATCTCTTCCAGATTGATTTTAAAGAGGATGCTGCGATGATCCACGCCGCTGCGGGCGATCTCCACCGCGGTGAGGTCCTCGCCGGCCTCCAGGTTAGCGATCTGCATCAGAATCACTTCCAGATCTGTCACCAGTTCGCGCAGACGCCGCTGGGCCGGAGTCTTGAGCTCTTCCTTGAGTGTATTGCCTTCCGCCACGAGGCGTGAACAGATCTCCTGCTGTCTCGGCATGTTTAGGGAAGAGATATCCTCGGTAGCGGTATCGAAGTTGACCAGTCCCAGCAGAATAATCTTGGATGTCTCCAGGTAATTTTGTGTCCTGGCGGTCAATGTGACCGATGCCGGAGAACCAGCAGGCGCCTGCTGGAAGGCATTATCGCCGCGGAAGAGGATACGGCCCAGGAAGATACCCAGGAGCAGCAGGGCCAGAGCGGCGGCTGGACGCAGAATCCAGGCCGGCAGAAATCCCATAGCCGGGCGTTTTATGACGCTTTGGTTCTCCCGCTCGAAACGCTCAGACAGCAGGTCCCAGAATCCGGTCCAGAAATGAGACTCCGGTTCCGCACGGCTGTAGAGATCCATTCTCTTCAGATCATCGGAAAGGTTGTGCCATTCGGCCTCGCAGTCCCTGCATTCCTTAAGATGGGCTTCCAGATGTACACGGCCCCGCTCATCCAGCTCACCGTAATAATATTGGAGCATCTGTTTGCGAAAACGGCGGCATCCCGGCATGCTATACCTCCAGTTCCTGTTGGTAAAAAGAGAGTTCCCGGCGCAGCTTCTGTACCCCCCGGAAAAGAAGACTCTTGACGGTTCCGGTACGCACCCGCAGCGTGGTGGCGATCTCGCTCAGCGGCAGATCGTGATAGTGGCGCAGCATAAAAACGGCCCGTTCCCTGTCCGATAACCGCGAGAGAGCACGGTTCAGGTGTTCCTTGATCTGGCTGGAACGCGCTGTTTTATCCGGAGTATGCTCACTCGTTCCCTCTCCACTGGCCAGGGCCAGATTCTCCAACTGTGCGGTTTCAGACATGAATCGTTCTCTCCTTTTTTTCCGTTTATTCAAAAACGTGTTAACGGTAATGCGGTAGAGCCAGGAGCTGAATTCGGAATCACCGCGGAAAGCTGCCAGATTTCGGAACGCCTTGAGAAATACATCCTGAGAAAGATCTTCTGCGTCGTGATGATTGCCGGTTAAATCCAATGCCAGATAATAGATTTTCATCTTATTCGCTTCCACCAGTTCCCTGAAGGCTGATGACTCACCCTGTTGCGCGCGTCTGATAATCGTCGGTTCTTCCAAATCCGGCAGCTCCTTTTTTCAGTAATTAAGACAGGATGAACAACGTAATGGTTTACAAATAAAACAATCCGCGTTTTCCATCATACGTAAATGAAATGGATAAGTGACGCTGACTTATTCTTGACATTGGCGCGGATGTCCTCTATATTACAGAAACAGAATCGGAGAGAGACAAAAATGGATAAAGCGGCGCTGGTCACCGGCGGAGCGACCCGGCTGGGCCGGGAAATCACGCTTCATCTGGCGAGAGCAGGCTATGACATCGCGCTTCATTTTCACGCATCAGCAACTGAAGCGGAGGAAACAAAACATGAGGTCGACAGACTGGGGCGCGCCTGCCGGCTCTTTCCATTTGATCTGGCCGACGCGGAGAACGTTCCGAGCCTGCTTCCCCAGGTCCTGAAACAGTTTCCCGTTCTTTCACTCCTGATAAACAACGCCGCCCGGTTTCAGCGGGCCTTCCTGCGTGAAACCGAGGCGGATATTCTCCGGAACATGCTGGATATCAATCTTGTCGCTCCTCTGATATTGTCCCGTGATTTTGCCCGGCTAATAAAACATGGCCAGATCATCAATATTCTGGATACCAAGATCGCGGCGTGTGAGCCCGCTTATACTGTCTATTCCCTTACCAAAAAGGCCCTGGCGGAGCTTACCAGAATGTCCGCCGTGGAATTGGGGCCCGATATCCGCGTAAACGGCATCTGCCCCGGACTGGTGCTGCCTGATACGTCTCCGGATGATTACCGGGGCATGATCAATAAGCTCCCCCTGCGGCGGGCCGGTGATCCGGATCAGGTGTTGCGGGCCCTCGATTTTCTTCTGGAAAGTGAATACGTGACCGGGGAGACCATCTTTGTCGACGGAGGACAGCATCTCGGCTGAGCGGGACCGTCTCGGAAAATCAGCGGGGTTTTTTCCAGCGGCGGCGCTCTTTATCTTCTGCAAGGGTCTTAAATTCCATTTTTTGCTTTATATAACTGCTGTATCTTTTCTGATCTATATCTCCCTTCTTCATCGCTTCGAGAACAGCGCAACCCGGTTCGGACCGGTGAGAGCAATCCCTAAAACGGCACTCCTGAGCGAGTTCTTCCATTTCCGAAAATGATGACTCAAGATCGCTTTCTTCTCCCCAGAGCTGAATCTCCCGCATACCTGGCATATCGATGATCATCCCGCCTCCGGGCAGCATGATAAGTTCCCGGTGGGAGGTGGTATGTCTGCCCTCTCCTGTAGGCGCGTGGGTACGGCGCACAGCCATGCGCTCCTGCCCTGCCAGGGTATTGATGATCATGGATTTTCCCACCCCCGAAGATCCGATGCAGGCTGTGGTCCGGCCCTTTGTAAGGTATGCTTTAAGAGGCATTAATCCCATGCCGGAGAGGGCGCTCACCGTAACCACCTCGGCATCCCCGGCGATCAGCCCCACTTCCTTTTTAAGCGAAGCGTGGTTTTTACAAAGATCCTTCTTATTGAGCACTACCACCGGATACGCTCCGGTGCGCCAGGCCAGGGTAAGATAGCGTTCGATCCTGCGCAGATTGAGCTCTTCATCCAGGCCGCTGACGAGAAAAAGGGTATCGATATTGGCGGCCATGATCTGGGGCCGGGGGCTTCGTTTCCCCACCCGGCGTGTCAGGGTGGATCTGCGGGGGAGGATGTCCTCGATCACGCCCTCGTTCCCTTCCCGGACGGCGGCGACCCAGTCACCGATCACGGGTGTCTGGCCGGCATGGATGATGCGTCCACGGGTAAAGGAGGAGAGGTCTCCCTCTGCCGTCACCAGCATATACTGCCGGCGATCCTGCCGGACAACCCGAGCGGGAAAGGAAAGATCATTAAGTTTCAGCTTCTTCCACTCTTTTTGCCTGGAGGCGTCCCAGCCGAAATCGGACAGATTCATCTGAGCGGTGCTCCTTTGAGATTCCTGAACGGTTTCAATGTAAACCCTCAAGGGTGAGAATGTCAAGGGTAAACTCTTAGGGGGATCGATGCAAAGGTGTCGGGGACCTCCAGGGTCACCGGCACGTACTTTGTCTGAACGATCACGGGGATGACGAGAATGGTACGCTAACGACACCAGATAAGAGCCGGTCCCTGCAGTCTTCCGGCCGGGAGGAATTATTCATCTATGTGGCGATATAAGACGTGCGTCGCACGTGGTCTTCCCCGGCGAGGAGTGGAGTGAGGGTATATTTCGTCAGGATATCCTTCCCTTGTGACAAGTCTTCCTGTCAAACACGAAGAAAACAATCCATCTCTACAAACCTTTAACGACGGACTTGTCACAAGGGAAGCCATGGTAAGCAGCAGTACGTTCTGTGTCCGGCCTGCCCAACCACGGGTTTCAACTTGATTCTTCCCGGCAGTATCCCTATATTAAATCAGCAATTCCAAAAGCCAAGACGGAGTTGATCATGTTCGGCAGCGGACTGCCCAAAAACCGACGTTTTAAACCGGAGTTTTTTTATTACGATCCGGAAAAAGAGGAACGGGAAGGCAGACGGATCCAATTCAAGAGAAACAGGCTCACCAAGAAAACGGCTAAAACCCGTTCCCTGGTTTGGCTCATTATTCTCTTTGTCCTGGTGCTTTACGCGCTTTTATATCTGGGCCGGATAGGAGCAGAGAGGATTCAGTGACGGATACCCTCCGCACCTGTATCGCATGCCGCAAGAAGACGCCTTCCAGCGAGCTTATACGAGTTGTCCGGCTGGCCGGGAACGGAATAGCCGTGGACCCTGGACACCGGCTTAACGGAAGAGGAGCCTACCTCTGTCCCGCTTTGGACTGTCTGAAACGGGCCAAAGAGAAAAAACTGCTGGAATTACATCTCAAACAGACGATCCCGGCAGCGGTTTATGAGGAGCTGGCCGGACGCCTGGGGATAAAAGAGGAAAAAGAGCTGCCTGGCCTCCTGGGATTGGCTATAAAGGCCGGCAAAGCACGTCCCGGGTACAGTGTTATAGAGGGATTGGCACAGCGGGGAAAGCTTCGCCTTATCCTGTATGAGAGGGAACTCTCCCCGGCTTCCCTGAAGAAGCTCGAGTCCCTATCCCGAAAGACACATACGTCGATAATGCTCTGGAAAGGAATTCTCTCCCTGGAACGGATCAGCGGCAGGGCCAACTGTCGGGTGGTGGGGATCACGGATGCGGGATTTGCCGATTCCATCCGCAAGAAGCTTTCCTTTTTCGACAAATCATAAAGGATGCATGTCCACAAAGATCAAAATACTCCCTGATTATGTGATGAAGCGTATCGCCGCCGGCGAAGTGGTGGAGCGGCCCGCTTCCGTGGTAAAGGAACTATTGGAAAACAGTCTTGATGCCGGAGCCGGTTCCGTTTCTCTGATCATAGAAGGCGGCGGTCTTGACCTGATCCAGGTGGTTGATGACGGAGGCGGCATGTCCGAGGAAGACGCGCTGCTCTGTTGTCAGCGGCACGCTACCAGCAAGATCGAGAAGGCCGAAGACCTCGATGCCATCACCAGCCTGGGATTCAGAGGAGAGGCTCTGGCCAGCATCAGTTCCGTGGCCAGAATGGAGATTATCACCTGCCGGGAGAAGGATAAGGAAGCAACCCACCTTTTCATTGAGAGCGGACGGGTTCAGGAAGTCGAAAAAACCGCGCCCCGGCGGGGTACCATCGTTACGGTGAAGGATCTTTTTCACAGCGTGCCGGCCCGGCGTAAATTTCTCAAGACGCCCTCCACCGAACTGCGGCATATTGTCACTGCTTTCAGGCGTATCGCCATCGCTTTTCCCGAGATCGAGTTTGAACTCTTTATCGACGACGAAAAAACCTTCGATCTGCGCCGGGAAGAATTGAGAGAAAGGATCGGGGCACTTCTGAGCAAAGAAAAAGCCGACAAATTGATCCCGCTAAAAAAGAGCCTGGGCCCCATCGCCATCCAGGGATTGATGAGTCAGCCCGGCACAGCCGGCCGCAGCCGCGACAATCAGATGTTTTTTTTAAACAAACGGTTTATTACCTCACGAAGTCTTTTACACGCTCTCTACAACGGCTATGGTCTGCGTCTGGCCCGGGAGGAACATCCCAATTTTTTCCTTTTTATTGAACTGGACCCGGCCCGGGTGGATGTCAATGTGCATCCCACCAAGGCGGAAGTCCGTTTTCAGGATGAGAAGCTGGTCTATGATCTGGTATACAAGGCGGTGGATGAATGGCTTCGCACGCCGGCCTCCATTCCTGAACTGGAGATCTCCGAAAGTCAGGCACGGCCGCGCCGGTTCACCAGGCTCATGCGTCCCGATGTCACGGACCAGGGTCAGTTGACACTGGAGACCGGACGCTCCGCGATGGGAAACGCGGCGGTGCTCAATTTCCGCTCCTTTGAGAAGGAAAAACCGCCCTTCTGGCAATTGCATAACAAATACATCCTTACCCAGATAAAGAGCGGTCTCACCATCATCGATCAGCATGTGGCCCATGAACGGATTCTCTATGAGAAAGCGCTCAAGGCCAGGGCGGGGGAACGGGCCGCCTCCCAGCAGCTCCTCTTTCCCCAGACCCTGCAGCTCTCGCCGGATGAATACCGCGACCTGGCTGATCTGGTGCCTCACTTGGAGAAGATAGGATTCAGCCTGAAGGATTTCGGGAAAAATACGGTGGTGATTGAAGCGGTGCCGGTTTCAGTGAAAAACGGACAGGAGAAGCAGGTTCTGAGTGGAATGATCGATCAGATTAAGGAGGAACACCCTGAGCCCAACGAACTCCTGGAATGCGTGGCCCGGGCCTATGCCTGCAAAGCCGCCGTCAAGGCGGGGGATCCGCTCTCTGCCCAGGAGATGGCTTCTTTGGTGGATCAGCTGTTTACCACGGAAGATCCTTATGTCTGCCCCCACGGCAGGCCGATTATCATCACTCTCCCTCTGGAAGAACTGGATAGGAAATTCGGACGCTGAATGGCTGAATACCGCATCCCCATACTGGTGGGACCCACTGCTTCTGGAAAGACCACACTGGCTTTGGCGCTGGCGCCGATGCTTGGCTGTGAAATAGTATCAGCAGATTCCCGTCAGGTATACCGCTATTTAAATATTGGAACGGCCAAGCCTTCCGCCCGGGAACTGCAGAAGGTACCTCACCACTGCATCGACATTATCGATCCGGATGACTATTATAGTGCGGGACAGTATTGCCGTCAGGCCCGGCGGGCGGTGAAGGAGATCAGAAGCCGGGGTGTGATGCCCCTCGTGGTGGGGGGATCGGGACTTTACATCCAGGCGCTGGCTGAAGGAGTCTTTGCCAGCGGCTCCCGGGATGACGAACTGAGGGACAGATTGAAAAGAGAGGCCAGGGAGAAGGGAACGGAATTGCTCCATGACCGCTTGCGGCAGGTCGATCCGAAAGCAGCAGAAACAATACATCCCCGGGACCTGCGCAGAATCGTCCGGGCTCTGGAAGTCTGGGAATTGTCAGGGAAGCCCATCTCCCAGCTTCAGGAGAAGAATACTGAACCGGCGGATTTTTATCCTCTGTATATCGGCGTCACCTGGCCCCGTCCAATTCTGTATGATCGGATAAACAGGAGAGTGGACCGGATGATTCAGGAAGGCCTGGTGGAAGAGGTTTCAGCGCTGCTGAAAAAAGGGTACAACGCCAATTTGAACAGCCTCGACTCGGTAGGCTATAAAGAGATAATCGCTTATCTGCAGGGCCGTCATTCTCGGGAAGAAGCGGTTGAGCTCATCAAACGCAATACCCGCCGGTTTGCCAAACGGCAGCTGACCTGGTTCAGGCGGTTGTCGGAGGTGAATTGGTTCGGATGCGACATGCACTGCGGTATAGAAGAGATCCGTCCCCGGGTAGCGGAATACCTTAGATCCACCCTTTAACGAATGAAGGAAGATTAATGAATGAGCCGTACAAGAGAAGGGTTGACGAGCTTCCTCAGGCTGTCGCCGAGTGGGGCTGGCGTTTCCATCATCTCGGGATACCCACGACGGAAAAAATTCCGAACGAGACATATATTCCTCATTTAAAGATCTATGTCGGAGGGTTCGAGAGCAGCCCTTACGGCATTGAGTGGATGCGCTTCGAAGAAGGCTGCACTGTCCCGGAGCTGGTAAGAACCGTGCCCCATCTGGCATTCGAGGTCAATGACCTTGCCGAGGCTTTGCAGGGGAAAGAGGTGATCAGCAATCCCTCTTCTCCCTCTGCCGGAGTGACAGTAGCAATGATCAAACATCAGGGAGCGCCGGTGGAACTGCTGGAATTCGAATCCTGAGCGAGAAAATTTTCGGCTGATCGTAACATAGAAACTAATAATCCCTTGATCAATTATTACACGGAGGAACAAACCATGAAGCGATGCACCGCCTTTTCCCTGACTGCCGCACTGCTGGTTTCAATGGTGCCAAGTCTACTCTTCGGTCAGAAAGCTAATTTTAAACTGGCCGACAAGTTCTATACGGACCGGACAAATACAATGATGGGATCCCTCAGCGTCAGGGCGAACTGGCTGAAAGACGCCGATATCTTTTGGTACCGATACAAGACGTCGGACGGGGTCAACTTCTATCTGGTGGATGCTCAGAAACAGAAAAAGGAATATCTCTTCGACCGGAATTACCTGGCGGCTGAGCTGGCCAAGATTACTCACCGTGCCTATAATGAAAAAGAGCTGCCGGTGAGCGGAATAGAATTTTCCAAGAAAAAGGACTATTTCAGTTTCATGATCGACAGCCTGAAATTCCGCTACCGCATGAGTGACCGTCACGTCTCGCTGGTGGATACGCTTCATAAAAAAGCCGAGAAAGAGAAGCTGGTGAATAAACGCTGGGCCAATTTCTCGCCTGACAGCTCCTGGGTGGTCTTTGCAAAGAACCATAATCTCTTTATCATGAAAACCCATGACAGCGACAGTGTGGAAATAAAGCTGACCGAGGATGGAGAGCGCTGGTACAGCTATGCCTCCGATGCCGGTGACACCACGCAAAACAAACGCAGACGGGCCAATGCCCGCTGGTTCAAGGATTCCCGAAAACTGTATGTGAAAAGGTCCGACTACCGTCAGGTAAAGGATCTCTTTGTCATCAACTCACTGAGTTCGCCCCGTCCGACCCTGGAAACATATAAATACGCCATGCCGGGCGAAAAGGATGTTCCCCAGGATGAGCTCATTGTTTTTGATGTCGACACGAAAAAGCGAGTGGATATCGAGGTGGTCAAATGGAAGGATCAGGCCATCGGAGGGGTCTATTTCAATGGAGGAGGTATATTTCTGGGAACCGGATCGGACAAGATCTATTTCGCGCGCCGGGATCGAACCTGGAGCAAGATTGATCTCTGCGTCGCTGACACCGAGACCGGCAAGACCACGGTGCTGATATCGGAAGAGAGCAAGCCGTACTTCAACACCCGTTACTGTCAGCTAGCGGTGCTGAACGAGGGCAAGGACCTGGTCTGGTGGTCCGAAAGGGACGGCTGGGGTCACCTCTATCTCTATGACGGGGAAGGACGGCTCAAACGCCGGCTGACCAGCGGCCCCTTCGTCGTGGGCGACATCGCGGCCATCGACTCGACAGGCAGGGAACTCTATTTCAGCGCCTTCGGACGGGAAAAAGAACGCAATCCCTATTTCTATTTCTTCTACAAAGTGAACCTTGACAGGGGAGGGCTGAAGCCGGTGACACCGGAGGACGTTTCCCACGGGATGATGATGTCCGAAAGCCGCAAGTATTTTGTGGATACTTACTCGACGGTGGATCGAGTCCCGGTATCGGTCCTGCGGGATAATACCGGCAAGGTGCTGCTGCCGCTGGAAGAAACAGACATCTCCCTCCTTTCGGAAGCGGGATGGAAGATGCCGGAACCGTTCACCGTAAAGGCGGCTGACGGCATCACGGATATATACGGTGTCATGTGGAAGCCCTTCGATTTCGATCCTGAGAAAAAATACCCCATTATCTCACTGGTATATCCGGGGCCGCAGACGGAACCCTTCCCGGTGACCTTTTCCGCCTCGAGAACCGTCTCCCTGGCCCAGGTGGGTTTCATCGTGGTCGCGGTCGGCAACCGGGGAGGCAGTCCCCGTCGGTCCAAATATTACCACAATTTCGGCTACGGCAATAACCGTGATTATCCCCTGGCGGACAACAAGGCGGCCCTGGAACAGCTTGCCAGCCGATATCCCTTTATCGATCTCGATCGCGTCGGCATCTACGGGCACTCCGGTGGTGGAAACATGTCCACTGCCGCCATGTTCACCCACCCCGATTTTTATAAGGTGGCCGTTTCATCCTCAGGGAATCATGACAATAACATTTACAATATCTGGTGGGGTGAAGTGCATTACGGTGTGAAAGAGGTGGAGAAGGTAAAGAAATCGGACAAGAAGGAGAAGGAAAACGATACAGAGAGTGAGGATAAACAGGAAGACGTTGAAAAAGAGATCGTTTTCAAGGCAAAATATGACAATAACTGGTCTATTGCCAAGAATTTAAAGGGTCATCTACTGCTGGTGACGGGGGATATCGATAATAATGTTCATCCCGCGAACACCATCCGGGTGGTTAATGCCCTTATCGAGGCGGGAAAACGGTTCGATTTCATGATCATGCCGGGACAGCGGCACGGGTATGGAAAATACAATAAATATTTTCAGCACATGCTCTGGCGCTATTTTGCCCGGTACCTGCTGGACGATGTTCAGGATGGCATCGATATGTACCTGTATCAGTGAAAGGCGTTTCTTCGCAGTAATCCGGAGAGAATAGTACTCCTGAACGTGACCGATATTACGGCAGGAAAACCTGGATGGTATACCAGGGAATAATCCCGGGATCCTGATGGTAAAGACGGAAAATGCGCCTCAGATAAAATTATCGACGGTGCGTTACCGGTGAAACAGATTGACGGGAAATCCGTATTCTAAAAGGGTCTTGAAAGGGATATGATCAGGAGGGTATCATGAAAAAGGTTGTCTGGTTCGCTTTATTGGCTTTCACAAGCAGTCTCTACGCGGTGGATGGAGATATACAGCGCAGTTTCAAGACAGGAAAAGGAGGACGCCTGACGCTATCGTCTGACCTCGGATCTATAGAGGTGGCTACTGGTGCAGGCGATAACGTAGAGGTGAAGATCCTCTTTGAGAAAAACAGAGGGAGTGAAAGAAGCTTCCGTGACGCAATGGATAAGATCGACGTTGATCTGAAACAGTCCGGCAAGAATGTGTCTGTCACTCTGGATGTGAAGGATAAGACTTTTTCACTCTGGAATTCCATTGGTAAATACGTTCGGGTACGGTTCAAAATAACCGTCCCGGACGAATATAATGTGGATCTCGGTACCAGCGGCGGCAGCATCGAGGTAGATGATCTGAAAGGCGAAGTATTTGCCCATACATCGGGAGGCAGCCTCAGATTCGGTCATATTTACGGTAAAGTAAACGGCAAGACATCAGGAGGCAGCATCTCTCTTGAGGGCTGTGAAGGAGATGCGGTCATAAAGACATCCGGAGGCGGTATCTCGATAGGGAAGGTAAAAGGCAACGTGCGGGCGGGGACCTCGGGCGGTACAATAAATATTGAAGAAGTGAGAGGGGATATTGATGCCAAGACTTCCGGCGGCAGTATCAGAGCGCGCCTGAGCAAACAGCCGGAATCGGCCTGCAGCCTTGAGACCTCAGGCGGTTCTATTACTGTTTATCTTGAAAAGGATATCGGAGTTAATCTGGATGCCTCAACCAGCGGGGGAGGAGTCCACTGTGAATTTCCGGTGACAGTAAAAGGAACAATTTCGCGAAATTCCCTGAGAGCCAAGATAAATGGAGGCGGCCCGGTGCTGTATCTGCGAACCTCGGGTGGAAGTATAAACGTAAGGGAATTGTAATCAGGATGGTAGGTGGATGAGAAACGGGGAGGAATTACAATGCAGATAGAATACGCGGCACCACTTTCTCAAGCCTGGGATCGAATGAAACAAGCTCTTTTTCATCCTTTCAATCTTGGCAAGTGGTTCACGATTGGATTCACCGCTTTTTTAGCGGATCTTATGGAAGGGCACGGCGGCAGCAACGGATCCAACTGGAAAGGCGGCAGCCGGTTTGATTTTAATGACTTGGCCTATTTCCCCCAACATGCCTGGCGATGGCTTAATAACAATGAGATCTGGTTTTTCCTGATTCTGCTCGGTCTCGCCTTTTTAATTACGATCATTGTCATTTTTACCTGGCTCAGTTCCAGGGGGAAATTCATGTTTCTCTACAATATCGTCAAGAATGATGCCAAGGTAGTGCTGCCCTGGAGAGAGTACCGCCAGCAGGGGAACTCTCTTTTTCTCTGGCGGCTTGTCTTCGGATTCATCTTCTTTGCCGCCGTTATCGGCTATCTGATTGTTGCCTTCGTAACGGTTGTGAATATTCATGATGGGTATTTTGGCGAGGCGATACGAATATTTCCCATCATCGGGCTTATTTTCGGATTACTGCTTATCGTCCTTGCGGGATCGTATATCGAGCTCTTTCTGGACAACTTCGTCGTTCCCATCATGTATAAGCATAAATGTGGCGCTGTGGAAGGCTGGAAACGGTTCCTCGAGGTTTTTTCAAAACACATAGGTCACTTCATTCTCTACGGGATATTCGTCTTCCTACTTTCAGTGGCGGTGATTATACTGGTCATACTGGCGGGAATATTTACCTGCTGCATAGGGATATTATTAATACTGATCCCGTATATCAACGCTGTAGTCCTGCTGCCTGTCAGTTACACCTTCAGGGCTTTTGGAGCCGAATACCTCAGACAATTCGGGGCCGAGTTTGATGTCTTTCCGAAAAAGGCGAAGGCTTAGGATTTCAGCGTTACCTTAGCATATGAACGGTGTTACATCGACATCCACCAAGCAGCTGACCCTCAAGAAACGCAGGCAGAAAGCGGCAGGGATAGCGGTTTGGTGGATGTCTTTTTTATTATTCTTTTTCCTCAATCCAGACAGGAATCCCCTGCCCGTCTGTCCTTTTCACGAGCTTACCGGATACAGCTGCCCAACGTGCGGCACGACCCACGCATTACATGCACTGGTCCATTTTCGTCTGGCTGAGGCATTGTCTTATCATCCTGTCGCCGCAGTGATATTTTCTCTCTTTACTTTTGTTGCCTGCCTCTGGATCGTTGAGCTGGTATCGGGGAGAGAGCTGTTGCGTCGGTTTCCTCCAGCCGCGGCGAAACTTCTTTTTTTTATCGCTGCCGCCGCATTTCTGGTTTTCTGGGTTATTCGATTTGTTGCCGAAGTCAATAAGCAAAAGGTGCCGGAACAGCCGGGGGGATCAGAAGCAGTCTTTGCTCAATACTGTATCAGCACAAGCAGTGAAAAGATATCCAAATAATACTTGCCGAATGATAATCTGGATGTTATATTTCTCTTTGTAAACATTCACCGGGATAGATGTAAATGAGTAAACGGGTTTTCATGTTACTGAAATTTCTTGTCGGTGTTATTATTCTGATTGTTATAATCCGCATCGTCGACCTGAAGGCCATAATCGAATCATTTCGAAAACCTGATTATCCGCTTTTTCTCTACCTGGCCGTGATTCTACTGCCGGTCAACCTTTTTTTGCAGTGGTATCGGTGGCATTTTCTCCTGGATGTCGCCCGTGCAGGGTCGCGAAAGAGAGATTCCTGGCTCGGCCTTCTGGCCGGCATGACCTTGGGATTCGTAACACCGGCTCGTCTCGGAGAGGCCGGGAGGATTTTTTTTGTTTCTCAGGAACGAAGGTTGCCCGTGCTCGGAATGCTGGTGATAGACAAACTGTATGCCTTTTTCTGCCTCTTCATCGGAGGCGTCTGGGGTGTGAATGTAATGCTGCTTAGAAAGTTCGAGTTTACGCCCTACCTGTCGATTCCGTTGATTGCCGTTTCGCTGCTGCTATGCGCTGCGGCTCTGCTTCTGGGGCTGCATCCACAGTGGACCCGGTCTGCAATTTACAATTTTTCTCTTCTCTTTCCCTTCCGGGATAAGATTAAGGGAATAACAAACGGACTCGATTATTTCCGTCCCGAAAAGGCGGTGCCTTTTTTCCTTTACAGTTTTCTGCTCTATGTTGTTTATATAACACAGTTCTGCTTTCTGGCCAGGGGATTTCAACCCCTGAGCCTGGAGGCGGCATTGAGCGCGACTACCTCCACGATTCTCACTAAGACCCTTCTGCCTGTTTCATTGGCCGACTTGGGGATACGAGAGGGAGCTTCCGTGTTTTTCTTTCATCAATACGGAATTGAAAAGGTCACGGCCTTTAACAGCGCCATGCTTCTTTTTGCAGTCAACGTACTGGTTCCCGCCCTGGCTGGTCTGCTGGCACTGCCCAGTATGGGGCACTGGAAGAAACAAGGAGAAAGCCTCACAGCCGGAGCACATGAAAGCGGGAGCGTTTCTTATTGATCCTGTATCATACACCCTGCAATGCTGTCGGCATCTTGCTGCAATTGGTAAAAACGGAACGGGGATCGTGTCATGAACGCCTGTTGGTCACTCTTGTAGCAATGCAGGAAGGGATAAGCAACCGTGCGTATACTCTTTATTAATTCAATTCAGATGTTTGGCGGAGGAGAAGTCTGGCTTTTTCGAACCATGCGGGAACTGGAAAAGCGCGGGCACCAGACCTATCTTCTCTGCCGTCCCGGAGTAATCCTGGATAAGAAGGCCAGAGAAAAGGGTTTTACCGTCCACACGCTGGCCATGCGGGGTGACCTGGATCCGGTTACAATAATGAGAACTTGGCGGCTCCTGCGCAGACTGAAGCCTCATGTGGTCTGCACCAATATGGACAAAGAACTGCGTTTCGGCGGCCTTGCCGCCAGGCTGGCAGGAGTCCCCGTAGTAGTACCGCGGCGGGGCATAGACTATCCACTTAAAAACAAACCGCTTTACCGCCTGACATACCAAAAACTGGCTTCCGGTGTCATCGCAAATTCCGAAGCAACCAAGGCATCACTGTTGAGCAGGGCCCCCTGGCTGAGACCGGATAAGATAAGGGTTATCTACAATGGTATTAATCCCGAAGATTTCTCCTCGCCGGCAAAAACAGATCTTCGCGGAGAATTTGGCATTGATCCCAACACCGTTCTTATAGGATTCGTCGGGCAGCTTGATGAGCGAAAAGGCGTTGACACGTTAATTAAAGCTTTTTCGAAATTGGCCCGAGAAAGAACCGATATCCACCTGCTTCTCACGGGGACAGGGCCGCTCCGCAGCAGACTGGAAGAACTCTCCCGCCCATTTCGGACCCGGATCTCCTTCGCAGGGTACCGTGATGATCCGGCTGAAATAATGAAGGCCGTTGATATGCTGATACTTCCTTCTCTTTGGGAGGGATTCGGCATAGTACTCATTGAAGCAATGGCCGCGGGAAAGCCGGTCATCTCAACCAACGTGAGTAATATACCCGAGATCGTCAGTGATAACAAGGAAGGTTTGCTCATTAATCCCGGTGATGAACACAGTTTGACAACGTGTATGCGCCTTCTCTGCCGGGATCGGGATCTTCGCCAGCGACTTGGGAAAGCAGGTAAAAGGAAAGTTACCAGACTTTTTACTCTGGAACACATGGTGGACGAGGTCGAAGAGTATTTTTCCATCCTGATGGAAAAATCCCTGAATTTCTCTGAAAACTTTTTATCTGATTAGGATGTCCTAATAAGGAAAGGCTGTATTGATACAGATAATATAAGGATAGATATGGACGCAAAACTGGTAATCAGAAAAATTATCGACACCTGGCCGCTGACCAAAAAATGGGGGTATCGGCAAGGGATTTACACTCTTGCCGGCAGTTTACTGGTTCTAATCCTGCTCCTCATCTTTATATTTTCCAGTGAGGAGAGTATTTCTTCAACAGGATACGGGCTGGTAAGACGTGGAGAGTTTTTCGTTGATCTGGTCGAATACGGAGACGTGGAGGCCATTTCCAAACACGGTATCTCCGCACCCATGATGTGGGGAGAGAAACTGCAGGTAACCGATCTTGTCGATGAAGGAGTGCAGGTGACAAAAGGCGACACCCTCATCCGTTTCGATGTCACCGATCTGACCACTCAGCTTGATTTGGCCCGGGATCGCCTTACAACGTTAAAGGCGGATTTGGAAAAATTACAAGCACAGCAGAAACTGGTCATTGAAAATTTGGAAAATCAACAGAAACTTACTGAATACTCTCATCAGCAGGCCGGATTGAGGCTTGAGATGAAACAATTCGAATCCGAAGCAAGCAAGAAAGAGTCTGAACTGGAATTGAAACAGGCCGAACTTGATCTAAAAACAGTGAAAAAACAGCTTACATCGCAAAAAGTAATCAATTACGGAGAAAAACTGAAATCAGAGCTGACCATAAAGCAGGCCGAGTACAAGGTTGCTTCTCTGCAACGGCAAATTGACAGGCTGATCCTCACCGCTCCTGAAAATGGAATGGTTGTCTATCAAAACCTTTCCGACAGCAGGCTGAAAATGGGGTATGAAGCAAATCCCGGAAGAGCACTTATGTCCATTCCCGACTTAAGCAGGATGATGGTAAAATGCTATATTAATGAGGTGGACCGGCAAAGAGTTTACCCCGGCCAGAAAGCGCGGATTGTATTGGAAGCATATCCGGATACCACATTCACGGGAACGGTAAAGGACGTTTCGATGCTGGCTCAGGATATTGATTATGAAGACGGTCTCAAAGGGTTTGTCCTTGATATCGACATACATGGTGCTGATCGACGCTTGAAGCCTGGAGTGAGTGCCCGTATCTCAATACTGGAAGATACGCTCAGGGATGTACTGTACGTTCCCAACGGGACAATATTCGAGAAGGACGGCCGCACCTGCGTTTTCGAGCAGGGGAGCAGTAATCCCATACCCGTGAATTTGGGTCCGCGTAATGACGGTTTTTTTGTCGTCAGAGGTGACACCAGGGAAGGGTTAAAACTTTCCTGGGCAGCGCCGGAAGGATGGTCCTTGCTGGGGAAGAGTGACGAACAGGCGCGCATCGAGAAGATCAGGGAAACATTGCTTAACAGTTTCGATGTCTTCCACCAGCGGGGCATACTGCATGATTATCTGGAAGGGGGGAGATCCTCCGGCGGGCAGGACGAAGCGAAAAAAGATATTCTCGATAAACTTCCCGCCTCGTTGCGAGAGCGACTGCAGCAGGATAAAACGATCGAAAAGAGTAATACGCCGACGGTGAAGACGGGCCAGCCGGGGAGCATATCCCAAAAAGGTGAATTTAAGGTCTCTCCGGAGATGCTTAAACGGCTCGAAAAAGAACCTGAACAATCATCCGCACAAAAAAGATAAATGGAGTCACCTATGTCATTTCCGGAACGTTTAAGGAAAAATTTAACGGAAGTCTTTTCCTGGGTGGAGCGACAATCCAGAAAGAGGCTCATTTTATTGGTTGCTGCTCTGGTGGTTTTACTGGTTTTTCTGGCATTGATAATACCGAAAAAACCGGCCATTGCAACCGCTGTCGCCAGCCGGGGTGAGTTTATCATCGATCTCTACACAAAAGGTGATGTAGAAGCCCTCAATGCCACCAATGTGTCTGTTCCGCGTATGCGAAAGCACATGATGCTGCAAATCGTGGATCTGGTCGATGAAGGCACGACAGTGAAAAAAGGAGATTTCCTGTTCCAGCTTGATCCGAGTGAAGCCCAGCAGCAGGTGGATCAAGCTCGGGACAAACTGGAGAATGCCAAGGCTGCTTTGGCCAGCGAGCAGGCTTCAATCGAATCAAACATGGCTCAATTGGAAAGTCAGCTGGAAAGTCAGCGCTACAGTTATGAACAGACCGAGCTGAATCTGAAAATGATGGAATTCGAGGCTGAAGCAAAACGGCAGGAAGCCAGACTGAATTTAAAAAAGGCCGAAGTGTCCATGGCCCAAGCCAGGGAAAAAATAGAAACACAGAAAATTATCGACAGGGCTACCTTAATGCGGGCTCAGCTTGAAGTACGCCAGGTCGAGGCTGAATTAAAGGAAGCGGAAGATAACCTGAATATGCTCAGGATAACGGCTCCCATAGGCGGCCTGGTGGTGTATAAGGAAATTTGGAGCGGCGGCGAAATGAAGAAGGTTCAGGTAGGAGATACGCCGTTTTGGGGTATGCCCGTCATCGGAATACCGGATCTTTCCGTAATGATGGCCAAAACCACCATAAACGAAGTGAATGTCAGCAGTGTTGAAGATGGCCAGAATGCTGTTGTCACCGTTGACGCGTTAAATGGAAAAACTTTTTATGGAAAAATATCCCGTTTGGCCCCATTGGCGAGACGGGAGAGAGGAACCAACAGAAAGGTCTTCGATGTCGAAGTCCTGCTCGATTCCACCGGGGGTGAACTGAGACCTGGCATGACCTGCGATGTACGGCTTATTACCGGCAGAATAGAAAATGCCCTCACGGTTCCCTTACAGGCAGTATTTGAGAAGGAAGATACCACTGTAGTCTATGTGATGGGAATGCGGGGCCCGAGGAAAAGGGAGGTACAAGTGGGGCGCCGCAGTAATGATCGCATCGAAATTCTGGCCGGTCTGGAAGAAGGAGAAGAAATCTGCCTGCGTGATCCCACTATTCCTCTGGAAGAGCTGGGAGGCGAAGGACAGGGCACTCTTCCCACCAAACCGACAAAGCCTAAAAACCGGGGCAGCAGCGGCGGCGGTAACCGAATGATTATCGTGGGATAGGAGGACAGTGTGAATTTTCAGGAGAGTTTTTCAGTTAGTCTGGCCGGTCTCGCCGCTCACAAGCTGCGTTCCTTCCTGACCATGCTGGGCATTATTTTTGGAGTGGCTGCGGTCATCGCCATGCTGTCGATTGGAGCAGGGGCCCGAAAAGAGGCCCTGGACCAGATCAGACTCCTCGGCATGAACAACGTGATCATCCGTTCCAATCCCATTGAATCGGAGGAGGACGAAAGAGGGACCGTGATCGAGGCCAAGGGGCTCAGCATGGACGATGCTCGTTCCCTAAACGTCCTCAATCCGTTGGTTACCTCATCGATCCCCCAGAAAGAGATCGCCGATGTGAGACTGGCCCAGGGGAGAGAAGAGACCTGGGCCATGATTATCGGCACCCAGCCTGATCTTAAGGATGCCTTGAACCTAGACCTGTCCAGCGGAAGTTTCTTCAATTATCAGGATGTGCATCAGGCCCGCCGGGTCTGTGTCCTGGGCAATACCATCAAAAGATCCCTCTTCCTCTATGAGGAGGCGGTGGGGAAACAGGTTAAAATAGGCAATCTCTGGTTTACGGTAGTGGGAGTGGTGAAGCCGAAAGCCCGCTCAACAGGTAAGGGCGGCGTCGGGGACCGTGACCTGAATCTGGATGTGTACATTCCCCTTTCCACGGCTATTCACCGCTTCAGTATCAGTGCCTCCGAGCCGGAAGTTGATCAGGTTATTTTGCGGATTGAAGATGAGAGCAGGATCAGGGAGGCCTCCAATCTTGCCAAGGATCTGCTTCTGTTGCGCCATAATAACCGTGAGGATTTTGCGATCATCGTGCCGGAGGAGCTCCTGCGCCAGAGTCAGAGAACTCAGCGTATCTTTAACATTGTCATGGGTGCTATAGCCGGGATATCCCTTCTGGTGGGTGGCATTGGCATCATGAACATCATGCTGGCCTCGATTATGGAGCGAACCAGAGAGATCGGCGTGCGCCGGGCCATCGGCGCAACCCGCAAAGACATTCTGGGACAATTTCTTATCGAAGCGGTATTACTTAGCTTCAGTGGAGGGCTCCTGGGAATTTTACTGGGATTCATCATGACAAAGATAATCTCTTCCTATGCCCATTGGAAGACGATTTTCGATTTGGGATCGGTCATTTTGGCCTTCTGTGTCTCCGCCGGCGTCGGGATAATTTTCGGCATTTATCCGGCGCGAAAGGCAGCATTAATGGATCCCATCGAATCCTTACGATATGAATAAGCCAAGACACCGGACAAAAACGAAGGAGTATGTAGATGCCTAAATTAGTAAGAAGGATTTTTACCCGGCTGGCGCCGCTTCTGCTGCTGCAGTCGTCGGCTCTACTGATGGGGCAGGATACCCTTAATCTTGATCTTAAGCAAAGCATAGAGATCGCTCTTGATAAGAGTTTTAATATCAGGAACTTAAAGGAAGCCAACAGGTGGGCCGAGCGAAATCTCTGGGCCGCCAAGGCGGCCTACCGCACCAACATTAATTTAAATCTCTCGGCTCCAATCTACAACGAAGGGTTTACTCTGGTGGAAGTAGTGGGAGGTAATCCTGTTCCCAAACAATACGGGGATTTCCGGGTTCGGGGACTGCTGGACATAAATCAGCCCATGCCCTGGCTTCCCTTGGGAGGGGGAACACTCACGTTCCGTTCAGAAGGGTATCAGATGGAATCATGGACACCCTCCCTGCTTGATCCCGCAACCGATTTGAGATCGAAAAAATTCTTTAGTTCGCTCAGTGTTCGTCTCACCAAACCGCTTTTCACGATAAATACCCTGGCGCTGAACCTGAAACAGGCGGAACTTTCCTATGAACGTCAATCACGGATTTTCAAACGATCGGAACTGGATCTGATCTATCAGATCTCACACGCCTTTTACCAGCTCTACAAAGAAATCGAAAATTATTCCCTAATCGCCGACAAGGTGAAGCGGCAAGAAAATATCTATCAGACCACTCTCAATAAATTCAAGGCAGGGCTGATTGCTGAAGTAGAGGCCATGCAGGCCGAAGTGGATCTGATCCAGTACAGAAATGAGCTCGAAAGTTCCGAAGGAAGATTAAGCCAGATGAAGGCGGCCTTCAAACAGCTGATAGGCATGCCCATCGATGTTCCCATTTCCCTCCAGGCTGAACTTGAAGTGAAACCGGTGGCTATCGATGTAGAAAAGGCGGTGGCGCTGGCTCTGCAGAATCGCTCGGAGATTGTTGAGAAACAGATAGATATAGAACAACAGAAAATCAGCGTGAAGCAGATAGATGCCCAGGTTTCCATAAAAGGGAACCTGTCAGGATACTATGATTTAAGCGGTTTCTCCGATCCCGATTTACCCTATAGCAGCAACACGTCGGAACTCTTTCGTTCCAGCTGGAAGGTTTTGAGAGACACACCCAACCGGGGAGTGACCTTTGAATTGCAAATCCCCATCTTCGACTGGGGACGAAATCGGGCTCAGGTGCAGGCCGCACAAGCCAATCTGCGACAGGATGAACTTACCATGGAAAATCTTCTGCTGACCATCGAAAGGGAAGTGCGGGACGTCGTGAATAATGTGTATCAGGCGTATGACCGCTTGCAAATGCTGGAGAAAAGTACCGAAGTCAGTAAAAAATCCTTCGATATTAGTCTGCAGCGCTTTGCAAATGGGGATATCACGTCCACCGAACTTGATCGTGCCAGTGAAAAACTGAACACCTCCCGGCTGTCCTACTTGGAAGCCTATAACGAATACAAGCTTGCCCTGGCTGATTTACGCAAGAAGACATTATACGACTTTGAGGAAAATCGCTCGCTCGTGGAAGATGCGACAGCGGAAAAATAGGGGTGTCGCGTAGACAGAATAAAAAAATTGAGGAAATCCCGTGGGCCCGTCCGCGGGATTTTTTTACGTGCCGCCCAGGGTCATATTTTCCACAAGAATGGTGGGTGAAACGATTGAACGGTTGAGCACCAGATCGTTTCCAATGAGAACGATGTCTTTCAGTATATCGGCTAAATTTCCGGAAAAAGTGACTTCGGTTACGGGGTAGGCCGGAACACCATCCTCGATCCAGAGGCCCATGGCACCGCGAGAGATATCACCGCTGGCCGGATTGAGTCCCTGACCCAGGACGTTGGTTACCAGAAATCCCCGGTCCACCGAGGCAATGATCTCTTGGGGGGTGGATGCTCCCGCTTCCAGATAAAAGTTGGTGGGACCGTTCCGGTGACCAGTCGATGTCAATCCCAATTTGCGTGCTGAATAAACATCCAGAAGGTATGAAGTTAACACTCCCTTATCGATGATCGATCGCGGCGAGCAGGCGATACCGTCCCCGTCAAAGGAGCGGGAGCCAAGTGCCCTGGGAAGGTGGGGATTATCCCTGACGGTTACTGTCGGTGGAGCGATGGTTGTGCTCAAGGCACCGGCAAGAAAAGAATCCTTGAGATAGATGAGATCACCATCGAGACACGCTGCCAGAAAGGCCAGAAGGCTGGCGGCTGGAAGCGGTTCGAAGATAAGCGGCACCCGGCTGGAAGGTACCCTGCGGGCACCCAGAAGACGGGTAACCCGATCCACCGCTGTTCCCGCAATATTCTCAGCATTTTCCAGATCATTGAGATACCGTGCCTTTGACCACCAGCCGTCGTCGATGGTCTGATCACCTGCGCCCCCCTGAAGGTAGAGGCCGCATTCACAGAACGAAAACGGAAACGATTTGCTGAATCCATTTGAGTTGGCTAATAAGAAAGAGCCGGTCTCTGTAACGAAGAAACTGCCGTGGGAACGTAGGTTAGGAGCCATTCCCATCGAAATTTTCTCCAGGCGGCGGGCTCTCTTTATTTGTTCCTTCACAGGAAAAGCGATAAGCGCCGGATCAAAAATTTCCAGGACTTCGGGACTTACCGGTTCCGGAAATTTTTCGGCAAGGCCGGCATAGGGATCAGTATGTGAACGCTCGGCTCTGGATAGGGCATCATAAAGAAGACGATCCAGTGTTTCCAGACTGCAGTCGAAGGAAGATGCGGTCGCGGTCCGCTGTTGTTTGAAGACCCGGATATAAATGCCGCGATCCTGGGCCCGGTTCAGCTGCTCAACGGCACCCTTCCGTATCTCAACCTCGGAATGGGTTGATTCCGTGACAGAAACCTCGATCTCATCCGCGCCACGTTTAAGTCCACGTGCGATCAATTCCCGGGCTAATTGTTCTGGGGTCAGCTCGGCCGGTTTCATCAACGTCCCCCCACGGTAATGGAGTCGATTTTAAAGGTGGGAGTGCCAGCCGTGACCGGAACCGTCTGTCCTTCCTTGCCGCAGTTTCCTGAGAAGATACCGGAATCGTTCCCGACCATGGAGATGTTTTTCAGGGCGGTGAGATTGTGTCCGATCAGGGTCGCGTTTTTTACCGGACGGGTCAGGCGTCCGTTTTCAATGAGATACCCCAGATTGACCGAAAAGGTGAACCTGCCGGAATCTTCCACCTGACCGCCCTGATACGATTCCGCGTAGAAGCCCCGTTTCACGGATCTGATGATCTCTTCCGGATCGCTCTCACCGGCAGCAAGGCGGGTGTTGGTCATGCGGGGCAGTGGAGGTGCACGGAATGAGGATCGTCTCCCATTGCCGGTGAGCGCCGCACCAAGCATATGAGCCGAAATACGATCATGAAGCAATCCGCAGAGCTTCCCTTTTTCGATGAGGATGGTATTCGAAGTCTCGGTCCCTTCATCGTCAATGTTAAGACTGCCCCGGGCCTGCCGCAGATCTCCTTGGTCGTATATCGTAACCAGGGGACTGGCAATCCGCTCTCCCACGCGGCCGCTGAGGATGGACATCTCTTTCCAGTGACTGTCTGCCTCCAGAGGGTGTCCAACCGCCTCATGGATAACCACGCCGGAATGTTTTGCGGACAGAACCACCGGCTGGTCACCTGCGGGCGGTTCGGCGCCGTCCAGAAGAATAACGGCTTCACGGGCGGCTCGCTTGCCTATTTTTTCCGGTGTGTTCTCCCCCTGAAATAATCCGAGACCTGCCCGGGCGCTTACAACATCCAGTCCGTTCTGCCGCTCGCCGTCTTTCTCTGCAGTGGCATGCACGGAATATTTTATCAAAGGCCGCAGATCCGAAACCAGCAAGCCTTCACTATTGACAATGCACAGCGATTGTATACTGTACCCGAGGACAGCCTGCACGGTGACAATATTGCTGTCCTCTCCGAGAGCGGCATCATGTCCTTCTTGTACCAACTCGGTGAGGGAGGGTAGATCCCGGTTAAAAGGATTTTGGGAAAGATCGTAGCACTGGACCGTCCGATTCATCCGGTGCGGCTCCTCGGCGGAGTTTCGCTTTTTGGATGAGGATATCTCCGCAGCGATGGCGGCAGCCTCGAGCAAGGCTTCCGATGTCAGTCTGTTTGTATAGCTGTAGCCGCAGCGTGGATAGCGCAGAACCCTGATGCCGGCTCCAATCCGTACCGATGCGGATGACTCTTTCAGCAGACCTTCTTCCATGAAGAGCGATCCGGAATGCGTATGTTCGAAGAAGATTTCTGCGAAATCTCCACCGCGGGAAAGCGCGCGGTCAAGAATGCGGGTGATGAAGGGATAATTGCTGCATATTTCAGGAAGTACGGGCCCTTTAAGAGCGCATGGTGCCTCATGTATCATATGTTATTCTCTTGAGTAATATTTCAGCCGCAGCAAAAGAAAAAGTACAAAAGAATAGGGAGAAAATCAATTGACAAATAGGATGTGTTATTGTAAATTTAATGACCGTTCTTCTATTATGGATGGCTAATAAGTATATATCCCACAGCGGAGATCAATAGAATTAAAAGGAGGAAGTATCAGGTTTTTCAGTCGTATTGCCCACCTTTTCAGAGATGGCTCGCTTTTAAAAAGCAGATTAATTGTTATCCCGGCCGCGCTCATCCTAATCATATTTGGGTGCGTATTCCTTCTCTGTACCGACCTGGTTCAGCCGAAACCTGACAATCCGGTAGTCATTACCGTTGAAAAGGGCTGGGGACCGGTCACTATTGCTGCGAAACTTTCAGAAGAACATGTCCTTAACAGCAGGACGTTTTTTCTTGCGGCCGTAAAGCTGAGTGGAAATTCAACCCGGCTCCAAGCCGGTCGTTATGAATTTAATGGCAGGACTTCCCTCTATACGATAATTTCTACTATTGTTAAAGGCAAAGTGAAGCTGGAACGTCTGGTGATACCGGAAGGAACCATGACCAGAAAGATCGCTTCCGATGTACAGACGATTTTGCACATCGATTCCACCCTTTTTATGGAACGGGTCAGGGACGATTCTCTCAGCCACGCCCTGGGTCTGGATGCCGGATCCTGCGAAGGATACCTCTACCCGGACACCTATTTCTTTCCGCAGCAATGTGATCCGGATGAAGTCATCTCGACAATGGTGCGGCATTTTTTCACTATGGTCGGCGAGGATTTGTTAGCCCGTGCCGACAGTATGGGAATGACCCTGCACCAGGTGGTTACGTTGGCGTCTATCATCGAAGGTGAAGCCGTCCTGGACGAAGAAAGAGGTACAATTTCCGCGATTTATCACAATAGACTGAAAAAGAGGATGTATTTGGATTCCTGTCCTACCATTCAGTATCTGATTCCCGATGGTCCCCGGCGTCTTCTGGACAGGGACCTGGAAATAGATTCACCCTACAATACCTACCTACATTTCGGCCTGCCTCCAGGGCCGGTTAATAATCCGGGGATTCAGTCCATCAAGGCGGCGCTCTATCCGGCAGATACCGATTTGCTCTACATGGTGGCCAACGGAGACGGCAGCCACACTTTTTCCCGAACATTACATGAACACCTGCAAGCCAAAAAGCGATTCGATCAGCTGCGCAGAATGCTGCAGTATAAGAATAAATAAACACGATTTGGATATTCGAACTGGTGGGAAAAAAGAATAAATTTTATCAGGATACGCTTAATCCGGTACAGCAGGAGGCGGTTAATCAAGTTGACGGTCCCGTGCTGGTTTTGGCCGGAGCAGGAAGCGGCAAGACCCAGGTCCTTACGTCACGAATCGCTCATATGATTCAGTCCTGCTCTATTCCTCCTGAGGCGATCCTGGCGGTGACCTTTACCAATAAGGCTACTCAGGAAATGAAGGAACGGGTGGAGTCTTACCTGGGAAAGAAGACTTCTCTATGGATAGGCACCTTCCATTCGATTTGTGCCCGAATTCTGCGGCAAGAGACGAAACACTATGCCTACGATACTGATTTTGTCATCTATGATGAGGAAGATCAGAGACGATTAATCAAAGATGTGATGAAATCATTGAACATCTCCATCCAACAGTTCTCCCCTAGGGCTGTGGCGGCTTCCATCAGCCGCGCCAAAAACAAGATGATGACTCCGGCGGATCTGGAGAAGAAAGTTGGAAGCCATTGGGAGGAAATCGTCGCCAGGATTTTTCCTGCTTACCAAAACGGCCTTCGACAAAATCACGCCTTCGATTTCGATGATCTTCTCTTGGTACCCAATGAACTTTTTACCCGTCTGCCCGACCTCTTGTCCAAATATCAACACAGATTCAGCCACATTTTGGTGGATGAATATCAGGATACCAACCGGGCTCAGTACCTGCTCGTAAGAAATCTTTCCGATGTGCACAGAAATCTTTTCGCCGTCGGGGATGACGATCAGTCAATCTATGGGTGGCGGGGTGCAGACATCCGCAATATCCTTGATTTTGAAAAGGATTTCCCTGAAGCCCGGGTGTTTCGTCTTGAGCAGAATTACCGCTCCACCTGCACCATCCTCAAGGCCTCCAATTCTCTTATCTCCCAGAATAAGGACCGGAAAGGAAAGACCCTTTGGTCCAATGGTGAAGAAGGGGATAAGGTGATACTTTATGAAGCGGAGAACGAGCACCAGGAAGCGCAGGCAGTGGTGCGCTGGATACAGAAGGAGATCAATACCCATAAACGCGTTTTTTCCGATTTTGTCATCCTTTACCGCACCAATGCTCAATCCCGCACCCTTGAAGATGCGTTGCGCCGGAGCGGCATGGCTTACACCATTGTCGGAAGCGTTCGCTTCTATCAGCGGAAAGAAATTAAAGATGTTCTGGCCTATCTTAAACTGATTGTCAATCCACATGATAATATAGGTTTTAAACGTATAATCAACTTCCCGTTGAGGGGCATCGGTCAGACCTCGATTGAAAGGCTGGAATCCTTCGCTGCCAGGGAAAAAATTTCTCTGCTGGCTGCCACGAACCGGATATCTGAAATTGAGGAAATCGGCGGCCGCATCGCTGAACGGATAGCTGAATTCGGAAAATTAATCGATAAATACAAGGCTCTTCAAGGAAAAATATCTCTCAATGAACTGGTGCACACCTTCATCGATGAAATTGGTCTCCTGCAGATATTTAAGGAAGAAGGTGATCTACAGGGACAGAGCCGAGCGGATAACATTCGGGAACTTCTTGCGGCAATCGATGAGTATAGTTCCTCTGCGGAAAATTCCACTCTCACCGGCTATTTGGAAGAAGTTTCCCTTGTATCCGACATAGATCAGTGGAACGAAACCCAAAACGTTATTACTCTGATGACGCTGCACTGCGCCAAAGGTCTGGAATTTCCCGTCGTTTTTATTGCCGGACTGGAGGAGGGACTCTTTCCAGTCTACCGTAGCCTTGACTCTGATGAATCCCTTGAAGAAGAGCGTCGTCTCATGTATGTCGGCATGACGAGGGCCAAAGAGAAGCTCTACCTCCTCAATGCCAGGACGCGCAGAAGGTACGAGGGCAGCCTATCCTCACTGCCATCCCGGTTTATTGCAGAAATCGATTCCTCCTGTATACGACGGGAAAACAGCCAGAGACAGGAATCCCCGATAAAGAAACGAGTTTCAGTTCCTGCCGGGGATATCTTCAGCAAGGATGTTATGCCGGATTACGAATCATTCTCTCAGGAGATGCCTTCCATATCGCCGGGAATGCTGATTAATCATGACCGCTATGGTCAGGGAAGCGTCGTATCTCTGGAAGGACGGGGATTGAAGCAGAAGATCACGGTTCGTTTTCAGGATGGTGCCGTCAGAAAGTTTATCGCGCAGTACGCAAAATTTTCCATCCTTTAGCAATCACCTGAATTTAATCGAATTCATGCTGGGGAAACAGGATGACCTCACGGATATCCGCCTGATCCAGTAACAGCATGGTGAGGCGGTCGACTCCCAGCGCCATACCGGCTGAAGGGGGAATATCTGCGGTCAGGGCCTCTAAAAGTTCACTATCCACGGGAAGTGCTCGGCCGTTTTTCCGCTGTGTTTCCGTTCGGGCTTTATCAAAACGCTGTTGCAGCTCTTTACTGTCCAGCAGTTCGCTGTATCCGTTAGCCAATTCCAAACCGGCAATATACAGTTCTGCTCTTTCCACCCATAACGGATTTTTATCTTTACGGCGGGCCATTTGTCCCATACTCACGGGGTAATCCGTGACGAACTGAGGGACGGGCCGGCCGAGATGGGGTTCGATTCTCTCAAGAAAGAGCCGGAAAAAGAGCGTTTCCCAGTCGTCGGTTTCCTGGAAATGGATGGAATGAGCCCGCGCCGCAGCCTGCAGTTGTTCAATGTGTTCCGTACCGTCCAGATCGATACCGACATAGCGCTGAAATACATCCCGAATGGTCGTCATTTTCCAGGGACTGGCCAGATCAACTTTTTCTCCTTGATAGGTGACGGACGTGTGTCCGCAGATTCTGTCCGCCAGTGTGAGGATGAGTTCCTGTGTCTCGGTCATTATTTCCCGGTAATCCGCTTTAGTCCGGTACCATTCCAGCAAGGTAAATTCAGGATTATGCAGCGCCCCGATTTCCTCATCTCTGAAAACCTTTCCCAGAAAAAAGAGAGGCGGGGTTTCGGCGCTCAGAAGCTTTTTCATGGCATGTTCAGGAGAGGTATGCAGATAGAGCACCCGTTTATCCCCTCCGGGGAGCCTGGAAGCTGTTTCCATCGAAGTGATGTTGGCGTCCAGGCTGGGGAAACGAGTAAGCACGGGTGCTTCTATTTCCAGAAATCCCCTTTCAGAGAAAAATTTTCTTATCGCCTCAATAATCGCAGCGCGGGACCGGAAGATCTCCCAGGAAAGTGTACCGCTTCGCAGCCGTTTCCAGTTCTTTTTCGCATGTTTTTGATTATTCACTGAAGCGGTCCTTAAATCTCCTGATCCATATATACGTGGGCAAACACCATGGCATCATTCAGGATATTGGAGATCTTCGAGTATTCGTTGGGCGCGTGCAAGGTGTCATCCAGTGTGCACCAGCAGACAGCCGGAAGCCCTTTCTGGCGGAAGTAGGCCGCAACGGTTCCGCCGCCGATTCCCACAGGTTTGCCTTCCCGGCCTGTGACGGTTTTAATCGCTCTTGCAAGCGCTCCAACCGCGGGCGAGTCCATGGGAGTGGATGGAGGAGCCTGTTCCTCCTGAGGATATGTGAGTTCTATCTCCACTCCGAAGGACGATTCGACCTCATCAGCAAGAAGGCGGATTTGTTTCTTTACAGCAGCCAAATCATAAGATGGCAGGATACGGCAGTCATAGTAGACGACATCATTACCCGGAATCGTATTGATATTCTCGACATTACTCTCCTTCCGGGTCGGCTCAAAAGTGGAGATGGGGGGATTATAAAGTTCCTCCCGGGCGGCAAAAATCTGGTATAATTTTTCCATACTGGTGATAAAGTGAGCCGCGGCCTTATGGGCATTTATGCCTTTCTCAGGAGTGGAACCGTGAGTCTGTTTGCCTTTGGTGCTACATTTTACCCAGAGGATGGATTTTTCAGCCACTTCAATCTCGATTCCGGCTTCATCGCCGGCATCCGGGATAATGATGATATCATCAGGACGGAAGAGATCCGGCCTCGTTTCCAAAACATATTGGATGCCGTATTTTGATCCCGTCTCTTCATCGGCAACCAGGGCAAGTCCCACATCCCATCGCGGCCGGATGCCGGCATCAAGCAAAGCTTTCATCGCCAGAAAAGAGGAAACGAATCCCTGTTGGTCATCTTCGGTGCCGCGTCCGTACAATCTATCGTCTTTTACGGTGACCGTGTAGGGATCGGTATCCCAGGAATCCAGGTTTCCCGGTGGAACGATATCCATGTGAGACATGATCCAGATTCGTCTCTTATCGGAAACACCCTTGAAAACAGCCATAATATTGGGCCGGAATCCCGATTCCACCCGATCATCCGGAGCGTTGATATCGATTAGTTCATCACAGTTCAATTCCTCCAGAAATGAACGTATGTGTATTGACTTTTCCATCTCGCCCTGCCCGCCGTTTTCAGGACCTATAGCCGGGATCGCGGTCAGTTTTGTCTGCATTTCCACCACTATATCAGTGTAGGATTTCAGATTTTTATTTATCGTGGCCCGATCTTCACTGTTCATAAATAGCCTCATTGCTGAATTTTGACTTAATGGTAACAATTAGATTTATGTAAGTAACAATTATTTTATCAGCAGTTATGATACAAAAGTACAACTTCAATAGCAACAAAAAAAACTTGCCTTTTATTCATATTTTTTATAGATTCATTGGATTTGCTTGCCCCAGTAGCTCAGAGGATAGAGCCGCGGTTTCCTAAACCGTGGGTCGCAGGTTCGATTCCTGCCTGGGGTACGGGATAGGGGAGACATCACGTCGTATTGTTGTTGTCTTTAATTGTAAAACGGGGGAGTGTATGAAACCAAAGATTTTAGTGGTCGATGACGTCGATACAATCGCAAGAGTATATGCCCGTTTTCTCGAGAGACAAGGATACGACGTGCATATAGCCTTTAACGGTGAAGAAGCCATAAGTCTGTGGGAGCAGATCAGGCCTGATTTGGTGATTAGTGATATTCGGATGCCGAAGATGAGCGGTTTTGAATTGGCCAACAGATTGCGCAAGTTGAATCCCGAGCAGAAGATCATCCTGATGACGGGCTATGCGGACGAGGCGGAAGTACTGGAGCAGCAGGAAGCCCATGGATTTCCCTTTTTTACCAAACCGGCTGATTTGCAGACGACGGTGTCAAAAATTGTGAAAGACGTGCTGGAAGGAAATTACGAAGAAAAAAACTGATTATTTTCGGTGGCGAAAAAGGATAAGGAATGTTAAAAGCTCGTAAACGCATTAGCAAAAAAGAAATTAAAGAAGATAAACTGGTAACCCTGTACGGCCAGGGACAGCTGTTCTACAAACGATACGGACGGCAGATCCAAATCGGATTCACCGCCGTCATCGCTGTCCTGGTTATTTTGGTTCTTATGGCGAGGAGCAAGCGTTCAGCTAACAATGAAGCGGCAAGTCAGCTGGGAATCGCCGAATTCTATTACGTTGCGGAACAATACGACCAGGCTCTTTCCGATTTAACAACTATTGCGGACACCTATACGGGAACTCCTGCTGCCGGTAAAGCCGTCTACTATATCGGAAACATCTATTTTTCACGGAAAGACTTAGAAAAGGCGGAAGAATACTATCAGAAGTATGTGAAAAGCTATGGGAGCGACCTTTTATTTACTTCAGCAAGTCTCGCTGGAATAGCGGCCTGCAGAGCAGACAAGCAAGAATACAGTGAAGCAGCAGATTATTATCAGAAGGCCTGGAAGCAAAATTCCAATGGGTACATGGCCCCGTTCTATCTTAAGGAAGCGGCCCTTTGTTCTCACCTGGCCGGTGATAATGAAAAAGCCGGAAATCTCTACAGACAGTTAAAGCAGCAATATGCTCAATCAACAGTGGCTGATGGAGTGGATTATCTTATCGATTCTATGTAATGTGTCGGCAGAGCAGAGAAACGTTTCCGGTAATGTTTCTCTTGCATAGTTTAAAATATTTTATTATATTTACAGCTGAAAAGTGGGTCTTCAAGCCCACTTTTTTTCATGGAAAAACGAATAGTTATGAAAGAAGAAATTCTGGAGAAAATTAAAACGATAGCGGCCGATGAGGACTGCACCGTGATCGACCTTAACATAAAGGGTTCCCGTTCAGGCGGATTGATTCAGGTATTTATCCACCGGGAAGGGGGTGTTACCCTTGACGATTGTTCAATAATCAGTCGCAAGGTGTCTCGCTATCTTGATGAAAAAGATGCGGAAATTCCATTTTCGACGTATCGATTGGAGGTCTCATCGCCAGGACTCGACCGTCCGTTGCAGACGACATCTGATTTTATAAGAAATGTCGGGCGAGAGATTGTTATTAAATACAGAAATGAAGGCAGAACCCTTTCCGCCCAAGGAAAGATTCTCAATCTGGATGATAATGAAATCACAATCGAGGGGAGAAAAGGGGTAAGCAAAATCAACCGTGATGAAATTATTCAAGCAACCGTCACCGTTTCATGGCAGGATAAGGAGGATGGCATTCAATGAATGTCAATATTGTTGAAGCGATTACACAAATAGCCCGGGAGAGAAATATTGATCGGGAATCGTTGAGCGAGATCCTTGAAAATATTTTTCTCACACTTATTAAACGAAAATTCGGGACCACCGACAATTTTGATGTTTTTGTTAATATTGACAATGGTGCCGTTGAAATTTACCAGATGAAGAAAATCGTCGAAGAGGTCGAGGATCCAGTGACGGAAATCCAATTGGACAAGGCTCAGGAAGTTGAGCCGGATCTTGAACTGGGAGATGAGTATGGTGAGATTAGTGATCCTACTTGTTTCGGAAGAAGATTAATAACGACAGCCAAACAAACCTTGAATCAAAAAATAAGGGAAGCGGAGAAAGAAGTACTTTTCGATGAATTCAAGGATCGTATCGGTGAAATCGTTGTGGGCGACATCCGACAGATAAACAGGGAAGAGGTGCTCATTTCAGTTGAGAATATGGAAGTCTCTCTACCCAGGAGAGAACAGATATATAATGAACGTTATCATCGGGGTGAGACACTCAGGGCCATCATTAAGGAAGTGACAAAAACAAACCGGGGCCCTGAAGTGATTGTCTCGCGCACCGATCTTCAACTGTTGATACGGCTTCTTGAAATTGAGGTTCCTGAAATCTATGATGGAATTATCGAGATCAAGAAGGTTGCCCGCTTCCCGGGCGACAGGGCCAAAGTAGCAGTATTTTCGAACGATCAACGGATCGATGCGGTTGGGGCCTGCGTCGGTCTTAAGGGAGTACGTATCCAGGCCATCGTGAAGGAATTGAACAATGAAAAGATCGATGTCATTAACTGGAGCAGCGAACCTGAGATTTTCATTTCCCGAGCTTTAAGTCCTGCGAAACCCAATAATATTATTCTCAATACAGAGGAAAAGACGGCCATCGCAATTGTCAGTGATGATCAGATATCGCTTGCCATTGGAAAAGGCGGTCAAAACAGGCAATTGGCCTCTTTGCTTACCGGTTATGAGATCACCACTGTCAACGAATCTGAATACATGTCGGATGAAGTCGAAGAAGAAAAACTGTTTCTCAGTGATATTCCTGAATTGACACCCGCATTGTTGGAGAAGATCACCTCCGCGGGATTTGAAACAGCTGAAGATATTCTGGAAGACGAAGGAGCTTCCTTATTGGAAATAAAGGGATTGGGTAAAAAGACGGTTGAGAAGGTTCTTTCTATTCTTAATAACTATTATGAGTAAGAATCGACAGCTGAGAGAAAAAAATAATTAAGCAGCGGAATCCATTTTGGACGAGAAAAAGGGTAACACATTGAAGAAGAAGAGAGTCTATCAGGTTGCGAAAGAATTTAATATAGCCAATGAAACCCTGATCGATTTTCTAAAGAAAAAGAAATTCAGTGTGCGAAATCATATGGCTCCTATTAGCGATGAGATGTATGATCTTGCCCTTGAACAGTTCAATGTGGAGAAAGAGCATGAGGAAAAAGCCTCGGATTTTCGCAAGAAATTGTTGGAAAAACAGAAGGTCGAAGAGGCGAGGCAAGCGGCGGTTAGAAACGAAATTAACGAGGTTCTTGAGCTTTCCAAGCGGGAAGTATTCACACCGGTAAGAACTGTCCGTAAGAAAGAGGACCACGTAGTAAAGGAGAAAGCCAAACCGGAACCGCCTAAAAAGGTGCCGGAAAAGGAGATTCCCGCTGAACAATCCGCTGAAATACCAGTGAAGGATAAAGAAAAGGCCGTCACCGAAGGAAAAAAGAAGACAGTAATTAAGATAGAAGAAAAAGAAAAGAAAACCGTCAAACCCAAGGAAAAAGCCGAAGAAAAGAAAGAAGCGGAAGAGAAGCCGAAACGCAAGCTCAAACGTAAACATAAGAAGGGCAAAGACGCCGAAGAAGAACTCTCCCCAAAAGAATCGGCAAAGAAAAAAGGTGTTGCCAAGGCAGGGATTCAAGAAGGGGGAGCCGGAGATAAGAAGAAGCGTAAACGTCGCCGTAAGAAAAAACGTGAAGTTGTCATTGACGAAAAAGAGATAGAGGCCTCTATCAAGCAGACTCTGGCCAGGATGGAGGATACAGGCACAAAGAAAAAACGCCGGAAGAAGGATCGGACCGATTCAGAAGATGAGTTCTCAGAACTCAATGAGAATGTTATTAAAACGACGGAGTTCACCCCCGTAGCGGAACTGGCAAATCTGATGAATGTCGATCCGTCCGAGGTAATAAAAGCATGTTTCAGTCTCGGGTTGATGGTTTCAATTAATCAGAGACTCGATAAAGACACAATAATAATGGTTGCCGATGAATTCGGATACGATGTGGACTTCCAGACAGTATATGGTGAAGAAAAGACGATGGTTGCTGATGTAGAAGAGACTGATGTCGACAATATGGAAGCACGTCCCCCGGTGGTTACCATTATGGGGCATGTCGACCATGGCAAAACTTCATTACTGGATCGTATCAGAGAGAGTAATATTATCGCCGGTGAATCAGGAGGCATCACCCAGCATATCGGGGCCTATGCCGTTGAAAAGAATGGGAATAAGATTACCTTCCTCGATACTCCAGGACATGAAGCGTTCACCGCTATGAGAGCCCGTGGAGCTCAGGCCACGGATATTGTCGTTTTGGTCGTGGCGGCTGATGACGGTGTCATGCCGCAGACAGTGGAGGCAATCAATCATGCCAAAGCCGCCGGAGTGCCGCTGTTAATCGCCATTAACAAAGTGGATCTTCCAAACGCAAATCCTGATAATATTAAGAAGGAATTATCGTCGCAGGATGTTCTGGTAGAAGATTGGGGAGGAAAGGTTCAGTGTGCCAATGTTTCGGCCAAGACAGCAGAAGGCGTAGAGCAGCTTCTGGAAAAGATCCTTTTGGAAGCGGAGGTACTTGAACTGAAGGCCAATCCTCAAGGGCCAGCTCGTGGAGTGATCGTCGAAGCACGCATGGAAAAAGGAAAGGGAGCGGTGGCCACTGTATTGATTCAAAAAGGCACTTTGACGGTTGGTGATTATTTCGTTGCAGGTACATGCAGCGGAAGAGTTCGCGCGCTTCTTAATGAGAGAGGAACGGGAGTAAAAGGTGCGGGACCATCCACTCCCGTGCAAGTTTTAGGATTCCCTGAAACACCGCAGGCGGGTGATACTCTTGCTGTCATGGAAAATGAACAGGATGCCAGGGAAATCAGCAGAAAAAGACAGCAGCTGGAACGGGAACAGAGTTTCCGGCAGCAAAGGAGGCTAACACTCGATCAGATCGGTAAACGCATCGCTGAAGGTGAAGTGAAGGAGCTGGCCGTTATAATCAAGGCTGATGTGGATGGCTCGAAAGAAGCTATTGCGGATTCACTTATGGAATTGAGCACAAGCGATGTTGCTGTAAAAATTATGCACAAAGGTGTCGGTGAAATAACTGAATCCGATGTGCTTTTGGCCGAGGCATCTGAGGCGGTTATTCTCGGATTTCATGTCACCGCGAACGCCAAAGCGAAAGAGACAGCTCAAAAGGAAAAGATTGATATACGATTATATACGGTCATTTATGATATAGTCAACGATGTCAAGCTGGCGCTCTCAGGTCTTCTGGAACCGGATATTGAAGAAGAGATTGAAGGAACGTTGGAAGTACGCCAGATATTCAGCGCCTCAAAAATCGGTCAGATAGCCGGCTGTCATGTCAAAACGGGTAAAATAAACCGTAAAAATCGGGTACGGCTGATCCGGGATGATGAAGTCATTTTCGACGGAACAATCGCTTCGCTGAAACGGTTTACTGATGACGTGAAAGAAGTCACAGCCGGCTTTGAATGTGGTGTCACGCTGGAAGGTCATAACGATATCAGGGACGGAGATATTATACAGGCCTATAAACTTGTGGAAAAGGCCAGGAGTCTATGATAATATGCTGATCGGTGTGCTGAACGTTGAATTCAGATTGCCGGGAGCATCGTCACTGAAAGAAAAACGACTGGTAGTAAAGAGCCTAAAGACCCGCATTCGCAATAAATTCAATGTATCGGTAGCAGAAGTAGATTTTCTGGATAAATGGCAGCGATGCGAACTCGGAATTGTCATGGTGGCCAACAGCGGGAAAAGAATAGAAGAGAGATTGAATGCCATAATTCAGCTTATTAATGGCGATCCCCGGATCGAAGTGCTGAAAGAAGATATGGAATTTATTTAGTGAAACGAAGAGTAAAGCTTGAAGGACAGATTCAAGCAGAAATAAGTGATATTATCCACTCCAGGCTGAAAGATCCCAGGATTGGATTTATTACGATAACCCATGTGCTATTGACCGATGATTTGCGTTTTGCGAAGATATATTATAGCATTCTGGGAAGCGAGGAGGAGATAAAAGAGAGCAGCCTGGGGGTAAAAAGTGCTCAAAAGTTTATCCAGTCGGAAGTTGCAAAAAGGCTGGGATTGAGATTCGCTCCTATTTTGGAATTCCATTTGGATAAATCTCTGGAGCATCACCTGAGGATCGAAGAACTCCTCCACAAGATCGACCAGCAGAAAAAGGATAGTGAAGATTAGTTCCGATTCAGATAAAACCGTCATTGCAGAACTGCGGCAATCCATCAAAGACTGTGTTGACCGACATACAAGATTTCTGGTGACTTCGCACATTAATCCTGATGGTGATGCGGTTGCCTCAACCTTAATAGTCGGTGAGTTGCTCAATACTCTTGACAAGGAATATCGTATTGTTATAGCGGATGATGTCCCTCGCAAATTCGATTTCCTTCCCGGCATTGACTCCATTCAGAATACCGATTCGATTGACACTGAATTTTCACCGGAAGTGGTCTTTGTCGTTGATGCCTCAACGTTGGGACGTCTGGGACAGACAATAACGCTCATTCCCTCCGATGCCAAGATAATCAATATTGATCATCATACCAGTAATGAAGATTTTGGTATTTTTAATGTGATAGACAGCCGCCGCAGCAGTACCGCGGAGCTGGTTTATGAGGTTTTCTCCTGGTGGCATCTGGAGATAAGTCCCCGTTTGGCGATGCAGGTCTATACCGGGATTATCTGTGATACGGGAAGATTCCTCTTTCCCAACACGAATCGAGAAAGTCTGGCTCTCAGTGCGGAGATGGTGGAAAAGGGTGCATCGCCTTCTCTTGTAGCCCAGAAACTCTATCAGAGGAATTCACAGGAAACCGTTCAGGCTTTAGGCGCTGCTCTTTCAACACTTGAGTTTTATTATGATGGGGCGGTGGCTTGCATACATCTTGAAAACGGCAGCGCTGATTCAGCGGGAGAGGTGGATACAGAGGGCTTTGTGGATTTTCTCCTCTCTATTGATATGACTGAAGTGCAATTTTTCCTGATTGAAAAAAAGCCAAGCATGTACAGGATAAGTTTCCGATCCAAACAATATGTTGATGTAAATAAAATCGCCCAGCGCTTTGGGGGCGGAGGACACGTTCGGGCGGCGGGTTGTTATATAAGCGGTGAGCTTCGGGATATCAAGAAACAGATACTCGACGCCATCGGAGAAGTGGTATGACCGGACAGGAACGCACTGTATTCAGTCATGAGCAGTGGCTGGAGGGCGTGGTGCTTCCTGTCAATAAACCGGCAGGATTAACTTCATTTGATGTCGTGCGCCGGATCCGGTCCTGGGCCGGAGTGAAGAAGGTAGGTCATGCCGGAACGCTGGATCCCATGGCAACCGGGGTTCTCGTTATATGCACCGGGAAAGCGACCAAACAGGTATCCCGTTTTATGGAAATGGAAAAAGAGTACGAGGGAGTTATCCTTCTTGGAAAACGCTCGGATACGGATGACCTGGAAGGAGCCATACTGGATGAGCGCCGGGTCCCGGATTTCACCGATAGAAAAGTATCGGACACTGTTTCCCTTTTCTCGGGAGAAATTGAACAGGTGCCGCCTCTGTATTCCGCATTGAAGTATAAGGGCAAGCGCATGTACCAGCTGGCCAGAAGCGGTGAAAAACCGACCCCTGAAAAGAGAAAGGTCTTTGTTCATAAAATTGAAATCACGGACTGGAATAATCCCGAATTATCAGTACGGGTGGTCTGCGGCAGAGGGACATATATCCGGGCGATTGCGAGGGATGTCGGAGAGATATTGGGTACAGGAGGATTGCTGAAATCACTGGTGAGAACCAGAGTAGGGGATTATGATCTTAAGGATGCTGTTGAGCTTAACAAAGTAAGGGAATTTGTTGCGTGAAGGTCTTCAGATCCATCGATGAGCTGCCCCGGGTAGAGAATACGGCTGTCACCGTAGGGACATTCGACGGCATACATCGTGGTCATAAGAAAATCCTGGAAGCACTTACCGATGCGGCTCGAATGAACAGGGGACGCAGCCTGCTTCTCACCTTCAGTCCTCATCCCTCCCAGGTAGTGAGCAGGGAAAGAGTGAAACTGCTGACGACACTGGAGGAGAAGGTGACCATCCTGAAAGAGTGGGGCCTGGATACACTGATGGTAATCCAGTTTACCGAGAAAATCGCCCGGATGGAACCGGATGTTTTCATCAGGGACTGGCTGGTAGAAAAAGCCGGAGCTACAGCGGTCGTGGCCGGATTTAATCACGCTTTCGGTTACCGGCGCAGAGGTAATGATGATCTTCTGGAAGAATTAGCGAGGATCTATGGTTTTACCGTCCATATTGTGCCCCCGGTTTATCATAATGAAACCAGGATCAGCAGTACCGAGATCCGCCATCTGTTAAATAATGGCGATGTGGAATTGGCAAGTTACATGTTGGGAAGGAACTACACCTTGTCCGGCATCGTCATGAAGGGAAAAATGATCGGAACCAAACTTGGATTTCCTACGGCAAATCTTCAGGTGAACGATTCCGGCAAACTGATCCCGGCAGACGGTGTATATGCGGTGATAGCGAGGCTTGATGGTACAACCTATCGCGCCATGGCCAATATCGGATATCAGCCAACTATCCCTGGAGGCGGTTTCGGTTTGGAGGTCCATCTCCATGATTTTAAAGGAGATTTATACGGGCAAAAATTATCAATTGAATTTATTAATCGAATCAGAGAAGAAAAAAAGTTTGCAAGTCGGGAAGCCCTGGTAAAACAGCTGATATGTGACAGCCGTGTTTCACAGGATATCCTGGCGGACAGAATCTAGGAGGAAGAAATGGTTTTGACAAAAGAACAGAAAGAAGAGTTGACGAAGAAATTCGGAAGCAATGAGACCGATACCGGCAATACAAAGGTACAGATCGCCATCTTAAGCGAACGGATAAAGGAGTTAACGGGACATCTGAAGACCCATAAAAAGGATAATCATTCCAGACGGGGGCTGCTGAAACTGGTAGGCAAGAGGCGCCGTCTTCTTGATTACTTGAGAAAGCATGATCTTGATACGTACAGAACGCTGATTAAGCAACTGGGTATCCGCAGATGAAGGATCCTGGGGTTTATTTATCAAGGAGATAAAATATGTTATTAGGAAACCCCTGCGAGATAAAATATGTTAGGAGTATGAAATGCAATTAAAGAAAAGTATTACAATAGGTGGACGTGAACTGACGATCGAGACAGGAAAGATCGCAAAACAAGCGGATGGCTCAGCCCTGGTGCAATATGGAGATACAGTCATTTTAGCTACGGCAGTAGCGAGCAAAGAACCAATTGAAGACAGAGGATTTTTCCCTCTTTCAGTTGAATATCGTGAAAAGACATATGCGGTCGGTAAAATCCCCGGAGGATTCTTCAAAAGGGAAGGGAGACCTCACGAGAAAGAGGTACTCAGTGCTCGTCAGATAGACCGGCCCATCCGGCCTCTTTTCCCGCAAAATTTTAATTATGAGGTTCAGGTTGTCGTTACTATCCTGTCATCTGACAGGGAAAATGATGCTGATGTTCTTGGTCTGATCGGTGCATCGACAGCCTTGTCTATTTCAGACATTCCATTTGACGGGCCCATCGCAGCAGCCAGAGTGGGGCGGATAGATGGAAAACTCGTCGTCAATCCCACCTTCAGTGAACTGGAACAAAGTGATATGAACATCATCGTTGCCGCTTCGAAAGAAGCGCTTGCCATGGTTGAAGGTGAAGCAGGAGAAATATCAGAAGAGGACATGCTGGAAGCGCTTACGCTTGCACATGATGAAATAAAGAAAATTATCGCTTTGGAAGAAAGTATCGTCTCCGAGGTGGGTAAGCCTAAAAGAGAACTCCCGGCCGTTGAGGTCAATGAAGAATTGGAAGCGAAAGTCCGGGGACTTGCAGAGGATCCCCTGAAAAAAGCTTTGTTTATCAAGGAAAAACTTGCGAGACAGGCGGCCAAACGACAGGTTAAAAATGCTGTTTGGGAGCAATTACAGGAAGAATATCCGGATGGCGCCATGAAGATATCGAATATCATTCATGACATCGAGAAAGAAATAGTCCGCGCTATGATTCTCAATGATAAAAAACGGATTGACGGACGTTCCCACGAAGACATCCGCCCCATTACCTGCGAAGTCGGTGTTCTGCCCAGGACTCACGGATCAGCTCTTTTCACCAGAGGGGAGACCCAGAGTCTCACGGTTACCACGCTGGGAACCAAAGTTGACGAACAGAAGATTGAGGGACTGGATGGAGAATCCTGGAAGAGTTATATGCTGCACTATAACTTCCCTCCCTTCAGTGTGGGAGAAGTAAAGAGATTTATGGGGCCAAGCCGTCGTGAAATAGGACATGGAAACCTGGCAGAAAGAGCCTTGAAACCGATGATCCCTTCCGAGGAACAATTTCCCTATACGATCCGAATCGTGTCAGACATTCTTGAGTCCAATGGATCTTCCTCCATGGCTACAGTCTGTGCCGGCTCCTTGTCCCTCATGGACGCGGGGGTTCCCGTAAAGACTCCGGTAGCAGGAATAGCTATGGGATTGATAAAGGAAGATGACAAAGTAGCCATCCTTACCGACATACTCGGTGATGAAGATCATCTCGGCGATATGGACTTCAAAGTGGCAGGTACCAGAACAGGTATTACCGCCGTGCAAATGGATATCAAGATCAGCGGCATTTCCACGGATTTGATGCGGAAGGCTTTAGCGGACGCTCATATCGCTCGCCAGAAGATACTCGATATCATGGATAGTACCATCAGCGCCCCTAGAGAGAATCTTTCACCCTATGCGCCCCGTATCGTTGCTATCCACATCGATGTGGAAGATATCGGAATGGTAATCGGACCAGGCGGCAAGATGATACGTGAAATAATCGAGAAATCCGGTGCTGAAGTTAATATTGACGATGACGGAACAGTACAGATCGCTTCAACCGATGAAGAGGCCTGTCAGATAGCCATCGAGATGATAGAAAACCTGGTCCAGAAACCTGAGATAGGGAAGGCCTATAAGGGCAAAGTGAAGAAGATTACAAATTTCGGAGCTTTTGTCGAGATTCTTCCCGGCCGCGAAGGACTGTTACATATTTCCGAGATCGCGCTGGAAAGAGTCAATAAAGTTGAGGATCATCTGAAGGTGGGACAGGAGGTGGAAGTTAAATTATTAAAGATAACACCGGAAGGCAAACTGGATCTAAGCCGAAAAGCACTGCTCAAATGAATTCATAATACTGTATGCGCCGGAGGAAGCAGGTATGGCATCTCTTAATATATCCTCAAGAGGACGTAACACTCCTCCATCCCCCATCCGTAAATTGGCTGTTTATGCCGATGAGGCCAAGAAAAGGGGAACAAAAGTATTTCATCTCAATATCGGCCAGCCGGACATAGCAACACCGCCTGAATTTTATGCAGCAGTACGGGATTACCATAATCCCGTGCTGGCATATAACCCTTCCAACGGCATCCCGGCGCTTCGTGAGAGTTTATGTAAATACTATCATCGAAATGGACTGAAAACGGTGACCGAAAACGACATCATGGTTACTACGGCCGGCAGTGAGGCAGTGCTTTTTGCCATGATGGCGGTTGCCGATCCAGGTGATGAAATCATCACCTTTGAGCCGTTCTATCCCAATTATAACGGCTTTTCCAGAATGGCTGGGATTAATCTAGTCCCTGTCGCCACCGATCCGGCCACAGGGTATCATTTGCCGCCTATCGATACTATCTCACCGTTTATCAACGAGAAGACCAGAGCCATTCTCATCTGCAGTCCCAATAATCCGACCGGAACAGTGCTCACCTATGAAGAGATGGAAGAAATAGCTTCTTTAGCCCGTGAGCACAACCTTTTCATCATTTCCGATGAAGTCTACCGGGAATTCGTTTTCGAGGGGAAAGCGGTAAGCATCCTGGCTATCCCAGAAATTGAACAGCATGCCATCATCACAGACAGCCTCTCAAAACGTTACAGTGCCTGCGGCGCTCGCATAGGCTGTGTCGTTTCGAAAAACATGGATGTGATGGATACAATACTGAAGTTTGGGCAAGCCCGTCTGTGCCCGCCCACCCTGGAGCAAATAGGCGCGGTTGCCGTGGTTGAAGCAGGTGATGCCTACTTTCCCGGAATGCTGAAGGAATATAAGGCAAGAAGAGACGTTCTCTATGAGGGTTTGCAGTCTATAGAGGGCGTGGAAGTGAAAAGACCGGGAGGCGCCTTCTATATGATGGTAACGTTTCCGGTCGCCGATATTGAAGATTTCGCTCGCTGGCTTCTCACAGATTTCACGCTTGAAGGTGAAACGGTCATGATCGCTCCCGGTCCTGGATTCTATGTATCAGCCGGAAAAGGCAGGCAGGAAGCACGTATTGCCTATGTCCTGAATACCGAGGAATTGAAGAGATCCCTGAAAATACTTGAAGAGGGTCTGAGCATTTACCGATCTCGGGGATAAACCGAGTGACAAATCAATCCATCCATCACGTTCCAATTCTCACTTTTCATAAAGTGGATAACAGTTTTGAATGGGGGGTCACCCGTGTGACTCCCCGTTGTTTCAAACATGTCATACGCTATTTACATGAACATGGCTATACCAGTCTGAATATGTCAGCATTATGTACTCTCAGGGCTGTGCCTCCCAAAAGTATTGTTATTACCTTCGATGATGGATATGATTCGATATATACATACGCATATCCCATCTTGCAGGAATATGGATTTCATGCCACTATTTTCATTATTTCTGGCTATATTGGATTGCTGAACAGATGGGATGTTAATCTAGGAGGCAGGCTCTTTCAGCATATATCCAGGCAACATATCACGGAACTCCATGAAAACGGATGGGAGATCGGTTCACATACAGTTAATCATCCCGATTTGACCCGCGTTACACCGGATCAGGTGCGGGAAGAATTACGGACGTCAAAGGAACAGCTGGAAGAGATACTGGGAAGCAGTGTTGCATCAGTCAGTTTTCCTTTTGGGCGATACTCCCGATCTATCATCACATCTGCTGCAGAAGCAGGCTATTCCTGCTGCTGCGGTTTTTGGAGGAAACCCTGGACCAGAGAATTACAAGAACCATTTGTTTTTGAGAGAAAAGCTTTTTATCTTTTTGATAACATTCTCAATTTAAAGGCAAAAATCGACGGTGGTGCGTTATCAAAAATAGAAAATATAAAACTGAGAATTATTAATTTCTGTTCCCACGGAACCGCTCTGGTTAAACCGCACAACTTACGATAATACGTCTATTACCCTCCCAAATATACCAGTGGGGGAAAGCCATGGGTTATTTTACCATACGGCGGATATATTATTCAAGTTCCGAGATATGCAGCATGGCTGGAATATCAGCCCGGCAGCTGCAGATCTGGGAACGAAGCTACCCTTTCTTAAGGGCTGTGAAAAACCGATCCGGGAGAAAATGCTACAAGCCGGACCAGCTTGATTTCATTAAAAAAATCAAAGAACTCCAAGAAGAGAATCTCAGTGATGAAAGGATAACAGAAATACTGGAGTCAGGGAGAGCCGTTTCTTCGCATAGTGTCCCCATTGATCCCTGTGATACTATCGTCAGTCAAGTAAAAGAAGGGCTTCTTGAAATCTTACAGATTATTAACCGGGCTCCGGAGGATTGATGCAGTTATCCCTTTTTTTCATTGAGACACATAAAAACCGGATAGCCAGGGAGTGGCACGATGAGTACGAAAAACGGATAAATCTTTTTAACCGTTTTTCAATAGAAGGGGTAAAGGCGGAAGCTTCATCAGCTATGTCTGAAACCGAAATAATGAAATATGAAGAAAAATTGCTGCGGTCACACCTTAAGAAAGGCGATTTTCTAATATGCTTGGACAGGAAAGGAAAACACCTCTCATCACTGGATTTCAGCCGATCTTTGGAAAGATGGCAGCTTTCGGGAAACAGGAGAATATGTTTTATCATCGGCGGTGCCTACGGTCTTTCTCAACAAATACTGGACCAGTCTGATTTTATCCTCTCTCTCTCCCAAATGACTATCCAGCATGATCTGGCAAGAATTATCTTGCTCGAGCAACTCTATCGGGCCTTTACTATTATGAAAAAACTGCCTTATCATAAGTGAATCGCTCCGATGAATAATGTTCGAAATAGAAACACCTGTCCACACTGCGGCAAAAGCCTGCCGAAACCACGTAATCCGGTTCCCACGGTAGATGTCATAATCCCCAGGGGGAACTCCATAGTTCTTATTAAGCGAAGGAATCCTCCGTCGGGATGGGCGTTGCCGGGGGGATTTGTCGATTATGGCGAGACTTTGGAGTACGCAGCCGTACGGGAGGCAAAGGAAGAAACGGGCCTTGACTGTCATATTCTGGATCTCTTGGGGGTCTATTCAGATCCAAACCGGGATGTCAGGCTGCACACCATTTCAACGGTATTCATTGTAGACTGGAAGGGAGAAATTCAGGCAGGCGATGATGCCGATGAGGCCGTCTGGTTTCCACTGGAACGACTCCCTGGCACTATTGCTTTCGATCATGCCCGGATTATTACTGATTACCAGTGCTGGAAAGAGAGAAATGGAAGATAATCAGCAGCAATCCGGGAAAAAACGTCTCAGTGACCGGACAATTATCCACATTGATATGGATGCGTTTTATGCATCCGTGGAACAGCGGGAACACCCTGAATTTAAAAATAAACCGGTCGTTATCGGAGCCGACCCCAAGGGTGGGAAGGGAAGAGGAGTTGTTTCTGCGGCTTCCTATGAGGCCAGAAGATTCGGAATCCACTCGGCTCAGCCTATCTCACAAGCCTATAAACGGTGCCCCAAGGCCGTTTTTCTCCCGGTACGTGGCAGACTTTACGCGGAAGTAAGTAAAAAAATCATGGCGATTTTTAAACGCTATACCCCGTTGATCGAACCTATCAGCCTGGATGAGGCGTTTCTTGATGTGACCGGATGCAGAAGACTGTTTGGAGATGGAGTCATCCTGGCAAGAAGAATCAAGGAAGATATACTGCAAGAGCAGGCACTCACTGCTTCTGTGGGCGTGGCACCGAGCAAACTACTGGCGAAAATCGCTTCAGATCTGGATAAACCTGATGGATTCGTTGTTGTTCCTCCCGGAAAAGAAGCGGAGTTTCTTGATCCGTTGCCGGTTTCACGTCTCTGGGGAGTCGGGCCGGTAATGCTTGAGCGGCTGAAACACCTGGGCATTGATACCATCGGAGGGCTGAGAAGACTTACTCTAAAAGAATTGAAAACCATGTACGGAAAAATGGGGGAAGTGTTGTGGAACAGATCCCGCGGTCTGGATGAACGGCCTGTGTGCGCGGAGCATCAGGTTAAATCCATTTCTAATGAAACCACGTTCCCGGAAGACATAGATGATTTTGAGATCGTGCGGGATGCGGTATGCCGGCTGGCCGAGAAGGTGGGTTATCGGTTACGAAACCAGTATTTGACGGCACGTACTGTCGTGCTTAAGATCAGGTTTGCCGATTTCTCAACCTATTCTCGCTCATTTACTGTTGAGGAACATTTCCAATCCACTAAGACAATTAAAAATAAATCCCTCGATTTACTCAAGGAATTTTACAAAGAAAGCAGGGCCGTCAGACTGGTCGGTGTTGGTGTCAGTCAGCTGACAGACGATGAAATGGTGCAGACATCACTTTTCCAGGAAGAGAGTGTAAAGGTCGACAAAGTAGAAAAAACAGTTGATGATATCAGGAAACGCTTCGGGGAAAATTCTATTATCTCAGGAGCGCACCTTAATTTTTATAAAGAGCATTCAACCTGTCAATCCTCAAGGGGAAAGGAAAAGAAATGAAACAAAAAATAGCATCACTTTGTGTAATTCTCTGTCTGGGTTGGTTAAGCTGTGAAAAACCGGTGACAGGTGTACTAAACCTTTTCCCGGGGCCGGGACTGGTAAAAGGCTGGAGCTGGGATGGTATGCCCAGGCTTATTTCATCTGATGCCGATAGTGAGATACTTCCAAAGGTGGATTGGCTTGAGGCCGGGCAAGCGGCCTACTATCGAGGTTCCAGGCAGGATTCTTCTTTTATGGTTACTATCGTTCGGCTGCGGGATTCACTACAGGTAAAACTGGTTCAGGAGTATCTCACGGAGAAAGATGTTGTTACAAAAAGTGATTCAAGTGTAAGCTGGATTTCCGAAAATGAGGCTTTGATGGTATATGAGGATTATCTCATCATTTTACGTACTGCAAATCATTCCACTACTGTCATGAAAGGAATGAATCTGGCCTCGGAAGCTGTCCGGAGAAAGATAGCGAAACGTGAGTATGGCAAAACCGAAGGTGCCGGAAGTCTCTAATGAGGATAATTACTCCTGACTGCCGAAGAGGTCTGAGTGACAATTTGGAGGTGGAATGAAGATAAAGAGTATCATCCTGTTCTTAATGGTAACAGGAATTTCTTTGCAGGCCCAGGATTTTCGGACAGGTGCGGTCAGTGTCGGCCTTTATGCTGGTTTTGGTCTGCCTAAAGTTTCCTATTCTGTCTATCGTCCCCCAATATCAGTAACCGCCGGGATGGCACTGCAATCACGCGTAAGAGGGAGGATCGCTCTACGGCTGACAGGGAATGGTCTCTATACCTTTGGACTGGGTACGATTACGGATGATAATTACAAAATACGGTTTAATACAGCATGGGCTGACGCGGGTCTTCTCTATCGCCTGACCGGACGTATTTTTACTGAAAATTATTTAACGTTTGCAATGGGGAGATATACGCTGGACCAGCGACTGGAAGGTGAAACAAATAAAGTCACCACTTTGGGGATAAATCTCGGAATACTCCAGCTGCGTCACCACGGGAAATGGCGATCGACTCTTGATGTACGCTGGCATTTGCTGTTCCGGCCCTCTCCCAATCCGCAGATGCTTACGATTACGTTCGGCTGGATAATCTAAGTCTTATAAAAAGAGTACTGCATTGACATCTATGCCCAAGAAATTGAAGAATCTGAGGAGGCGGATCACCTATTCCGATTGCTTTATTAATATGCTGGCCGGGCTGGCGGTCCTTTCTTTCAGACTCTATGTCTCTACCCTGAAGGTCAAATTCATCCAGAAAGAGGATACGGAACAGTCAGCTCCAGCGTTCTATGGTTTTTGGCATGGGAGGCAGTTTCTGCTCGTGCCTTTTTTTGCCCGCTTGGGCATCGCCATAATGTCGGATCTCAGCTGGGCCGGGGAGATTCAGGCACGAATCCTTTCACGGTTCGGCTATGAAGTGGTACGAGGTTCAAGTAAACGCGAGAGTGTGAGGGCCCTTCTTGGCATGAAAAAGAAAGTGGATGACGGGTATAATGCGGCCTTCGCTCTTGATGGTCCCAGCGGCCCGCTCCATAAGTCAAAGCCAGGAATTGTCTATCTGGCCGCCAAAACCGGCAGGCCCATCGTTCCTGTTGCTACCAGTGCACAGAGCGCCTTCATTCTAAAAAATACTTGGTGCGGCTATATGGTCCCAAAGCCGTTTTCCCGCTGCATTATAGCTTCTGGTTCACCCATAACAGTGACCGAATCATTTTCAGAGCGGCACCTGGATGAAATTATTGAAAAATTTCAGGAAACTGTTGATAAACAAATTGGATTCAGTCAATTATGATGGAAACAAAATTAAATGTACTTTCCTTTGATTCACCATTAACTCCTGAGGAATTCCAAAATATCGAGCGCCGCCCCATAACGGTGATACTGGATAATCTGCGTAGTGCTTTCAATGTGGGATCAATAATTCGTACTGCCGATTGCGCCCTGGTGGAAAAAGTGATGCCGTGCGGAATCACGGCTCATCCTCCCCATAAAAAGCTGGAAAAGACGTCTTTAGGAGCATTACCGTATTTGCCGGTGGAGTTTAATCCATCCGTTATGGAAGCGGTGTTATCCTTAAAAAGAGAGAATATTCCTGTAGTGGCTCTCGTATTAACGGACAGTAGTGTTTCGATTTGGGATTACTC